>NZ_JADWMP020000020.1:0-107910 GCF_015767295.1 Shewanella sp. DW31
ATACAACATCGATATAGGAAAGCCTTGTATAGCCGTTCCTATGCACCTGTCAGACTAGATAATATACATTGTGCGCACTTTTTATATCTAATCACTCTATACCTTTCAAATGGTCGATTGGTTTGTTGAATGCACTTTCATGACGTTCAATTTGGCTTGTGTGCAAATATTGCGATGTAGTGTCGATACTTTCGTGGCCAGCATCGGCTTGTACATGAGATAACGGTCTGCGGTTGATATTGATATCGTGCGTAATACCGGTGTGACGAATATTATGGGCAGTAAGTTTGCGCATCTGCGCCGCATCTTGTGTAAAGCCATCGATTTCTATACGTTCTGCAGCCAGATTAATTATTTTTTGAATTTCGTCGCGAACATGACGAATGCCTAGATTGGCATTGAGGATACCAACATCTCGGCCGCGTCCAGCAGCTTTATGCCGTACAAACAAAGGATGATTTTCGTTTGGTCCTGGATAATCCGTTAATCCTAAAAACTGACGATATTTGACTAATGCATCGAGCAAGGCTTTTGAAATCGCAACACTGCGTCTTTTACCACCTTTACTCAACGGAATATGAAAACTCCAGATGCCCGTTTGCTGATTACGTTTAAACTGGTTCATCACCGGCGAATAACCCGCACGTGCAGACACATCTGAAATGCGTAAATAACAGCAATAAATCAATGTAATGAGGAATAAACTTCTTTGATGTAACTCAGGAAATTCTTCTGCTAGTCCAGTAACGGTCGCCATAATATATGACCACTGTAATTCAGTGAATGCGAGACTATTTTCATCTTCATGACTTTGACGCTGATATTGCCTGTTTGCTGCAAATCGACTGTGATTAAGCCAGATTTGTGCAGGATTCCGCTCACAATATTCTTCACTTGTCAGGTACGAATAAAACGAAGACAAAATGGCCATTTTTGTTTTTAACGCATTATCGCTTAACACATAAGGCTGGATTTGCCCGAGTTGTTTTTTGCCGACAAATGGTCGCCATTGCGAGTTTGGAACCCGTTCATCATGCAGTTTATCGTACTTAAACTGTGGCACATTAAAATAACCGATCAGTGCAATCGGCGGTGCTTGGCAATAATCAACGTAACGGCTCATGTCTTTGCGCGTAACTTGAATGGGAGACATTGAAACTACATCAAAACACCAATGCAGAAACGTAGTGAGTTCACTGCGATAAGCTTTATAGTTGTTTTCGTTATGCTTTTGCTCAAATAGCCAATCACTGGCATGCTCGATGACTAAGCCCGCATCAACCACCTTTTTCATGCTAATTTGGGTGATATATTGGTTAACAATACTATTGCCAACTTGTATGAATTCAAATGAGTCAAATAACGGGATTACTGGAGGAAGTTGCATATTACATCTGAATTATAAGGGTTTCTGATATGATAATACTTAAACGCAAATGCCGATAATGTTATTTATCGGCATCAAGATATGTCAGATTTTTAGTGCAACTTGAAAATGAACATTGCTGACAAGTAATACGCTTTTTGCAACAGATCAAGCATAGCTGCCACACTTGCTGTTTCGATTGGCTATCTAAGCACGTGAAGTCAGATGCGCAGATGTGTCCATCATATATCAGCTGTGCCAATTTATGCGCTGAAATTGATAAGTTAATTCGATTAGTCATGCCCTTTCCCTCCCTATCATTGTTTGATAGTAATAGAATACACAAATGAGAATCGTTATCAACAATGTAGTTTAAGGATTGCCACTCACCTCGCTATTTTATGCAAGATTTTGCACCGCTTTGAAATGTGTCTACTACACTGATTATGTGATCATTATTTTTACTTGAATGAGGTATCGGATGCTGATTGATCTTGCAAAGAAAAACCCTCTTTTTTCCGGTAAAAAGTCTACCGAGACAACAGAGTCTGGTATTCCTTGGAAGGTATTAGTGGTCGATGATGAACCTGATGTTCATACCGTCACTAAGCTTGCCCTCTCCCGCTTTAAACTTGATGGCCGTGCCCTCACCTTTATCAATGCTTATAGTGCCGAACAAGCAAAAGAATTACTCAATCAAGAACATGACATCGCCATTGCCTTTATTGATGTTGTCATGGAAAGTGACCATGCAGGGTTAGAACTAGTAAAGTGGATCCGTGAAGAATTACTGAATAAAACCACTCGATTGATCTTACGTACAGGCCAGCCAGGGCAAGCACCAGAAGAAGACGTTATCGTCAATTACGATATTAATGATTACAAAGCAAAAGCTGAACTCGATTCCCGTAAGCTGATGACCAGCGTCTACTCAGCCCTTCGCTCTTATCGCGATATCATGGAAATCGAGCAAGCAAGGCGCACCCAAATAAATCACCGTAAGGGCTTAGAAAGAGTACTAGAAGCCACCTCAGGATTATTTGAACTGCGCACCCTGCATAAATTCGCCGATGGGCTACTGACTCAAGTGGCCACTCTACTTAATCTCGATTCAGAAACGCTACTGCTGACTTGTAATGCAATTGATGCGATTAGTGGTCATGTTGAACCTGTCAATATAGAAATCCTTGCTGGTACTGGCCAATTTGCGAATAAATCCCACATTACGCAACTACCTGAACATATTGATCGTCTACTGCGCAGTGCGCTCACCCAACAGCGGTGCCTTTATGAAGACAATTGTTTTATCGGTTACTTTCCCACCAAAGGCGGTTTAATCAATCTACTTTATATGGATGGTATTGATAGAATTGATGATCTTGATAAGAAACTCATTGATATTTTTGCCATCAACGTGGGCATAGCCTTTGAAAATTTGCTGCTCAATCAGGAGGTGGAAGATACACAATCAGAGCTTATTTTACGTTTAGGTGATGTTGTTGAAAGCCGCTCGAAAGAAGCTGCCAATCATGTGAAACGTATGGCGGAGTATTGTTCTCAATTAGCATTACTCGCCGGTTTAAGTGAATACGAAGCCGATTTACTGCGCCGTGCCTCACCAATGCATGACATAGGCAAAATTGCGATCCCCGATGCTGTCCTACTTAAACCCGGCAAATTAGATGACGAAGAATGGAAAGTTATGCGTCAGCACCCTATGATTGGCCATCAAATTCTTGCAAATTCTGAGCGACCAATACTAAAGGCCGCATCAATTATTGCACTACAACATCATGAAAAATATGATGGTTCTGGTTATCCTGCAAATCTAAAACAAGACGAAATTCACATTTTCTCGCGGATTGTGGCAATCGCAGATGTGTTTGATGCCCTTTCCCATGCCCGCTGCTATAAAGCAGCTTGGCCTTTAGAAGAGGTCTTAGCTGAAATGCGTAAAGGGGCGGCAACACACTTTGATCCTCACTTATTACAGCTCTTTATTGAAAATGTAGACATTTTTGTCAAAGTAAAAGAAAACTGGAAGGATCACTAATCTGTATAGTTGATTGTCTTGATGTTTAGAAATCCATATCAGGCACTTTCAAAGATATATCTAACCATTATCATCTGCGAGAAAATCAAAAACAGCCGTTTTAGTTTCACCATTAACGCTAAAACTCACAAAGCCACGCCAAACCATGTAGCCACTACTACAAGAACCGTAGACTAACTGACCGATATAAGTCATTTCGTCAGTTTGCTTCACATTTACAGGAATAACGCCCATAAACATGTCTCTTCCTTCTAAGCGGATTTGCACATTAGAAATTGGCATGGAAGATAACAACTGTAATGTCAATGGCTTTTCGCTTGGTGCACTCCCTGGTGACAAGCGAAAAGTGAGCTCAACATCCCCAACTTTTTTAACACAATCCCCCTTAGAAAATTGGCAAAGTGAAGGATCAAGACTGCTTTTAAGTGTGACTTGCTTTGCATCTTCCTTACAAGCTGTGAGATTGAAGCTAAATAATGCGATAAATAAATAGGGACTCAGACGAGTTAGCACAAAGATTAACCTTATGATGCAATATGTTAACATTCTATGGCGTAGGTTGATCTAGATCAACTTTCCACACCCCTTCTTTGGTATCTTTTTTGATATGGCTCAAGTATCATTGCGAAACCTCATATTTGAGCAAAAATATGCAGGGTAACGCATTGACATCGCTCAGCAACCTTAATAGGGAGGCTGAGTTTTATGTCATTTATAACAGGTAAAGCTTGTCTTTACTAAAAGTAAAAGTAATAAGCAGTGGAAGCATTATGATGAACCATTCCCAGCCAACAGGCGCTGATTACAATTACGCCATTGTCCGCCAATTTGCCTTAACCACAGTTTTGTGGGGTATTGTTGGTATGTCAGTCGGCGTATTAATTGCGGCTCAGTTAATCTGGCCTCAGCTGAACTTTGACACTCCTTGGTTAACGTATAGTCGCTTGCGACCATTACACACCAATGCGGTGATCTTCGCGTTCGGTACATCAGCCCTTTTTGCAACATCCTATTATGTCGTACAACGCACCTGTCAAACCCGACTATTTGCACCTAAGTTAGCCGCATTTACGTTTTGGGGATGGCAAGCCATCATTCTGTCAGCAGCTATCTCTTTACCAATGGGTTTCACCCAAGGAAAAGAATACGCTGAATTAGAATGGCCTATCGATATCGCAATTACTATCGTTTGGGTGTCCTACGCTATCGTGTTCTTCGGTACTATTATCAAACGAACAACTTCGCATATTTATGTGGCGAACTGGTTCTTTGGTGCCTTTATTATTACCGTTGCCGTACTACACATAGTTAACTCTATGGCAGTACCAGTCAGTCTGTTCAAGTCATACTCTCTGTATAGCGGCGCTGTCGATGCTATGGTGCAGTGGTGGTATGGTCACAACGCTGTAGGTTTCTTATTAACCGCAGGCTTCTTGGGGATGATGTATTACTTCGTACCTAAGCAAGCAGGTCGTCCTGTGTACTCTTACCGTCTTTCTATTGTCCACTTTTGGGCACTGATCGCACTGTATATCTGGGCTGGTCCTCACCACTTACATTACACAGCTTTACCTGACTGGACTCAGTCTTTAGGTATGGTGATGTCACTTATCCTATTCGCACCTTCTTGGGGCGGTATGATTAACGGTATCATGACCTTGTCTGGTGCCTGGCATAAACTGCGTACTGACCCTGTGTTACGTTTCTTAGTTGTTTCTCTGTCTTTCTACGGTATGTCTACCTTCGAAGGCCCTATGATGGCAATTAAGACAGTTAACGCACTATCACACTATACAGACTGGACTATCGGTCACGTTCACTCCGGCGCGCTAGGCTGGGTTGCAATGGTGTCAATCGGTTCTCTGTATCACTTGATCCCTGTATTGTTCGGTCACGGCCGTATGTACAGCATCAAGTTAATTAACGTCCATTTCTGGTTAGCGACTATTGGTACTGTGCTTTACATCGTCTCTATGTGGATTTCAGGTGTAATGCAAGGTCTGATGTGGCGCGCAGTGAATGCTGACGGTACTTTGACTTATAGCTTTGTTGAAAGTCTGGAAGCTTCTTATCCTTTCTACTTTGTACGTTTCCTTGGCGGTTGTTTCTTCCTGACCGGTATGCTGATCATGGCATATAACGTGATCCGTACTGTGAAAGCCTCTAAAGATTCATTGCCAGCATTGGCAGAACCAACAGCGGCTTAAAGGAGCAAACTCGATGAAATTTAATCATGAGATAGTTGAAAAAAACATCGGTTTGTTAGCGATTTTTACCGTTATCGCTATCAGCTTCGGTAGTCTCGTTGAAATCACACCGTTGATTTTTCAAAAAGATACGACTGAGCCAGTTGAAGGTTTAAAGCCATACACTGCCCTGCAAATTGAAGGTCGTGACATTTATGTTCGTGAAGGTTGTTATAACTGTCACAGCCAGATGATCCGTCCTTTACGTGCAGAAACTGAACGTTATGGTCATTACTCTGTCGCGGGCGAATCAGTTTGGGATCATCCATTCCAATGGGGTTCTAAGCGTACGGGTCCTGATCTTGCACGTGTTGGCGGTCGTTATAGCGATAAATGGCATGAAGTTCACTTAATCGATCCTCGTGCTGTAGTTCCTCAATCGAATATGCCAGGGTTCCCATGGTTAGCCGAAAACAAGTTAGACGGCAAACTAACGGGTGACAAGATGACTATCCTACGTAACCTGCATAAAGGCGGTTACAAAGGTAATGATCTTTATACCGATGAAGAAATCGCAGGCGCACAGCAAGCTGTTGCAGGTAAGACAGAAATGGACGCCTTGATTGCATATCTTCAGTCTTTGGGTCACGCACTCAAATAAGGAGGCAATATATGGATTACGGCACATTACAAGGCATTTTAACCATCATTGTGATGCTGACCTTCGTCGGTATATTTGCTTGGGCATATAGCTCGCGTCGTCAAAAATCATTTGATGAAGCAGCTAACCTTGTGTTTTCCGATGAGGAAATCAACAAGGTATCGAAGGACTCAGGAGAGAATAAGTGATGAGTAGCTTCTGGAGTGTTTGGATTACTGTACTCTCGTTAGTCGTGATCGCGGGTTGTTTTCTATTACTGCGTGTGTGTTCTAAGAACACCACTGACGTAAAAGAAGGCGAATCCATGGGTCACAGTTTCGACGGTATTGAAGAACTCAATAACCCACTGCCAAAATGGTGGAGTTATATGTTCTATATCACTATCGTGTTTGGCTTGATCTATTTGGCCCTATTTCCTGGTTTAGGTAACTATAAAGGCCTATTAGGCTGGACCAGTTCTAACCAGAGTATCGGCACAGAGCATGGCATTAAAGCCGATTCTGCCGCAGCGATTGAGCTAGCAGCAAAAGAAGGTCTTTATGTTCAGTATGATCAAGAAGTAAAACATGCTGATGAAAAATATGGCCCAATCTTCGCAGCTTACTTGGCAACACCACTAGAAGAATTAGTGAAAAACCAAGAAGCGTTGAAAGTGGGTGGCCGTTTGTTCCTACAAAACTGTGCTCAGTGCCATGGTTCTGATGCACGTGGTAGCAAAGGCTTCCCTAATCTTACCGATGGTGACTGGTTATATGGTGGTGAATTAGCCACGATTAAGACCACTATCATGGCAGGTCGTCATGGCATGATGCCACCCAAAGGTGGTTTGCCAATCGAAGATAGCGAGATTGCTGGTTTAGCTGAATACGTTGTTAAATTGTCTGGTCGTGAGCATGACGAGAAACTCGCTGCCCAAGGTCAAGGCTCATTCATGAAAGGTTGTTTTGCGTGTCATGGTATGGACGCTAAAGGCAACAAGTTTATGGGTGCTCCTAACTTAACTGACGATGTTTGGTTATATGGCGGTAGCCGTGGCATGATCGAAGAGACCATTAAACATGGTCGCGCAGGTGTGATGCCAGCGTGGAAAGACGTTCTCGGTGAAGAGAAAGTTCACGTCATTACAGCTTATGTTTATAGCTTGTCAAACAAGTAATTAGGTATAAGTAACACTAAGGCCTCGAAGACTTCGAGGCCTTTTTTTTAAAGTGCTAAAACCGTCTTTTAACGGTAAAATGGCGCAAATTTTTTGAATGGGTATCTGACATGAGCGAACAACAAGCCTGGTATAAGCAGTTCTGGCCTTGGTTTTTAATTATTCTTCCTTTATGTGCCGTCGTCGCAAGTTTTACCACACTAAAAATTGCCCTTACGAACTCGGACTCTTTAGTCGCCGAGGATTACTACAAAGATGGCAAAGCCATTAATATGGACTTAAGTAAAGTGAAGTATGCCAAACAAATAGGCATGAACTTTTCACTCGATCAAGCCAATAATGAGATTTTACTGACGCAGCAAGGGGGACCAGCATATCAAGCCGCCTTGAAAGTCGAGTTCTATCATCCAACCATTGCCGACAGAGATATGAAACTCACTGCGACGGCCGATGCCAGCAATGTGTATCGCATTACCATCCCTACTACCCTAACCGGCCCTTGGGAAGTACGCCTCGAAAGTTACGACGGTAAATGGCGAATTCACCAACGCGTTGAATTAAAAGATCACGTCCAACTTTGGCTGAATTGATTGTGGTTAAATAAGTAGCGCTATGACGTATCCAAGTTGTTTTCACTGCCAAGAGCCCGTTCTGACGGGCCAGCAGTTTGTGACTCGCATTAATGACCGTGATGAACTTATGTGTTGCCCTGGCTGTCAGGCGGTTTCTCAAGCGATTGTCGATGCGGGATTACTCAGTTATTACAAGTTCCGCACTGAGCCTGGCAGTAAACAGAATGCCCTGGTCCCCGAAGCATTAACGCAATTTAGCGCCTATGACTTGCCCGAAGTGCAGCAAGACTTTGTGCATTCTGAGGACAATGTCGAATCAGTATCACTCTCCATCGATGGTATCACCTGTGCCGCCTGTGCTTGGTTAATTGAACACAAAGTCAAACAACTCGCGGGCGTGAGCCAAGTGCTAGTCAACTCAACCACCCAACGCGCTATGATCAGTTGGGATAAACGCAAGGTAAAACTTAGCGATATTCTCGGACAAATTAGTCGTATCGGCTATCAAGCCGCACCCTACCAAGTTGACGAACAAGAGCTCAACAATAAACTCAATAGTCGCAAATTTTTACTGCGTTTAGGCTTAGCTGGCTTTGCGACTATGCAAGTTATGATGTTCGCCCTCGCCCTTTATACTGGCTACTTCACCGATTTAGACGTGCAGTATCGGGACTATTTCCGCTGGGTTAGCATGATTTTTGCCACTCCTGTGGTGCTTTATTCAGCGCAACCCTTCTATTTTAGCGCCATTCGTACCCTGCTCAGCGGCAAACTCAATATGGATGTGTCTGTTTCGATTGCCATTGGTGGTGCCTATACCGCAAGCTGTTTTGCCACAGTGAATGGCACAGGCGAAGTGTATTTTGAATCCGTATCCATGTTTACATTCTTTTTGTTACTCGGCCGTTACTTCGAGCAAAAGGCAAGACAAAAGGCCTCGGTCAGCTCCAGTAATTTACATAAATTGGTGCCGCTCACTGCACACTTAGTCACCGAAAATGGTCAAGAAGAAATTCCGGCCAAAAAGTTACGCCTCAATGATGTGATCCTTGTAAAACCAGGGGAAATGGTTGCGGCCGATGGTGTGGTGATTGAAGGCCACACAAACATCAATGAAGCTATGCTCACTGGTGAGCAAATGCCCATTGAAAAGCAGCAAGATCAGCAAGTGTACGCTGGCACTATCAACGTCGATCAACCGATAAAAGTTAAAGTTACAGCGTTAGGGCAAGACCAACTCGTGGCGGAAATTATTCGACTGCAGGAGCTGGCATCCAATACAAAACCTGCGATAGCCCTATTAGCCGATAAATTATCCCGCTATTTCTCGGGTACGATTCTAACAATCGCGACGATGACCTATTTGGTTTGGCAACAGATTTCCCCAGAGGATGCCTTTTGGGTAACGCTATCGGTTCTGGTCGCAACTTGTCCTTGTGCCTTAGCGCTAGCGACACCGACCGCCGTCACCTGTGCAACCGCCATTTTTACCCGTCTTGGGATCATTACTCGCAAGGCAGGTGTCTTTGAAAAACTGCCGCAGATTAAACATGTGGTCTTTGATAAAACTGGCACCCTTACCTGTGGTACGCTCTCTATCGGGCAAACGCAGTGCATTGCCGATTTAACAAAGACGCAGGCCTTAGCCATTGCAGCAGCGCTGGAAACGGGCTCTCGCCATCCGATTGCGGCTGCATTTGCCCTATTTGCCGATAATACCTTGGTCGCGGAGCAAGTTCACCATGAAGTCGGCTTTGGTGTTCGAGGCCGTATCGAGGGGACTGACTATTTAATTGGTAATGCTGTATTTACTGGCGCACGTGTCGATACTCAGGACCCAACCCAAAAGATTTGGTTAGCTCGCTCAGCCAATGAGCAGCTTGAAGTGCTGGCCAGCTTTGAAATTCAAGACAATATTCGTCAAGACAGTAAGGCCACGATTGAGATATTACAGCAACAAGGTTGCCGCATTAGTATCGCCAGCGGCGATAGCTCCGGACATGTGCATCAACTGGCCAAAGAGCTGGGAATTGAAGATGTGCACAGCGGATTAACGCCCGCGGGTAAACTTGCCCTAGTAACGAAATTACAACAGCATACTCGCGTGGCGATGTTTGGCGATGGCATCAATGATGCGCCTGTACTTGCGGGGGCTGATTTGTCGGTCGCCATGGGCAGTGGCAGTGCGATTGCCAAAAACAGTGCCGATTTGATTTTACTGGGCGATCATCTATCCCGTTTCACCCAAGCTGTCGCGGTCGCTAAACTGACCACGCAAATTATTAAACAAAATTTAGCGTGGGCGCTGGGTTACAACGCCCTTATCTTGCCTTTAGCTGTCACTGGTCATGTGGCACCTTATATTGCCGCGATTGGCATGTCGGCGAGTTCTTTGATTGTGGTCGGTAATAGCCTGAGATTATTACGGGTAAAAGTGTGATCATAATAAAATGTTTAACCAGATACTAAGAGGTCATTATGGAAATTATTTATGTGCTTATCCCCATTGCCATGATCTTCGTCGCCATTGCGGTAATGGTATTTTTCTGGGCAGTGAAATCTGAGCAATTTGACGATCTTGACCGTCAAAGTGTTTCTATATTGTTTGATGAAAATACTGACAAACCTGGCCATCTACCCACCCCCGCCATTCAGTCAACAGCAGAACATGATGACATCGCAGCGCAGCAAGCGATAAAAAATCAGCAAAAAGGCATGCCTTTGTGATTGAGTACAATGTTACCGGTGCCTTTCTCGTCGGCTTGATGGGAGCTGCACATTGTTTTGGTATGTGTGGCGGTTTAGTGGGCGCGTTTTCCGCCCAAATCCCTCATCCTAAAATAGGTAACCAGCTGGCCCATCAGCTTAAATATTTACTGAGTTACAATTTAGGCCGTATTTTAAGTTACACCTTAGCGGGCGGCTTAGTGGGCGCATCGTCGGCAGGTCTTGGTCACTTATTTGAACTGGATATTTATCTGATTGTCCTGCGCATGGTTGCTGGACTGATGATGATTGCAACAGGGCTTTACATCGCTAAAATATGGGTTGGAATAGTGCAAATTGAGCGTGTAGGTCAATGGCTATGGCAATATTTAAAACCGCTAGCGCAGCGTCTTGTTCCAATCAAGAATCCGAGCCAAGCAGTCATGGCGGGATTCATTTGGGGCTGGCTCCCCTGCGGCCTCGTCTATAGCACCTTAACTTGGTCGGTTGCATCTGGCTCTGCCAGCCAAGGCGCCTTGATTATGTTAGCCTTTGGCTTGGGTACTTTACCCGCCCTATTAAGTGCTGGCGTGGCGGCAAAACGCCTTGCTGCATGGGTACAAAAGAAAACCGTTAGACTATTGAGCGGCTTACTGTTAATTGCCTTTGGTGGTCAAACTTTATATATCGCACTCGCGCAGCTAAACTAGCCCAAGTGAGTGAATTGGTTTAACATGGTTACAGTGGATAAACTTGAGAATCAACATGACAATTGAACAAAATAAGAATCGTCGTCCTGCCGCTAGCGGATGCACAATCCATTGTCACGATTGCAGTATGGGTACCCTTTGTATTCCTTTTACCCTCAATGCAAGTGAGCTAGATCAGCTCGATGATATTATTGAGCGTAAAAAGCCAATCCAGAAAGGCGAGCAAATTTTTAAGTCAGGTGATGCATTGAAATCCCTGTTTGCGATCCGCTCTGGCACCATCAAAAGTTACACTATTACTGAGCAAGGTGATGAGCAGATAACTGGCTTCCATCTCGCGGGTGATGTGATTGGTTTTGATGGTATTCACGCTCAGTTGCACCAGAGTTTTGCACAGGCCCTCGAAACCTCTATGGTTTGTGAAATCCCCTTTAATATCCTCGATGAACTTTCGGGCACTATGCCTAAGTTACGTCAGCAGATCATGCGTCTAATGAGTAATGAGATCATGAGCGATCAAGAAATGATCCTGCTGCTCAGTAAGAAAAATGCCGAAGAACGTCTAGCAGCGTTTATCAGTAATTTAGCAAATCGTTTCGGCAGCCGTGGTTTCTCACCTAAAGAATTCCGTTTAACCATGACCCGTGGTGACATTGGCAATTATCTCGGTTTAACCGTTGAGACCATCAGCCGCTTACTTGGACGCTTCCAAAAGTCAGGCTTGATTGAGGTTAAGGGTAAGTACATCACTATCCTCGACTCGCAAGAGCTAAATCTGTTAGCGGGTAATTCTCGCATCGCGAGATAGTCAATCGCAAAAGCATTAACCGTGAGAGATCAAGCCTAAATAATTGTCGCCAATAGCATAACAGTTTAATGGTAAAAGCTGTGCTTGCTAGACATGTCATGCAGATTAAGGCATGATTTTTAAGCGAGTTTTAATCAATTTCAAATGAGTTTGATCTAGAACAATACAGCTCACTGCCAAAGGCTCATGATGATATTGAGCCTATGACTAAAGGAACCAAACATGAAGGATTATCAAAAAATACTGGTTGTGGTTGACCCTACCACTGAGAATCAAGTTGCCCTTGCACGAGCGGTCGCCTTGGCCAGTAAATGCAACGCTCAAGTCACTGTGTTTCTTTCTATCTTCGACTTCTCTTACGAAATGACTTCGATTCTGTCGAATCAAGAACGCGAAGCCATGCGTCAAGGTGTCATAGATCAACGGCTCGCTTGGATCCAAGACTTACTCGCCGCTTATACTCATCTGCAACTCAATATCGATACTCAAGTCATTTGGCATAACCGCCCCTTTGAAAGCATTATTAATCATGCTATTTCAGGGCAATACGATTTGATTGTTAAAGGCACCCATGCCCACGACAAACTCAAGGCGGTGATCTTCACTCCAACTGATTGGCATTTAATGCGTAAAGCCCCTGTGCCAGTATTGATGGTGAAAGCCCATGACTGGCCAGCCGCGGGCAAAATCCTCTGTGCTGTGAATGTGGCAACCGAAGATACCGATCATCAAATGCTTAACGGTAAAATTATTGAACATGCAAAAGATTTGGCGAAAAAGTTCTCTGCTGAAGTACATTTAGTTAATGGTTATCCCGGCACGCCAGTTAACTTAGCCATTGAGCTTCCTGACTTTGATGCCCAGTCATACAACGAAACCATTCGCATGCAGCATGAGCAGCGCGTGAGTTATCTTGCGAGCGCTTATGATATTAATCCAAGTCATTGCCATGTAAAAGAAGGTTTACCAGAGGATGTGATCCCTGAGCTTGCTGAAAAACTTGATGCTGAATTGGTGATCCTAGGGACTGTTGGTCGTACCGGATTTTCAGCAGCACTGATAGGTAATACCGCTGAACATGTTATCGATAGCATCAACTGCGATTTATTGGCTATAAAGCCCGACGGTTATAAATCACCGTTAGAAGAAGCCTAAGCAATACGCGGCTCTTTACCCCGCCAAAGATAGCTGGAATAATACGCGCCCTGAAACTGTGTTACTGGGCGCTTTTTTATGCTTGAAGCTATATCTGAAGTTACGGTAAATCCTATGCCGGAAGAATTATCAAAAAAACAAACTACCCGTCTGAATAAATTACAGAAGCGGCTTCGTCGTGAAGTGGGCAGCGCGATTGCCGATTACAATATGATTGAAGATGGCGATAAGATCATGTGCTGCCTCAGTGGCGGTAAAGACAGCTACGCCATGCTCGATATTTTGATGAATCTGCAGCAACGTGCGCCCATTCAGTTTGAAATCATTGCGGTTAATTTAGATCAGAAGCAACCGGGCTTCCCTGAGCATGTATTGCCCGCCTATCTCGATAAGCTCAATGTGCCTTATCACATCCTCGAGAAAGATACTTACTCGATAGTGAAAGACAAAATCCCTGAAGGTAAAACCACCTGCTCCTTGTGCTCTCGCCTGCGCCGCGGCACGCTTTATGGCTTTGCTCAGCGTATCGGCGCCACTAAAATCGCCCTAGGCCATCACAGGGATGACATTATCGAGACCTTGTTCTTAAATATGTTCTTTGGCGGTAAGATGAAAGCAATGCCGCCAAAGCTGCTGTCGGATGATGGTGCTAATATCGTCATACGTCCCCTAGCCTATTGTCGCGAGAAAGATCTCGAAGAATATGCCAGCTTAAAAGAATTTCCAATCATTCCATGCAACTTGTGTGGCTCACAGGAAAACTTAAAGCGCGCCACAGTCAAAGACATGCTAAATCAATGGGATAAACAATACCCAGGCCGCATTGAAACGATTTTCACCGCCATGCAAAACACCGCACCATCACAGGGTGTTGACCGTGAACAGTTCGACTTTGTGTCTCTAACACGTGACCCAGATGCGCCTATGCGTGGTGATGTTGCTGAAGCCAATCTACCTGCATTCGATTTTCTTGATATCGCCAATAGCGGTCGTATCGATTTGGATGCAGCAAAACGCATTGATATTGTTAACACTTACGAAGTCTAACTTAGACTGAATTTAGCGCCTAGTCAGTAAGAGAAGTTAACGAACCGAAAGTAAGCAAGATAAATTAGCACAACAAAATGCCCACTTAATGTGGGCATTTTTATGGCTACAGAATAAGTTTATCTTTGAGCCAGCGCTTCTGAATCGCTTATCTCAAGACGCCTATTCAAAGATACAAAGATGATTACTTCACCCAAGGACTCAAGACTAATGGCTGGACACTGAAGCTTAGCGTGGTGATGCTTTCAAGCTCATTAGCGGCTAATTTATAACTGCCTTTTATCGCTTCTTCACGGCCATTAAGGCGTACATAGACTTCTTGTTCAGGTGAGAATTCAAAGTTTAAGCCAGTAATGGATTCCCTAAAATAACGCATCGGGAAGCCTTGCATAGCACCGAGCAGCGTGTCCATCTCAGTCATGATTTGTTGTAGGCGCGTTTTATCGTACTCGGCTAATGTCTGTTTTGCTCTAACTTGCATTGCAATACCACATCCCTCAGCGCTGCCAGCGAAATTCAGATTAACCAAGGCTCGCTGATCTTTTAAATCATCATCTAAGGGAATGAATAACCGCTGAGCATCAGTATACGTCAGTGGCGTTGAGGTTTTTTCACTGGAAATGGAACCACTTTGGATCAAACAATTCTTTTGCATTGGAACACTAAACGCCACTTCCACGAGTTGATAACCGCCTTTATTGACTTGTTTCAATCTATCATAAAAGCCTTTATATTCAAGGGATACAGTTTCTGCAGCAGCGCTAGTTGCCAAAAAGAACAGGCTACTAAACAACAGTTTTTTATACATCGACATTCACCAAATATTTTTCATTATGACGTAACATATCAAGCAGCTCATCAATATAAGCTTCTTGTCTTTCAGAATAATTCACTAAACCGTAAATCAATTGATCCGCTGTTGGCTCTAGCTCCTGTGAACGTAAATCTGCTCGAATAGAGCGAAATAACGCATAGGCAGTATTAGAATTTAAATTACGCATATAGGATGAAACCGATTCATCAACCGATGAAAACACTTTCACCTCATGACTTTTACCCGAACCACGTGAGGACGGCACTATGCCGCAGCCAGAAGTAAAACACCATTCGCCAAAAAAGTTAAAACCTTCTCTGGCAAAACGTGAACTCCCCCAACCCGATTCATTCGCGGCTTGAATTAACACCATAGATTCCGGCACGATATCGACACGTTTAAGTAAGCTTGCTAATGACTTAGCATCTACGTTACGCGCCGCATATTGGTATTTATCAAATAACGCATTGATCTGCGCTAATTCGGTATCAGATAAACTCTTACCATTATCGACTAAGGCAAGCATCTCATTGATAAAGCCACGCTCCATCAAGATAATGGCATTCTGTTGCTGAACAATCGGCCGCAGGAAATCAAAAAAAGCTTTCTTCTTTTCGGTAATGTCGCTGATCGCAGAAAAGTCAGGGACTTGCGTAACAGGATCGACATCGCTAACGAATTGGGGCGCAATAGCGGATGAGTCATTCGAGTGAGGAATGATCCAAACTCGTAATGCAAAAATCGCCACTATGACCATGGCTAATGCCAATGTAAACGAACCGATTCTACCCGTTTTCAATCATTCACCTTAGGTGTAACGCCCTTATTGGGCAAATAAAGGCCGGATTATAAGCTATTTGTCAGATTTCACGAAATTTGCCCATCATCATGATCACGAACTCAGGTACAATATTACGCCTGAGGCACCATTATCGAGTCGAGCTTGCTATTACGCCGTCATTTATAGATGCAAGCATTTGACTGAGTATTTATACTAAGGTTCCTTAGCGTTATCACCATTGCACAACGGCTCATGAGTCATCCCGCTTATAGCGACAATGGATGGCTATGACATTAAATTTTCGGGTATTCAGGAAGGAAAAACCCAGATGCAGCATTTGATGTTAAATCAATTTGAACGTGTCGTCGCCATCGGCGGAGGCCATGGTTTAGGCCGAGTATTATCCTCGCTCGATTTTTTAGGCAACCGCCTTACAGGGATTGTCGCCACCACTGATAATGGCGGTTCTACTGGTCGACTGAGAGCCGAGCAAGACTGTATTGCTTGGGGGGATTTACGTAACTGCTTATCCCATTTAGCTAATCGTCCTTCCGTTGGCTCGCAATTGTTCGAATACCGTTTCCAAGGTGCCACTGAACTCAGTGGCCATAATTTAGGTAACTTAATTTTACTGGCTCTTGATCAACTCTGCGTTCGTCCATTAGAAGCAGTTAATCTCATCCGTAACTTACTTAAGATAGAAACTCAACTTATTCCCATGTCAGAGCAGCCCACTCACTTAGTGGCCCTGCAAGCCTGTGGCAGTAAAGTCTTTGGGGAGATTAATGTCGACAGTATGAATGAGGCTCCTATCGCGCTCTGCCTTGAGCCGCAGGTCGATGCCACCTTTGAAGCCTGTGAGGCCGTTCGGCACGCAGATTTAGTTATCCTAGGCCCTGGGAGTTTCTTAACCAGTATCATGCCGCCGCTGCTGTTACCTAAGTTCGCGAAAAGCCTCGCTGCAACTAAAGCGCAGGTGATCTTTATCGATAACCTGGCCGAAGAGGCCTCACCCGCGGGTCGATTTAGCATTGAGCAACGTATCGCTTGGTGTCATCAGGTGATTGGCAAGCCCATTATTCACAAAGTGCTACGTCATGGGGAACAAACGCGTTTAGGGCCACTGATCAACTATTTTCCGTTGAAGAACCGCCATAATCCCAATCTACATGATCAAGCGAACTTATTAGATGCATTAAGCGCCCTGCTGCGGATCAATGATCTCACTCAACAACCGCTTGCCTGCTAGCGCTTACCTGTTAATCATTTAATCGAAATAATAAAGGACAGCAAGTGCTGTCCTTTATATTGTAAAGCTAAAAGGAATGTCCTTTTAGTCTGTCTATAAGGCTGCAATAACCATTACAACACTTGTGCTATGGCTTTACAGATAACAGGCATATTCGTCTTAGTCATGCCTGCAACGCTAATGCGTCCAGAGCCGACAATATAGACACCAAATTCGTCTTTCAAACGTGCCACTTGGGCTTTGTTTAAACCTGAGAAACTGAACATGCCATTTTGGCGAGAAATAAAACTGAAGTCCTGAGTCACGCCCTCAGCCTTTAAGCTATCAACAAACAGAGTACGCATTTCGGCGATACGTTCACGCATCTCTTTGACTTCCTGCACCCACATGGCCTTCAGAGCTGCATCATTTAATATTGTGCTGACGATCAGTGCGCCGTGGGCTGGCGGATTAGAATAGTTGGCGCGTATGGTACGTTTCACTTGGCTAAAAGCACGTACGGCAGCATCAGCATCTTCAGCCACCACAGTCACGGCGCCAATACGCTCGTTGTATAAACCAAAGTTTTTCGAGAAAGAGTTAGCGACCAGCAACTCAGACACTTTAGACGCGACTAAACGCAGACCTGCCGCATCTTCTTCAATGCCAGCACCAAAACCCTGATAAGCAAAGTCAAACAGTGGCACGAGTTTCTTATCAGCACACAATTGAGCAACAAGTTCCCATTGCGCCAACGTTAAATCGATACCCGTTGGGTTATGGCAGCAACCGTGTAGCAGCACGACATCACCCGCATTGGCGTGAGACAAGTCAGTCATCATGGTATCGAAATCGATGTCATGGGCTTCTGCTTTGTAATAACCGAACTCTTTAACCGTTAAACCCGCCGTTTCAAAAATATTTTGATGGTTGGCCCACGTTGGATTGCTCACCCAAATAGTGTGCGAATCGGTATTACGCAGTAAAAACTCAGCAGCAATACGCAGTGCTCCTGTACCACCAGGAGCTTGCGCTGTGGCAGCACGGCCAGAAGAAATTAATGCACTGCCTTCGCCAAACAACAATGTTTGTACTACACGGTTATAAGCTTGAACGCCTTCAATGCCTAAGTAGTTTTTGGTCTTCTCTTGCTCAAGTAAAATGGCCTCGGCTTTTTTCACTGAAGCCAGAACGGGAGTCTGTCCTGCCTCATCCTTATAAATGCCAACACCAAGATTAACTTTATCCTGACGCGGATCAGCTTTAAAGGTATCGGTTAAACCAAGAATTGGATCAGCGGGTGCGAGTAATACTTGAGAGAAAATCATGACTACGTATCCTAATATGCGCGTGTAGGGGAAATTTCGGCTTATTTATACCACTGTCTTTAAGGGGGTAATAGCGACTTAAGTCCCTTCTTAGGGAAATTATTACACTATTGTCGATTCAACAATAAAAAGTACATTTTATTACGCAATTATTAGCCCAATAGTGACATTACTTAAATAAAGCGATTTACAACATCTAGATCACAAAATCACTCAGTTTTATATTGTAGAAAAGAAACAGGTCAGAAGTCGCAATACTGAATGAGTAAAATAGTGGGCTTGGGCCTAACCAATCTATAGCTGTAGTGATACTAGATTAAGAATCATGAAATGTGGGTGTAGAAGTTATAAAGCAAAAAAGCCCTGACATCAGTCAGGGCTTTTCTGTTTTTTGGTACCCGAGGCCAGACTTGAACTGGCACGCTGTTACCAGCGAGGGATTTTAAATCCCTTGTGTCTACCGATTCCACCACTCGGGCAAACTCTTTATATTAACGACGGGAATCGTGTCATTAATACTTTAATCTATGGAGGCGCGACCCGGAGTCGAACCGAGATCGACGGATTTGCAATCCGCAGCATAGCCATTCTGCCATCGCGCCCAAACTGCCAAATTTATTAAAATTTGGAGCGACATATCGGGTTCGAACCGATGACCTATACCTTGGCAAGGTATCGCTCTACCAACTGAGCTAATGTCGCCTATCATTGCGCTTAATCATTTGAACTCATGCTCGGCATGCTTTCCTCTGACTGCGGATTGGCATTCTACCGATTTAGACCTCAGAGTCAATCAACAATTTTTAAAAAATGATCTAAGCCGCATCGTTTGCCCAATAAACCGCCACACCTCAGTAAAGTTGATGTTTCATTCATCAATTTAGGCTTTGTACCGATACTGATGCCGATGCTACCGCTAATTAAACGCGGCAGATAAACAGGGGATGATGGTGAGTTATGGAGTCGAGTCCAATAAAATTGTAGAAGTATAGAAAAACAAAAGCGCCCTATTGGGCGCTTTATTCAAAGGTTAAGCAAAGTCATTAATCACTCGAGCAAAACCTACGTGGGCAATTTACGCAGGTAGAGATAGCGTCGTTAAACCTAACATCGTTTGCATTACGCCAACCACTTGGCAACTGTAACCAAATTCGTTGTCATACCATACATAAAGAATGGCACGCTTGCCTTCTGCAATAGTCGCTTGTGAATCAACCACACCCGCGTAGCGAGAACCGACTAAATCGCTCGATACAATCTCAGTAGAGTCTGTGTAGTCAATTTGATTTTGCAGTGGTGATTGTAGCGCCGTATCTTTCAGATACTCGTTAAGCTCATCTTTACTGGTTTCAGCATTCAGGTTCATGCTGATGATCGCCATAGAGACGTTAGGCGTCGGCACACGAATCGCGTTACCTGTTAACTTACCGGCTAATGCAGGTAAAGCTTTAGCAACTGCTTTTGCTGCACCCGTTTCAGTGATCACCATGTTTAATGGTGCACTACGGCCACGACGGTCAGCGGTATGATAGTTATCAATCAGGTTTTGATCGTTAGTATAAGAATGAATCGTTTCAACGTGACCATTCTCGATACCATATTTATCATTCACAGCTTTCAGTACTGGCGTAATAGCATTGGTGGTACAACTCGCCGCTGAAACGATAATGTCTTCTGGGGTAATATCGCCTTCGTTCACACCGTAAACGATGTTCTTAATCGCGCCTTTTGCAGGAGCCGTCAATAATACTTTGCTGGCACCTGGACTCTTAAGGTGTAAACCAAGACCCGCTTCATCTTTCCAAATACCTGTATTATCAACAATCAATGCATCATTGATGTCGTATTTAGTGTAATCCACTTCGTCGGGTGAATTAGCATAGATCACTTGGATATAAGTGCCATTGGCTATGATGGCGTTGTTCTCTTCGTCAACTTCAACAGAACCATTGAAAGGACCATGGACTGAGTCACGACGCAGTAAACTCGCGCGTTTTTCTAAATCGCCTTTCTTGCCGCCACGTAAAACGATAGCGCGTAACCTTAACTTATTGCTGCGACCTGTGCGTTCAATCAGCAAGCGTGCCAATAAGCGACCGATACGGCCAAAACCATAAAGCACGACGTCACGCGGCGCGACATCATCGGCATGGTCGATAGCATCGGCCAATTCTTTTGCCATATAGCTTTCAATTTCGCTGACATCAGTATGGTCGCGCCAGTAATTGACAGCGAGCTTACCAATATCCACTTTACATTGTTTAACTGCGAGTTTGCTCAAAGCTTGAACGAAGGGGAAACTCTCGCGTAAACGTAATTTTTCACCGACATGACGACGAACTAAACGGTGCGCTTTAATGATTTCAATCGTAGAAGCATTGAGTAACGGCTTGCCGTAGACCACGACTTCAACGCCTTGGTTACGGTACAACTTGCCTAACAAAGGCTGCATCGCCTCTGCCATTTCAAAACGTTCTTGCCAACTTTGTAGGTGTTTATCAGCGCTCATTTACAGATCCTTTATCTCACTTTTCAATAAAATGTACTGAAAGGTTTGAGTAACATGACGAAAAGACCAATAATCTAATGCGGGTTTTAGGGAAAACCCTGTTTTGGTCGGCGCCATTGTAATGAAAGTCGCGCTTTGTTGCCAGTAAGATATTTTCTGTAAATCTGTAATTTTATTAGAAAAATTATCGTTTGGAGAGTGTTTTGAGACAAAATCTAGTAATAATTACATCATTTACCTTAGGGATGAGCTTTTTCGGTCTTTTCGGTTGTGATAATGACCGAAATATCTCAGCAATTTGTAAAAATAATCCTGAAATTTGTGCCGATTTGCATAAGGACAGCTGGTGTTTGACTGAAAAGACCAAACTTATCCAAAACCGCTACAAGTTAAAAGACAACGAAAACCTCACAGGTAAGCAGCTCTACTCACAATTAACCTACCTTGAGGATTACAGCCGTTGTATTGAACTCGCCTCTGGCGTTCAGCATATCATCCACACCAATCGCACAGCAGATAGAGCCAGAGCCTTTAGACTAAGCACTCAAAATTTAAGTTTACTACAAGATCAAACCCGTGAACGGCAAGACCCTTTTATGTCCTATTACCAATGGACTCGCTTTGGCGATACCGCAGCGTTAAATAGATTATTAGAACAGGAAAACGCTGGCGAAGTGACTGACCCCTTTCTACTTGCCCAAGTCGCAACCTATTACAGCAATCGAAATGCCATCAAAGCGCAACAACTCTATCTTAAAGTCTTTGCGGAGATCCAATACGATGATTTCGACGTTAACTGGTTACTTGGGCTCGCATCTGCCTATCGCCAGCAACAAGTTTTAGATAAATCCTATATGCTGACGAAAGCAAATTTACTACTTACGCAGCAGAAGTATTCAGAGGAAAAAATGCTAGCCTTGCTCGGTGGCAATAAAACGCTGGCAACTGAACTCGATTTAAAAGCCCAAGCCCTTATCGATGCGCTAAAAAAGGGCACTTATTCTATGAGTCCAGTAAGACAATGGCTTGATCCTCAAGCGGTTGCCCAAGCGCCAACTGAAACCGAAGCTGTGCCGCCTGCGCCTGTCGAAAAAGTAAACTAAGCAACTGATGGCAAAATGTTTGCCATCTTGTAATTTTTTACCCAATTAACGCGTGAAAAATGGCGATTTCGCGACCGATGTAAAAAAAATACCTAATTTGTTAATCAAGACAGCGGTAAAATGCCGATTTAACTTGACGATAGCTGTCAGTTTGGTAATTTTACTACCAGTTGAATTTTATAATCACCAGAGGGATATGAGATGACTATCCGTGTAGCAATAAATGGCTATGGCCGTATCGGTAGAAACGTATTACGCGCCTTGTACGAAAGCGAAAAAGCTTATCCAATCAAGATTGTCGCTATTAATGATTTAGGCGACGCTTCAATCAACGCCCACCTGACAAAATACGATTCTGTTCACGGTCGTTTCAATGCCAAGGTTGACCATGATGCCGAAGCCATTTATGTGAATGGCGATAAGATCCTCACTTTCCAAGAACGTGATCCTGCAAAACTGCCATGGGCAGAGCTACAGGTTGACGTGGTTTTCGAATGTACCGGTATCTTTACTTCTAAAGAAACCGTTCAACCGCATTTAACCGCTGGTGCGAAGAAAGTAATTATTTCTGCTCCAGGCAAAAACGTCGATGCCACTGTTGTTTACGGTGTGAACAACAACGTGCTGACGTCAGACATGACAGTGATTTCAAATGCTTCTTGTACAACAAACTGTTTAGCCCCTTTTGCTAAGCCGTTAAATGACGAGATTGGTATCGAATCAGGCCTGATGACCACTATTCACGCTTATACCAACGATCAACGTTTATCTGACGTGTACCACACAGATTTACGTCGTGCCCGTGCAGCGGCACTGTCAATGATCCCAACTAAAACTGGCGCAGCTGCTGCTGTAGGTTTGGTTGTACCTGAATTACAAGGTAAATTCGACGGTTTAGCGGTTCGTGTACCTACAGTTAACGTATCACTCGTGGATTTATCTTTCATCGCTGCCCGTGATACTACGGTTGAAGAAGTAAATGCCATTATTGAACGTGCTGCCAGCGTTGCGCCATTAAGCGAAGTGTTAGCGGTAAACAAAGAGCCATTGGTGTCTATCGACTTTAACCACAATGCGTTTTCTTCAAACTTTGACGCCACTCAAACCCGTGTAAACGGTCGTTTAGTGAAAGTGATGTCTTGGTATGATAACGAATGGGGATTCAGTAACCGTATGTTAGATAACGCGGTTGCACTGATGAACGCCAAGTAAGTAAGCGTAAAGTAATCTAGTCACTAGATTCCGCGTTACTCAATTAAGCCTCGCATTTGCGAGGCTTTTTATTGCCTTAGTTTTAATAAAAACAACAGACATAAAAAATCCCCACTCTATGGCGGGGATTTTTATTACACTGAAGAAAGCTAAATAATAGGCTTAGGCATTACCCTTCACTTTCATATTCAGTGTTTTGGCGAAATCCAGCATACGCGTTAGCGGAATAAGCGCTTTCACTCTTAAGTCTTCATCCACAAAAATCTCATGGGTGGTTTTATCGCTGTCGGCGAGTGACGCTTCAATTGCCTGCAAACCGTTCATCGCCATCCAAGGACAGTGGGCACAGCTCTTACAGGTGGCGCCATTTCCGCCCGTTGGCGCTTCGATTAAAATTTTACCTGGCGCCGCCTGCTGCATTTTATAGAAAATACCGCGATCGGTTGCCACGATAAAACGCTCATTCGGCATGGTTTGCGCCGCTTTGATTAGCTGACTAGTTGAGCCAACCGCATCGGCCATCGCCACCACACTGGCTGGCGACTCAGGATGCACAAGAATCGCTGCATCTGGGTAAACGCTTTTCATATCGCGCAGTGCATTAGATTTAAACTCGTCATGAACGATACAATCACCCTGCCACATTAACATGTCGGCGCCCGTCTGTTTGGCAATATAACTGCCTAAATGACGATCGGGTCCCCAAATGATCTTTTTACCTTCACTATCTAAGTGTTCAACGATTTCAAGGGCAATGCTGGAGGTCACCACCCAATCGGCGCGCGCTTTAACCGCAGCCGAGGTATTGGCGTAAACCACCACAGTATGATCTGGGTGGGCGTCGCAGAAAGCGCTGAACTTATCGATTGGACAACCTAAATCCAATGAACAGGTCGCTTCTAAGGTCGGCATTAAAATGGTTTTTTCTGGGCTCAAAATCTTGGCGGTTTCGCCCATAAACTTGACCCCAGCAACGATTAAGGTTTTTGCTGGGTGATCGCGGCCAAAGCGCGCCATTTCTAAGGAGTCTGAAACGCAGCCGCCAGTCTCTTCGGCAAGGGCTTGGATTTCAGGATCGGTATAATAGTGGGCAACCAGAACGGCATCTTTTTCAATGAGCAGTTGTTTGATACGCGCCTTATAATCGGCTTTTTGCGCATCGGACAAAGGCACTGGTTTAGGCGGAAACGGGTAATCAATGGTTTCTATTGTTGGAGCAAATGGGCTGGGGGCTAACTGACTCATAACACATCCATCAGGATAACTACGTTCGGGAATTATACGTAATCGGGATCAAAAGATTAACCCATTTGTGCAAAGCAAATAAAAAAGGACGCTTTTAGCGTCCTTTTAGTGTCAGTTATTCGTGCCAGCGGCTTAGCGCATCGCTAATAACATCTCTTGAGGTTGCTCAAGATACTGTTTCCACAGATTACAGAAGCGAGCAATCGTACCGCCATCGATCACTCTATGGTCACCTGACCAGCTCACTTGCATGATTTGGCGAGCTTCGACTTCCCCTTTCGCGTTAAAGCGCGGTAAGGTTTGCAACTTACCTAAGGCCACAATCGCCACCTCAGGTTTGTTGATGATAGGCGTCGCCACTGTGCCACCTAAGGCGCCAATGTTAGAAATAGATATAGTGCCGTCTTTCAGATCCGCTGGCGCCACGCGGCCGCTACGGGCTGCTTGGGTCAGGCGGGTGATTTCTGCCGCCACTTCTAAAATGCTCTTGTCCTGCACATCTTTGATGTTGGGCACCAAGAGACCGACTTTAGAATCCACCGCCATGCCGATATTGTGACGTGCCTTGTAAGTTAGTTCAGTGCAATCAGCATTCACTTGACTGTTCATCACAGGGAACTGACTTAACGCGAGCGACATTGACTTCATGAAGAAAGGCATCATGGTCAACTTCACTTCATCTGACGAATACTTCACTTTCATGCTTTCACGCAGTGCAACTAAGTCTGTTAAATCAAACTCTTCGCAATAGGTAAAGTGCGGAATGCTCGATACAGATTCAACCATCATGCGTGCCATCACAGCTTTTACGCCGCGAATCGGCTCAACCGTGTCAGCGCGTTGAGTCACTGTAGATGTTGGAACTTGGGTTTGAGATGTTTGAGTCGCTTGAACTGGCGCCTCTTTTACCGAAGCCATACTTGGAGCAGAAACATTGCTCGCGCCTTGTTGGAAACGAGTGATGTCTTCCTTATACACACGGCCGTGCTTTCCTGTGCCAGGTACTTGGCTCAAATCGATATCTAACGACCGCGCCATCCGGCGAACCGCAGGGCTGGCTAAGGCTTTACCTTGACGAGCAGGTTCTGCACTCACAATCTGCGCTGCTGGTGCCGCATTGGCCACAGTATCAGTGTTTGTTGTCGCCGCAGGTGCAGAAGCCGCCTGTTCAACTTCAATGGCAAATAAAGGCGCATGCACTTTGGCCAGCTGACCTTTGCGATAATGCAGTTTGGCAATTTTACCCGCTTTAATGGCAGGAATTTGCACCAGCGCTTTATCTGTCATCACGTCGGCAATCGGTTGATCTTCCTCAACCCAATCACCTTCGCTCACTAGCCATTCAACTAGTTCACATTCAACAATGCCTTCGCCGATATCCGGTAGTAAGAATTCTTCAATGCTGACGGATGAACTGGATGACGAATTGGCAGTTGTAGCCGCCACAGGCTCAGTAACTTTTGCAGTCGTCGCAGCAGGTTCAGCCGCAACAGATTCGCCTGCAATTTCAACGGCACCTTCAATTTGTACGGCATAAAGTGGCGCATGTACTTTCGCAATATCGCCCTTGGCGTAATACAGCTTAGTGACCACGCCCGCAAATGGCGCAGGGATTTGCACTAGGGCTTTGTCTGTCATGACATCAGCAATCGGCTGATCTTCAACGACTGTGTCGCCTTCTTTGACCAGCCATTCAACCAACTCACACTCCACAACACCTTCGCCAATATCCGGCAAAATAAAATCTTTAATCATACCGGACTCCTAGAAGGTCACTGATGCTTTGATGGCTTCAAACGTTTTGAATGCATCTGGCATGTATTCTTTTTCATGAATGAGTGGGTACGGGGTATCTAAACCACAAACGCGGCTGATGGGCGACTCTAGATACAAGAAGCATTCTTGCTGAATCGTCGCCGCTATCTCACCAGCAAAACCACCGGTTAATGGCGCTTCATGGTTGACCAGTAAACGTCCGGTCTTTTTGACTGAATCGGCAACGGTATCGATATCCCAGGGTGACAAGGTGCGTAAATCGATAACTTCACAGGAGATCCCTTCTTTAGCGGCCATATCGGCGGCTTTTTCAAGGATTTCCATTTGCGCGCCCCACGCCACTAAGGTGATGTCTTTACCTTCGCGAACCACTTCAGCCTTACCCAGTTCAATTTCATAATCGCCCGCGGGCACTTCGCCAACCGATGCACGATATAAACGCTTAGGCTCAAAGAAGATCACCGGATTTTTGTCACGGATTGACGCCAACAGCAGTCCTTTGGCTTGCTCAGGGTTGCGTGGCACCACCACTTTTAACCCCGGCGTCTGGGTAAAATAGGCTTCAGGTGATTGCGAGTGATAATGGCCGCCCGCTATGCCGCCGCCATAGGGCGTACGGAACACTAATCCACCGACATCGAACTCATTACCGCTACGGTAACGGAACTTAGCAGACTCGTTGACGATTTGATCAAACGCCGGAAAGATATAATCGGCGAATTGAATTTCAGCCACGGCGGTCATGCCATTTGAGGCTAAACCATTGGCAAAACCGGCAATACCTTGCTCTGTCAGCGGCGTATTAAAGCAGCGAGCGCGACCGAATTTTTCTTGAAGACCGGAGGTGGCGCGAAATACCCCGCCAAAGTGGCCCACATCTTCACCAAAAACCACCATGCGTTCATCGGCTTGCATGGCAATCGACAAGGCCTCATTGACGGCCTGTAACATATTCATTTCAGCCACGGCTTATAGTCTCCCTGCACTTTTTGGATAGGCTTGCGGATATTTCTTGATATGTTCTTTAAGCTCGGCGAGTTGCTTTTTCAGCACTGGCGTCGGCTTGTCGTACACATCTTCAATAATTTCATCCAGCATAGGCACAGGAATTTTTTCAGCCACTTTTACCGCAGCCAATACTTCTTCACGATATTTTTCATGCAGTTTCACATCATCCGCTTCAGCCAACCAACCTTTGTTGATAAGCCATAATTTGAAGCGTTTAACCGGATCGTGTTGCTGCCACTTGGCTTCTTCATCTTTCGAGCGATAACCTGAGGGGTCGTCTGAAGAAGAGTGTGCGCCGAGACGGTAAGTCATGGCTTCAATCAGCACAGGCGCATTATGCTCAATCGCATAGGCACGGGCTTGCTGGGTTGCCGCTAACACGGCCAACATGTCATTGCCGTCTACACGAATGGTGTGCATGCCATAACCCACACCGCGGCTGGCAATACCGTTTCCAGCAAACTGCTCTTCAGTGGGGGTAGAAATCGCGTAGCCATTGTTACGACAGAAGAAAATCACTGGGCATTTCAGTACCGCGGCCATGTTTAGGCCAGCATGAAAATCCCCTTCCGATGCAGCGCCTTCGCCAAAATAACAAACCGCGACTTTGCGCTTACCTTGCATTTTTAAGCTGTAGCCCACACCAGTCGCCTGCGGGATTTGCGTGGCTAACGGTGACGAAATCGTTTGATAATGCAATGCCGCACTGCCGTAATGGATTGGCATTTGTCGACCTTTACCAAGATCTTTCTCGTTACTGAACATCTGATTCATAAACTGTTCAGTGGTAAAGCCGCGATAACGCAGCGCCGCATGCTCACGATATTGTGCGAGGATCACATCTTCTTGATCGAGTGCGGCCACACTGCCGACAATCGCCGCTTCTTCACCCGTACAGGTCATGTAGAAGCTGATGCGCCCTTGACGCTGGGCGCCAAGCATACGTTCATCAAGTACCCGAGTGAATACACAGGTATCGTAAATTTTAGTGGCTAAGGTTTCATCTATCACAGGTAAAACCGCGGTTTCATAAGTGGTGCCGTCGGCTTGTAGAATTCGAAGGATAGGAATGTGTAGCGATGCCTTATCCAAGAAGCCGACACGGTGCACTGTATCAGTGTTGAGTGTTGCTTTGCTCATATTGTGCTCTTGTTATCTCATTACGCATCAAAGCGTTTTGATGTGTCTGTTTATACGAATATGCCCGACGAACATTACGTTAACGTAAACTACCTATCAACCATTGGCATAGCTCAAACCACAAGTTATCCCTGCCACGCATGTATATATTGCTTTACAAGCCTAACGCACGTCCGCATTCACCGCAGGGATCAGGCAAATCACAGTGCGATTGCCAATAGGCACTTTGGCATTAGGGAACACGACAGACTCAAACTCATGTTCCACTTTAATTTCTTGCCCACCTTCCCGCGCTAAAACAAAGCCCTTCGGGAAAGATCTGAAGTTTTCGACATCAGTTGCGAAGGTAAATTCAAAATCATCGAAATGTTTATTGATGACGCGGCACACTTGGTACAAGTTAACCTTATCGGCATCAAATGCATCCAGCTTCAACGGCTTAGCGGTGATCAAGCGCATGAACATTTCATGGGTGACGATAAAACGCGTCATGTCGTTCTGCCCCATGGGATACACTTTGCCAAGCTCAATGGTAAAGGCATCGGCACCGTAGCGTTCAGAGGAAAAATAGCTGAAGGTCGTGGTCGGTTCGTGGTGGAAAAGTACCGTATCGACGCCGCTTGCGGCTAAAAACATAATTTGCTCGCCGCTAAAGGCGCGCCCAGGACGATAGGGATAGATAGCGAACTTTTCATGCTTCGAGGCGCGCATCGCCGTGTGCAGATCATAATGGATGCGCTGACGTCCATCGGCAACCGTAGTATAAAAACGATCGACATAGGCTTCGAGTTTTTTCGCGCGTACTCGCTCAGGGTTCACTAACCCTGGTGGATTGGAATGCTCACCACTAAACAGACGATTCATGTTTTCGTCAATAATCCGCGTGCCGTTATTAATCGCTAATGGGTTACCAATGAGAAATAAAGTGCGCTGCTTTGCGATGATCTTTTGCTGTAAAAGTTGTTTAATTAAGCTATTGCAGAGTTCAATGGGCGCGGTCTCGTTACCGTGAACACCGCAGGAAAGCACAATATCTTTTCCTTCATTCTGTATTGGTTCGAAAACAATAACACCGGTATCCCACACTTCCACTTGAGTATGATCGCCTAAGTTAAATGAAAATTCGCCATCGAACTGTACAGGATGGGCTAAGGTGAGCGCTAAAAAATCCTTTGAATCTAACAGAGCTTGTAACACAGAATTCTCCTTATAATGATGTGTAACAGTATTGGCGCAATAGCATAAGTACAGGCAGTAATAACCACTTAAGCATTTATCTCACCGCGGTTAATCTCACTCGCACCTAAAAAACGGCTTCAATACTAACACATGTTTTTAGTGCTGTTCTCAGACATTTATTGCCGTAGGACCCAGTTTTAAGCGGAATGACATTCAACTAAGCTGATTGTTAAATTCTTAGGACATTCCCTAAGAATTTCCCATGATAAATATTCCAGCTTGAGGCTTGCTTTTGCACTCAAGTTTTATCACAATCCTTAGCCATCTAGACTTCTATTGGATTTAATTATGGCGTTAGCAACCTTTGGTGCCGGCTGTTTCTGGGGCGTAGAGTATTTTTTTAGACAAGTGAACGGCGTATCCAATGCCACCTGCGGCTATATGGGCGGCAATAATGCGGCGACAACCTATGAAGAAGTCAAAAAAGGCAAAACGGGCCATGCCGAAGTGGTGCAAGTGGAATTTGACCCTGCCCTTGTCAGTTATGAAGACTTGCTCGATGTATTTTGGAAAAACCACAATCCAACGAGTCTGAACATGCAAGGCGGAGATATTGGCACTCAATATCGCAGTACCATTTTCTTCCACGACCGTGAGCAAAAAGCGGCCGCAGAAGCCTCAAAGTTAGCTTTTGCCCGCTCGGGGCGTTGGGGATTACGCCATATCGTCACAGAAATAGTGCCACTTCAACAGTTCCATGTGGCTGAGGAATATCATCAAAATTACATCGATAAGAATAACTTACCGAGTTGTCATATCGAGTACTAAATACGGTCAAATCAGTATTAGATTAACTATTCACAGCTGAATTAGACACAAACAAAAGCGCACTCAAATCTGAGTGCGTTTTTTATTTTGAGACGTTAGCTAAACCTACTACTGCATTAAGCGTTTAGCGCCTTATCAATTAATGCCTGCGCATCTTTGATGATCTCAGCCAAATGCTGCTCACTGATAAAACTTTCGCCGTAGATTTTAAATAACGCTTCAGTGCCCGAAGGACGTGCCGCAAACCAACCATTAGCAGTAGTCACTTTGATGCCGCCAATCGCCGCATTATTGCCTGGCGCATGGGTTAACACGTTTTCGATTGTCTCACCTGCAAGCACAGTGGCATTTAAGGTATCGGCATTGAGCAAAGCAAACTTGGCTTTGTTTTCAAGACTGATTGGGCTATCGATACGCTTATAGAAACTTTGGCCAAATTGTTTTACTAACTCTTGGTGACGCTGACCTGGGGTTTTACCTGTCACCGCAAGAATTTCTGCGGCAAGTAATCCTAGAATAAAACCGTCTTTATCTGTGCACCATGTGCTGCCATCACGGCGTAAAAATGCCGCGCCAGCACTCTCTTCACCGCCAAAGGCGATTGTGGCTTCAGCTAAACCGTCGACAAACCACTTAAAGCCCACTGGCACTTCGAGTAACTTTTTGCCGTGGAAAGCACAGATTTTATCGATAAGCGCACTCGATACTAAGGTTTTACCTATGGCTAAGGTATCGCTCCAATCTGGTCTGTGTGTCAGTAAATAATCAATAGCGACCGCAAGATAATGATTAGGGTCCATCAAGCCGGTACCCGGGCAGACTATGCCGTGACGGTCATAATCGGGATCATTACCAAGGCATAAATCAAAGGATTCTTTATGTGCGAGTAAACCTGCCATCGCATAGGGAGACGAGCAATCCATGCGGATTTTGCCGTCTTTATCCAACGGCATAAAGCTAAAGCTTGGATCAACCTTATCATTAACTAACGTGATATCGAGCCCATAACGCGCAGCAATCGGTGCCCAGTAGAAAATACCCGAACCACCGAGCGGGTCCACACCGATACGCAGCTTAGCGTTGGCAATCGCTTGCATGTCGATGACATTGTCTAAATCAGCCACATAGGGTGTAATCAAGTCAATGGATTGCACATAACCCGAAGTCAGCGCATCGGAATAGGTTAATTTTTGCACGCCAACTAATGCTTGGCGCAGGTAATCATTAGCTCGCGATTCAATCCAAGCCGTGATATTACCTTCGGCTGGTCCGCCATGGGGTGGATTGTACTTGATGCCACCATCCTGAGGAGGATTATGGGAAGGCGTAATGATCAAACCATCGGACAATGCCGCACCCGTAATATTGGCTTCGCGATTGGCGCAAATCACCCCATGGGAAACCACTGGCGTTGGCGTAAATCCGTCGTTCTGTTGGATTTTCACTGTGACTTTATTTGCCGCCAGCACTTCAATGGCCGACAAATAGGCCGCATAGGATAACGCATGGGTGTCAATCCCAAGGATCAGCGGCCCATCGATATTTGCCGATTGACGGTAGTCCACCACAGCTTGGGTAATCGCCCAAATGTGTTGTTGGTTAAAACTGCCATTGAAGGCGCAGCCTCTGTGCCCAGAAGTGCCAAAGGTGACGCGTTGTTGTACGTCATCCATATTTGGCGTGATGCTGTAATAATGGCTCATCAGTTTTGGAATATTGACCAGATCCGTCTGATTAGCGATTTGTCCTGCCCTTTGATGTATTGCCACCTATGGCTCTCCTGCACTCAATTATAATTAGAAAAAGTAGAAAAATGTCGTACTAACTTGGCTCACCCGCGGATTAAACGCGCTCGGCGATGCCCGCAGCTACTGTCGCATCACAACCAAATTGCACTAAAACTTCCGATAAAATAGTGCGTTTCTTGGCGGTATTGTTGTTACTCGTTACCCAGAAACCACTTGCACCAATTTCTTTTGGGTTAGCCGAAGCACTCGCTTCGAGCAGTTGCTCCTTAGAGCGAGCAAAATACAAACGATCGCGCCCTTGGATCTGCAGAATTTGTGAAAATTGTTCTGGGGCTAATTGATACAAACTTTCGAGCAAAAACAGAAAACGACCTACTGCGCCTTTTTGCTGCGATAACTGATGTTCATCGACTAAGCGACTAAAATCATTCACTGCTGGCACTGTTTGCGCCGCGATGGGCTGAATAGGTTCAGCTTCAAGACTGGGTTGGCTAATCGCCAAAGGCTGGGGTTGTTCGACCGCATCGACGGACAGGCCGAGTAATCGACGAAGAATGTCAGAGGCGCTCTCACCAATACGTTCTGTTTTGCTGGCAATATGACGATAGAGCTCTTCATCTACTTCGATATATTTCATAACCTTAATTATCCTTTGTTATTCGACAGGCTTAACCGAAAAAAGTGTACCACAGCGATCGGGGCAGATCATTGCGATCTGTTACCAGTGTATCTATCTCTATCAATCTGATAAAGCGCCATTATTCTAAAAGTGCGGGAAATAGCACAGCAAACTAGCAGTTAATCGACAATTGCCGAAAAAGCACACAAGTTACTGGCCGCCCCCACTATAGAAATGGCAACTGACTTGTCAAGCCAACGGCATTAAGGGCACAATTCGCGTCACGCTAAGCTAAAAATCTCCAACAGGAATCACCATGAACTTTGTTTCCACAGGCCAAGGACCCACAGTGCTCTTGATCCACGGCTTGTTCGGTAATCTAGATAACCTCAAAGGTCTAGGGCAAGTATTAGAAAATCAGTATCAAGTTATTCGTGTCGATGTGCCCAATCATGGTTTAAGTGAGCATTGGGATCAAATGGACTACCCTCGCCTCGCCACTGCAATGATCAGCTTGCTCGACGAACTGGCTATTGAACGCGCCCATATTGTGGGTCACTCCATGGGCGGTAAAATCGCCATGGCGACGGCGTTAGCCTTTCCAGAGCGCATTATCAGCATGGTGGCAGCCGATATCGCCCCTGTCGCCTATGAGCCAAGACACGATACAGTGTTTGCGGCATTAGAAAGTCTGCCCTTAGAAGGCCATACCGACAGACGCTTTGCCCTAAACCACTTAATTGACAATGGTATTGACGAAGCGACGGCACAATTTTTACTCAAAAATCTACAACGCACTGATACTGGCTTTCGTTGGAAAATGAACTTAAGTGGCCTAAAGGTTTGTTATCCTAATATTATTGGCTGGCAAAATCAGACGCCAAATCCAGTACAAAGCTATGCTGGACCAACTCTGTTTATTCGCGGCGGCGACTCAAATTATGTCACTAGTGAGCACAGAAGCGCTATCATGGCGCAATTCCCCGCGGCACAGGCAAAAACACTTGAAGGATGTGGTCATTGGTTGCATGCGCAAAAACCCGCCATTTTTAACCGGATCGTGTCTGAATTTATTGACAAACATTCAATGTAAATCAGCAGCAAACTCGACCGAAAGCATATGGCAGCCGCCATCTTGTTGTGATATATTCGCGCCTCTTTTGGCCTTAGAACACTCTCAAGGACTAAGAAAGTATGTTATCTCAGTACATGGAACAAATTGAAACCATCGGCCTGAACCTGTTTTTTGCCTCGATATTTTTCTTTATCGGCATGGCCATCCACGATGTGCTTAAACAAGGTAACGTGCCAAAATTTGGTCGATTTATTGTTTGGTTAGTGTTATTTCTCGGCTGCGCCGGGTTTATTGTAAAAGGTATTATCCAGATCACTTGGGAAGGCTCAGGGATCGGTTAACAATAAGAACATGGCAAAAGAAGCGACAGACAGAACCACCATTGACCTTTTTGCCAATGAAAAGCGCCGGGGCCGCCCAAGAAGTAATCCTTTGTCCCGTAGCCAACAGCTTAAGGTCAACAAACGCAATCAAATCCAGCGCGATAAAGCCAACGGATTAAAGCGAATAGAGTTAAAGGTGTCACAAGATTTGTATGACGCCTTGAATGAGCAGGCATTGGCCAGTAACATCAGCCGTAGCCAGTTAATCGAATTAATTCTTCAGCAACAAGTTGAGTGCTGAACGAGTACCAGCAAGATTAACCTAATAAGTGAACTAGACATTAAAGGATAGACAATGGCAACTGTAGGTCTTTTTTTCGGTAGCGACACAGGTAACACCGAAGCTGTAGCCAAGATGATCCAGAAAAAACTGGGTAAAAAAATGGTTGAGGTGAAAGATATCGCCAAAAGTACCAAAGAACAGATTGCAGAGTATGACTTGCTGCTGTTCGGCATCCCGACCTGGTATTACGGTGAAGCGCAATGTGACTGGGATGATTTCTTCCCTGAATTAGAGCAAATTGATTTTACTGACAAACTTGTCGCTATTTTTGGTTGTGGTGATCAAGAAGACTACGCTGAGTACTTCCTTGATGCCATGGGCATGGTTGGTGATATTGTTCAGGCCCGTGGTGGCATCATCATCGGTCATTGGCCAACTGCAAGCTACAATTTTGAAGCCTCTAAAGGTCAAGTCGATGACGACCACTTTATTGGTTTAGGTATCGATGAAGATCGCCAGCCAGAGCTGACTGAAGAACGTGTTGATGCTTGGGTTAAGCAAATTTACGAAGAAATGTGTTTAGCTGAATTAGAAGATTAATTCTGTTAACCATTTGATTAAAGCGGCTTAACGCCGCTTTTTTTATGCATATATTTCTGACTAAGAATAACGACATACCACACTCATGACCAACACACTCCGCTCCACTCATTGGGATATCTTTTGTACCGTCGTCGATAACTATGGCGATATTGGCGTCACTTGGCGTTTAGCCAAACAAATGGCTAATGAGTACCACATTCCCGTTAATTTGTGGGTCGATGACCTCGCAAGCTTCTCGCATATCTTACCGACACTCTATCCACTAAAAGCCACTCAAACCTTCAATGGTGTTAATATTATTCATTGGAAAGAGCCTTTGCCTATAAAGTTTGTTGCAGGAGCTGTGCTCATCGAAGCCTTTGCCTGTGAATTACCCGAACAGGTAAAAGCGCAGCTGGTTTATTTACATCAGAACGCCCCAAAATCTGTACCTGTCTGGCTGAATTTAGAGTATTTAAGTGCTGAGGATTGGGTTGAAGGCTGCCATGGTTTGCCATCGTTACAAGCCAATGGTTTGAAGAAGTATTTCTACTTTCCCGGTTTTAGCGCCAAAACGGGTGGACTCATTTGCGAGCAAAATTTGTTTGCAGAGCGTGATGCTTGGCAAGCTGATACTGCCAATAAATTGCAGCTTTTTACTGATCTAGGTCTTAAGGACATTCAGGCACAAGACACTGTTATTAGCGTTTTTAGCTATGAGACCGAGGCGCTACCCGCATTATGTGAGTTATGGCAGCAATCGGTAGAAAAAATCCATGCGCTGATCCCCAAGGGGCGTAGCTTAAACAGTCTGACACATTTACTGCCCTGTGAAATTGCCGCTCTAGTGCCGGGTCAACAGATAAATCATGGCAATTTAACCCTGCACATTTTACCTATGACAGACCAACAGGGGTTTGATCGCCTGCTCTGGAGCAGTGATTTTAATATCGTGCGCGGTGAAGATTCCTTTTTACGTGCCCAATGGGCCGCAAAACCCTTCATTTGGCACATTTATCCCCAAGAAGATGATTATCACCTCGTAAAATTAGAAGCTTTTCTTAAACTTTACTGCGATAATCTGCCACCTAAAATTGCTTGTTATTGGTCTGAATTGAATCTCGCGTTCAACCAAGCACAGCAATCAGCCGTGAGCCTTCACTGGCAAAACCTTAATCCTGTTAATTTGCCCTTGTTGCATCACCATGCTAAACAATGGCCAATTAATGCATTAAATGCTGCAGATCTCGCTACTCGACTAGTTCAGTTCGTTAAAAACAGCTAAGATACTGCGCGAAAACAGAAAAATCTAAATATAGGAAATAGTGTAATGAAAACTGCTCATGAAATCCGTCCTGGTAACGTGATCATGTTAGATGGCAGCCCATGGGTTGTGCAGAAAACTGAAACAACTCGTTCTGGCCGTAACGCTGCTATCGTTAAGTTAAAGTTGAAAAACTTACTGCTTAACTCTGGTACTGAAACGACTTTCAAAGGTGAAGATAAGTTAGAAGACATCATCCTAGATCGTCTTGACTGCACATATTCTTACTTTGCAGATCCTATGTTTGTATTCATGGATGCAGAATACAACCAATACGACGTAGAAGCTGAAAACCTAGGTGATGCAGCGGCTTATATCGTTGACGGTATGGAAGAAACTTGCCAAGTGACTTTCTATGATGGCAAAGCTATCTCTGTTGAAATGCCAACCACTATCGTACGTGAAGTGATCTACACTGAGCCTTCAGCTCGTGGCGATACTTCAGGTAAAGTGATGAAGCCAGCGACTATCACTGGCGGTGGCACAGTGAGTGTTGCTGACTTCGTGAAAGTAGGCGACAAAATTGAAATCGACACTCGTACTGGTGAATTCAAGAAGCGCGTTTAATCGCCCTTTTCGTTTCCAGACGAAGAAAAGCCAGTGCTTGCACTGGCTTTTTTGTCGCTATTTTTTAGTCACTCATTTTTAAGACTCTTGAGTCATTGAAGGGGTTAAAACTTTTATAAGTAATAATTCCCTTATTCATAAAAGCGTTAGCATTGCGGCCCTAAGAAACGTCGCTCCCAAGCCCCTATCTCACTCAAATAACTTTGGAATTCAATTTCCTTCACCGATACAAAGCCAGTGACAAAATCGTCCCCGAGTAAGCGTCGTGCCGAATCACTTTGGCGCATTTGCGTTAACGCAGCTAAAAATGTCTGCGCGAGGTCATGGCTGCTATCGTAGGCGCTCCCGGTTTCTGGTGCACTTGGCGATAATTTTTCTTCCATTCCGGCAAGGCCCGCAGCCAAAGATGCGGCAATCATCAGGTACGGATTAGCATCGGCGCCCGCAATACGATTCTCTACCCGTCTAGCCACCGGAGCACTCAATGGCACACGTAAGCCAGTGGTGCGATTATCAACGCCCCAACTTAAATTAATCGGTGCTTGACTGCCGGAAATGTAACGTCTAAATGAATTGATATTGGGTGCAAATAACAACATTAAATCAGGTAGATACTTTTGTAATCCACCGATGTAGTGGTGAAAACGGTCAGTGTCGCTACCATCAGCATGGCTGAAAATATTATTACCTTTATCATCAACGACACTTTGATGTAGATGCATAGAACTGCCGGGTTGACCCGCTATGGGTTTCGCCATAAAAATCGCATTCAAACCATGTTTTATGGCGATTTCTTTCGCCGCATATTTGAATATAAAGGCTTGATCTGCAAGAGCCAACGGATCACCATGCACTAAGTTAATTTCATATTGTGATAGCCCCATTTCATGGATCCAAGTGTCACCTTTAATCCCAATCGCATCGATGGCGGCATTAAACTCATCCCAAAATGGCGCGAGTTCATTGAGCATATTCATGCTAAACGCAGATTGACCATTTTCAGCTCGGCCACTTTTTGAAATGGGTGCCTGATACGGAACACTCGGATCGGTATTGGCTTCAGTCAGATAAAACTCAATCTCAGGGGCCACCACGGGCGTTAACCCAAGGGCTTGGTAACGGGCCAACACATTTTTTAACATAGAGCGCGGCGCAAATGGACATAAATTGCCATCCAGTAATACGCAGTCATGGATGGCAAATGCGCGCGGCACTGTGCTCCATGGGATCATCTTGAGAGTGCTGTAATCGGGGACGAGTAAAAGATCAGGATCAGCATCAGGGAAAACAGGATCGTAGGAATACTCACCGGTAATCGCTTGCATCGAAATCGCTTGGGCAATACGTAATTCAGCACCCTGAGCAAAACTTCGGGCTGGCATAAGCTTTCCCCTTGGATAGCCTGAAATATCAGGGAATAAACACTCGACATCACGTATTGTGCCGTGCTCGAAAAACGCAGTAAGAAGAGTTGAGTCCATTTGATTCGTTTGCCACTAATGTTGAAAATAATGCCCTGAAGGATGCAAAGTATAATCAGGCTTTGATTTGAAAAGCTACATGGCGATGATGAAATATGTAAAATATAAATGACAATTTCGTAAAATATAATTTGACATCAGTTGAAAATCTTCATTTAACAGTGTAATCGTGTTTATCCTAGTTCAAGCCTCATCACTCTTTATTCACCTTTTACTCACTCTAGCCGTCTAACCTAATTACGGCAGACATAAAAAAACCAGCCGTAGCTGGTTTCTTATATTAATCGTGACAGAAGTTATGCAATCACAATAAAGCCGATAAATGCTATTACTGCTGCGATAAGTGCATAAGGTAACTGAGTCACAGCATGGCTCACTAAGTTACAACCTGAGCCTTGGGCGGCCAATACGGTTGAATCTGAGTAGAAGCACGCTTGGCTACCAAATGATGATGCAGACAATAAGGCCCCAATGACTAATGGGATGTCCGCCCCAACCGCTTGCGCTAATGGCATCACGATAGGAATCGTCACGGCAAATATACCCCAGCTCGAACCTGTGGCAAATGCGAGTATAGCCATAGATAAGAACACTACCGCAGGCAGCAATTTAGGTGTCATAAATGGGCTTAATGATTCAATGACGTACTGCGGCAGTAACAACTGATCGCACACATCCTTAAATACAAACGCCGCAATCACAGTGCTAATGGCCGGTAGCATGCTTTTAAAGCCATCGATCATTTGGTCCATCATCTCTGAAAATGGCATCAAGCGCTGCACTGCATAATAAGGAATCGTGATAACTAAGGTCGCCAGCAAGCCTTTCCACACATCGATATCAAAGTACACGGTAAAGGCAACTAACAAACCAATGGGCACTAAAAAGTTATGCAGTTTGCCCTGATTATCGGCGTGCTTAAATTCCTCTTCTATGGCTTTAACCGCATATTCATCCGAAGTTTGAACTTGGTCGAAATCCACTTGCGCTTCCGCGGGTTCACCTTGGGCAGCGCGCAGCTGCGCAGTCTTCATTGGACCAATGGCGGGCACAATACCTAATGCGACAAGTAGCACCATAGCCACAGCTAACCAAGCATAAAGCATGTAAGGAATGGCTTGCATATACACTGCAATGCCTTGACCTTCGGCTGCCACACCGTTATCCACCAGTAATCCACCAAAAAATACCGCCCAAGTCGATAATGGCACTAACACGCACACGGGCGCGGCGGTGGAGTCCACGACATAGGCGAGCATTTCACGGGACACTTTAAATTTATCCGTTACACGCTTCATGGTTTCACCCACGGTCAACGCATTGAGATAGTCATCGATAAAAATCACGATCCCAAGGATAAAAGTCATTAATAGGGAAGATTTAGGTCCTTTCGCCAATTTAAGTGCATTGCGGCCAAACGCTAATGCGCCGCCAGTTCGAACTAAAAGTGCGATGAGCGCGCCAAAACCACCACACACCAGAATCAACCAACCTATGGTTTCATCGGCCATAACCTTCAATGACACACTAGCAAAATTGTTTAAGACTTGACTGGGATCGAGTAACAGGAAACCGGTTACCGCACCTATGATCAAAGATAAAATAGGACGGCGTAACCAAATAGCTAACACCAATACCACCAAAGGTGGAATGAGACTTAACGCTGTCGGTTCAGACATGCACTTAGGTCCTCTAAATAAATCGCCTAAAAGGCAAATGGTTTTAGAATAACGCCTGAAATCAACACGATTCAGAACGTCAACACAGCTGCTTCATGATGACTAACCCTGAAGATAAAACCCGCGAATTGCTTGCTATCTAAGGTGCCTTGCCAAAAACATCGCGCAGAAAATAAAGCGCATCGAATATTGAGTCAACTATAAATTTAACTTGATAGAAAATAAATTTATTTTCCGCGAGACAATTTTACATAACCGTATAATCCATAAGACTTTTAACGCCATTGTAACTTAAACATTTATGATCTTCTTAGCTTAATAAGCATTCAATAAATATGCCTAATTATCACAAAATAAAATGCCGCTTGCATAAGTTTACCTTATCAAAAATCTGTGATTAAAAATCAACCATTAAGTATCAGCTAAAATACATTTTCTTCTGTCACGATTGATATGGCTAATATAGAGAAATTAAATATGGGTCAGCTAATGAAAACGCATTTTCATCTTTCGAAATGAAAAAACATAAACAAGATTCCCCTACCAACCCAATAGATAAACAATCTTAAAATCATGCCAATGTCAGAACATAAAACTTGTGCAGATTTCTTTAATCGACTGTTAAAGCATATTTAACTGAGGGATATTTATAAAAAAAGCGCAATTCTGTGCTTATCCCCCCTTTCATCTGCAATGAAATTTCGTTATGGTGCGCTAACTTAAGCCAAAACTTTATGCATGTTCCGAGGTGTAAATGCGCCCTATCATCAAATCCAACAAGCTGGATACCGTTTGCTATGACATCCGCGGCCCAGTGCACAAGGAAGCCAGACGTTTAGAAGACGAGGGGCATCGAATCCTCAAACTCAACATTGGTAATCCGGCCCCCTTCGGTTTCGAAGCGCCTGAAGAAATTGTGCGCGATGTGATCCTCAATTTACCCAGTGCCCAAGGCTACTGTGAGTCAAAAGGATTATTCTCTGCCCGTAAGGCCATAGTGCAACATTATCAAGCCCAAGGGATTTTTGGTGTCGATATTGAAGATATCTATATAGGTAACGGCGTTTCAGAACTCATTATGATGGCAATGCAAGGCTTGCTAAATACCGATGATGAGATCTTAATCCCCTCACCAGACTATCCCCTGTGGACAGCAGCGGCGAATCTCGCGGGCGGCAAGGCTGTGCATTATCGCTGCGATGAAGAAGCGGACTGGTTCCCCGATCTCAACGACATTAAAAGTAAAATTTCATCACGTACCCGCGGCATAGTGCTGATTAACCCGAACAACCCAACCGGAGCGGTATACAGCAGAGAATTACTGCTGCAAGTGGTTGAACTGTGTCGTCAACATGATCTGATCCTTTTTGCCGATGAAATTTACGATAAAATTTTATACGATGAAGCCAAGCATATTCCTGCTGCGGGTCTATCAGATGATATTTTAACTGTTACTTTTAACGGTTTATCAAAGGCTTATCGTGCAGCAGGATTTCGTGTTGGTTGGATGATGTTATCTGGCAATCTTAAGGCTGCTAAAAGTTACATCGAAGGCTTAGAGATGCTGTCCTCGATGCGCCTCTGTGCAAACGTGCCCAATCAACATGCGATTCAAACTGCGCTCGGCGGTTATCAGAGTATTAACGAGCTTATTTTGCCTAATGGCCGCCTCACAGTCCAAAGGGATGCCTGTTACGAATTGCTTAACCAAATTCCAGGCGTGAGCGTTAAAAAACCCAAGGGCGCACTCTATGCCTTCCCGAAACTGGATATGAAAAAATTCAATCTGCGGGATGATGAGCGTTTAGTGCTGGATTTACTCAGAGAAAAGAAAATCCTGTTAGTCCATGGCAGCGCCTTTAACTGGCCTGAGCCCGACCATTTACGAGTGGTTTTCTTGCCCTATAAAGAAGATCTGAAGAAAGCATTTACCGAGTTTGGCGCCTTCCTCGAAAACTATCGACAGTAAAATATCCCTTTAACGGTTTGAGACATAAAGCGATCCTAGTGGTCGCTTTATTTTTAGCTATTTCTTTAAATCCCCCACGCTCATGCTCACGTGTCATCCAAGGCTGTGATAATCTAAGACTTCACTAGCGTCAATACTGCCTATTCACTCGTATCATGTCTTCCATTGCAGCTTGTCGCCTACCGATTTCACTCTTTAGCAGGAAAACTATGAGTCACTTATTTGCGCATTTAGCTCGCATGAAACTTATCCAACGCTGGCCTTTGATGTACAACGTTCGCACTGAAAATGTTCAAGAACACTCGCTGCAAGTTGCCATGGTGGCCCATGCACTGGTGATCATCAGTAATAAGAAATTCGGCACGACGCTCGATCCCCATCAAGCCACGAGTCTGGCGATTTTTCACGATGCCAGTGAAATTCTCACGGGTGACTTACCGACGCCGGTGAAATACTTCAATAAAGAAATTGAAGCCGAGTATAAAAAGATTGAGGCGATTGCCGAGCAGCGCATGTTAGATATGGTACCTGAGGAATTTAAAGAGGATTATCGCAGTCTGTTCATCAGCGATTACGCCGATCCCGTTTACAAGACCATAGTGAAATCGGCTGACACTCTGTGTGCCTATCTTAAATGCCTTGAAGAAAACCGTGCTGGCAACAGTGAATTCAATACCGCCCGTAAGCGTCTCGAAGACATGCTGTCGACGAATCCTGATCCCTCAGTACAGTATTTTATGAGCTGCTTTGTACCCAGTTTCACTTTGAATTTAGACGAAATTAACAAGATGCTTTGATTTTCCACTCTCGCTAGGAATGCATATGACTTCAAGTGTTTGGCAAGAACGCCGTCATGGTGAAGATAAACAACGGCGTAACGATCACCGCAGCCCTTACCAAAGAGACAGGGCGCGTATTCTCCACTCGGCCGCCTTTCGCCGCCTACAGGCTAAGACACAAGTGCTCGGCGTTGGCATGAATGACTTCTATCGCACCCGATTAACCCACTCACTCGAAGTCTCGCAAATTGGCACCGGCATAGCCGCGCAGCTCAGACGTAAATATCCACAACATAAACAACTGCTTTGCTCTATGAGCTTATTAGAGTCCTTATGTTTAGCCCACGATATTGGTCATCCTCCCTTCGGCCATGGCGGCGAAGTCGCATTGAATTACATGATGCGCGACCACGGCGGTTTTGAAGGCAATGGCCAAACCTTTCGTATTTTATCGAAACTTGAGCCCTACACTTTAGATTTTGGGATGAACTTGTGTCGGCGTACCATGCTCGGGATTTTGAAATACCCTGCGCCGCACTCGAAGCTGTTTGTCGCGGGCGAGCATAGTGAAATCACCAACCACAGACAGTTAAAACCGTCACAATGGCCGCCGGTTAAGGGCATTTTCGACGATGATAACGACATCTTCGCTTGGGTGCTTGAGCCTTTATCTGAGGCAGATAGCCGTCGTTTTACATCAACTCAGCAAGGTTCACACCCCGCCCTGCACCACTATCCGCATTTGCGAACCCAGTTTAAATCCTTCGATTGCTCGATCATGGAACTGGCTGATGACATCGCCTATGCGGTGCACGATCTCGAAGATGCGATTGTGATGGGCATAGTCACAGCGTCCCAGTGGCATCAAGATGTGGCGCCGACACTGACGAACAGCAGTGATGCGTGGATAAAACAAGAGCTGGCAGATATTGGCAACAAGCTGTTTTCCCATGAGCATCACCTGCGTAAAGATGCCATAGGCACACTCGTTAATGGCTTTGTCACCGCTATTGTTATCTCAGAAGATGACGTGTTCGAAGAGCCATTATTGCGCTTTAATGCGACGTTAGAGCCAGAATTTGCCATTGCGCTCAATGTGCTCAAGCAACTGGTTTATAAATACGTTATTCGTAAACCTGAGATCCAAATGCTCGAATATAAGGGCCAGCAAATTGTGATGGGTTTATTCGAAGCCTTCGCTTCCGATCCAGAGCGTTTACTGCCACTGAACACCCAAGAGCGCTGGCACGAAAGTGAGCAACAAGGCTTAAACAGTCACAGAGTGTTGGCGGACTATATTTCGGGGATGACCGATGAGTTTGCAGGCAGACTGTATCAACAGCTATTTAGCCCAAAAGCCGGCTCAAATGTGGAACTGAGCAAGGAAATGTAGGTAAACAGACATTGCGCGGCCCGACTTGCTATAAAGCCAGACCGTTTGTAAATGTACGAGTTTCTATAAAAGCTAGACTTTCTATAGCGTCGGCTATCGCAGACATTCTTTATCAAAGGCTAAAGATAAAAGACAAAAAACCACCTCGCGGTGGTTTTTTATTTTGTCACTATTTCAAACTCGATTTATAAAGCGCCAATGGCATCTTTACAAAGTTGAGTGATACGATCCCAATCGCCGTGTTCCATTGCATCCGTTGGCGCAATCCAACTACCACCAATACAATCGACGTTTTTCAGCGCTAAATAATCTTTATAGCTGCTTGGCGTAATGCCACCTGTTGGGCAGAAGCGAATGTCCGCTAGCGGACCCGAGAAGGCTTTAAGAGCATCGACACCACCCGAGGCTTCGGCTGGGAAGAATTTAAAGTGGGTGTAACCGAGCGCCATCCCCGTCATCACTTCTGAAATGCTCGCAACCCCTGGAATTAAAGGGATTGGACCATGCATACCCGCTTTAAGTAGTTCAACCGTTGCACCTGGGGTAATAATAAACTGCGCGCCAGCGGCAATCGCAAGATCAAGCTGAGCTTCGTTTAGGATAGTCCCTGCGCCCACTAAGGCCTCAGGCACTTCTTTGGCGATTTTAGTGATAGCTTCGAGTGCACAAGGCGTACGCAAAGTCACTTCTAACACGCTAATGCCACCGGCAACCAGTGCTCGCGCTAATGGCACCGCATGTTCAATCTTGTTAATCACCATAACAGGAACAATAGGGCTGCGTTTAAAAATATCTTGTGGCTGTAGTGACCAGTTATTCTCAAGCATTGCGTTATTCTTCCTTTGTATTAATAAAGTTCATCGATGGCATTAGTACAACGCGCACCAGTTTCTGGACTACTTAGATTTGAACGTAGCGCACTAAATAACTCGCGGCCCATGCCATAACGTGAGCGATGTAAATCCACTATTCCCGCGGCTCTGGTGGCAAGTTCAGCTTCAGATACAAGCAGGCTCAGTTCGCCTGTTAACGCATCGACACGGATCAAGTCGCCATCTTGGACTTTAGCAATTAAACCGCCATCTAAGGCTTCTGGCGTCAAGTGAATGGCCGCAGGGACTTTACCCGACGCACCAGACATGCGACCGTCGGTCAGCAGCGCGACTTTAAAGCCTTTGTCCTGAAGCGTTCCCAATAATGGGGTTAACTTGTGCAGTTCTGGCATACCGTTAGCTTTCGGGCCTTGACCTTTAACCACCACAACACAATCTCTATCCAAAGCACCGGCTTGGAACAAGGCATCGAGTTTATTTTGATCGTCAATCACCACTGCGGGCGCTTCAACGACACGATGTTGTTCTTGTACTGCTGACACTTTGATCACAGCGCGGCCTAAGTTACCTTTGAGTAATTTTAAGCCACCGTTGCCTTGGAAAGGTGATGCGACTGACGTTAACACTTCAGTATCTAAGCTAGTCGTTGGGCCATCGACCCAGCGCAGTTCACCGTCAAGTAACCTTGGCTCTTGGGTATAACGGCGTAAACCAAAGCCCGCAACGGTATTCACATCTTCATGCAATAGACCCGCATCGAGCAATTCTTTGATTAAGTACGCCATGCCACCGGCTGCATGGAAATGATTAATATCGGCATGACCGTTTGGATACACGCGCGCCACTAATGGTACAGCATCGGATAATTCAGAAAAATCATCCCAGTTCACAATAATACCGGCAGCACGAGCCGCGGCGACAATGTGCATCGTCAAGTTAGTTGAACCGCCTGTCGCTAATAGCGCGACTATGCCGTTAACCACAGATTTTTCGCTGACCACTTCACCGATTGGGGTATATTGAGTCCCCATTTCAGTTAAACGGCACACTTGCTTAGCCGCCATCTTATTTAACGCTTCGCGCAGTGGATCATCAGGATTCACAAAAGATGAGCCAGGTAACTGCAGACCCATCACTTCAAGCATCAACTGATTCGAGTTTGCCGTGCCGTAGAAAGTACAAGTTCCTGCACTGTGGTAAGACTGTGCTTCTGCTTCGAGCAGCTGCGCGCGATCCACTTTACCTTGAGCAAATTGTTGACGAATACGGGCTTTTTCTTTGTTCGGGATACCTGATTTCATCGGCCCTGCCGGCACGAATAACATAGGTAAGTGACCAAAACTTAAGGCCCCTATGAGTAAGCCTGGAACAATTTTATCGCAAATACCGAGCAGTAAAGCGCCATCGAACATGTTGTGAGACAAGCCCACAGCCGTTGCCATCGCAATCACTTCACGACTCAGTAAGCTCAATTCCATACCGGGTTGACCTTGAGTCACACCATCACACATGGCCGGAACACCGCCTGCCACTTGTGCAACACTGCCAACTTCCTGACAGGCTTTTTTAAGCAATTCAGGATATTTTTCATAGGGTTGGTGCGCAGATAACATATCGTTAAATGCCGTCACTATGCCGATGTTCGCCTTATTCAATTGACGCAATGCATTTTTGTCGTCTGGATTACAGGCGGCAAAACCATGGGCTAAGTTGCCACAGCTCAATGAGCTACGGTGTACACCATGGTTACGGGCATCATTCAATGCGGCGAGATAACCTTCACGTGACGCTTTGCTACGGGCAATAATTCTGTCGGTAACAGCTTGAACTACTGAGTGTATTTCTACTGAGTGCATAGTGACTCCTTAAGCGCTCCAGAACACATCAACGGGCGTTTTACGCTGCGCTAATACGGCTCTGATAGGCATAGCATGGACATCATCACTTTCTAACGCTTGACGATATACGGATAATTTCTGTTCCCCGACCAAGTGCAGATAAATTTGTCTGCTGTTCAGAATCGCACTCTTAGAGAGCGTAATTCTACCATGGGGCGCTGTGGTGGGGTTCGTCGCCACACACAAGGCTTGGGTTGTGAGCGCATTTTCAAGCTCAGCACTGCAGGGAAACCAAGAGCAGGTATGACCATCGTTACCCATGCCTAACACCACCACATCAAAAGGACGTGGGAAGTTAGACAAGGACTCGGCGGCCATATCGGCGCCCGCTTCTGCGGTCGAAAACATGTTTTTTAAACCGCGGAATTTGGCATTCACCGCACGGTTTTGTAATAAATGTTCACGCACGAGACGCTCATTAGAAGCATCGGCGTCGGCTTCAACCCAGCGCTCATCGGCAAGCGTGATATAAACATCACTCCAATCGATGGATTTCATGCTCAATAGTTGAAATAACTTAAGCGGCGTCGAACCACCGGAAACCACTAAGCTCGCTTTTCCGCGGGCATCGACGGCTTCCTGCAACTGGCTCGCAATTCTATTCGCAAGCTGTTGTTCTAACGCACTTGGCGTATCGAAAGATTTGAATACGGTTTCTTTAATCATCAAAGTCTCCTACTCGTCCCACGAACGGCCATCTTTGGTGATCAAAGCAACTGACGCAACTGGACCCCAAGTACCCGCAGGATAAGGTTTTGGTTTTTCGTTGCTTTGTTCCCACGATTGGATAATACCATCCACCCAAGTCCATGCCTGCTCGACTTCGTCGCGGCGCACGAACAGCGCTTGATTACCGAGCATAGCTTCGAGTAACAGACGCTCGTAGGCATCGGCGATACGTTCATTTTTGAAGGTATCAGAGAAGCTCAAATCGAGTTTAGTGGTTTGTAGACGTTGTTTTTGCTCCAAACCTGGCACTTTGTTCATCATCTGGATTTCAACCCCTTCATGGGGCTGCAGACGGATCGTCAGCTTGTTCGGTGGCAGATTACGGTAGCTTGAGCGATATAAGTTATGCGGTGGGTTTTTGAAATACACCACAATTTCAGAGCTCTTAAACGGCATACGTTTACCGCTACGTAAATAGAAAGGTACGCCCGCCCAACGCCAGTTGTCGATATCCACACGAATAGCCACGAAGGTTTCTGTGTGTGATTGAAGGTTGGCGCCTTCTTCTTCTAAATAACCCGGGACTGGGCTGCCCTTTAAGAAGCCTGCGCTGTACTGACCGCGTACGGTATTTTCATACACATTGTCAGAATTAATCGGACGCAGTGATTTGAGCACTTTGACTTTTTCATCACGGATGCTGTCAGCGTCTAAGTTAACAGGTGGGTCCATGGCAACGAGCGTTAACACTTGCAGCAAATGGTTTTGGATCATATCGCGCATCTGACCCGCTTTGTCGAAGTAACCCCAACGGCCTTCGATACCCACTTCTTCTGCGACTGTGATCTGGACGTGGTCAATCGTACGGTTGTCCCACTTAGAGGCAAATAAAGAGTTCGCAAAACGCAGGGCAATCAAGTTCTGTACGGTTTCTTTACCTAAGTAATGGTCGATACGGTAAACCTGACGTTCTTTGAAGTAAGCGGAAACTTGGTCATTGATGACGCGAGAAGAGTCTAAATCTGAGCCGATGGGCTTTTCGAGCACCACGCGTGAATCTGGGTGGATAAGATCTTGTTCATGCAAACAACGGCAAATGTCGCCGAATATTGCAGGTGGCGTAGCAAAGTAACTGACCATCACGCGCTCTTCTGGTTTGAGCAGATCATGGAAGGCACTGTAGCCCGCTGAATCAGTAAAGTTAGTGCCTATATAGTGGCAGCGGGACAGGAAACGCTGGAGAGTCTCTTCGCACAAAGGCTCTTTCACGAAGGTGTTTAATGCAAGCGTGACTAATTCGATAAACTCATCTTGAGTAAACTCGTCTTTCGCGACACCGATCACTTTCGTATCTTTATCGAGAAGTTCAGCTTTATCTAGCTGGTATAAAGAAGGTAACAACTTGCGTCGTGCCAAATCGCCTTTAGTACCAAAGAGTACGAAGTCACAAGCTTTGGCGCCTGATGTTGTTTTGCCCATTGCGTTACGATCTCCTTTGTATGTCGTGTCCCTTCATGTCGATGAAGAAATCCACACTTTTGTTGTAATATAACAACAGAATTTGTTAAATGCATCTATTTTTATAAATATTAACATTCTTGCTAACTAGTCACTTGCTGCATAAATCTGATATGCTTTTTGTGCTTAAATTACTGAAGGTAGTAAAGTCTTATTTCAAAATTGTACTGAAAAGTTACTACATAGAGTCTATTAGTGGGCCGCCAGTCTTGATCTGCTCCCACGAAATAAAAATAAATAAAATTACATTCTCAATTTAGCGGACATACGCGTATGAATACCCTAGAAAAGGTTCAAAAAAGCCTCACCCATTTTAGTAAATCAGAACGCAAAGTTGCAGAGGTGATCTTAGCATCACCACAGACAGCTATACATTCTAGCATCGCCACACTGGCTAAGATGGCAGATGTCAGTGAACCTACTGTGAATCGTTTCTGCCGCCGCTTAGATACTAAAGGTTTCCCTGATTTTAAGTTACATCTAGCGCAAAGTCTTGCGAACGGTACACCTTATGTGAGCCGCCACGTTGAAGAAGATGATTCGACTGAGTCTTATACGACAAAAATATTCGAATCTTCAATGGCTTCGCTCGATACCGCACGTCAAAGCCTAGACATTTCAGCCATTAATAAAGCCGTTGATATTCTCACTCAAGCTAAGACTATTTCCTTTTTTGGCCTAGGCGCATCCGCTTCAGTTGCCCATGACGCGCAAAATAAATTCTTCCGCTTTAATGTCCCTGTCATCTGTTTTGACGATGTTCTAATGCAACGCATGAGCTGTATTAACAGTAATGAGGGCGATGTGGTGGTATTGATTTCCCACACTGGCCGTACTAAGTCATTGATTGAAATCGCGCGTTTAGCGAGAGAAAATGGTGCAGCTGTGATTGGTATTACCGCCCGCAACTCGCCTTTGTCAATGGAATGTACACTGCCCGTGACAATGGAAGTGCCAGAAGATACTGACATGTATTTACCTATGGCCTCGCGTTTAGCCCAATTAGTCACTATAGATGTATTGGCAACGGGTTTTACCTTACGTAGAGGCCCACGTTTCCGCGATAATTTGAAACGAGTGAAAGAAGTGTTAAAAGAGTCTCGCATCAATAAAGATCCGATACTGTAACTCACTTCCTTTTCTAAAAATGGCTAGCGTTGATCCTTAACCTAGCCATTTATCGTGCAAATATCAGCGATACCTCACAATTTTCATACATAACTTTAGATCAATTTGATTGTAACTTTACTACAAAATTTGGAATTGCATGGTAATATAGTCCCAAGATTTTTTTAACTTTAACGGAGTATCCTTATGTTCCGCAGAACCAAAATCGTCACCACTCTAGGTCCCGCTACCGATCGTGATGATAACCTACGCCGCATCATCGCGGCAGGTGCAAACGTTGTACGTCTTAATTTCTCCCACGGTTCCCCAGAAGATCACTTAAAACGAGCAACTCAAGCGCGTGAAATCGCTAAAGAGTTAGGCGTTCATGTGGCCATTCTTGGTGACTTACAAGGCCCTAAAATCCGCGTTTCTACTTTCAAAGACAATAAGAAAGTACAACTCGTATTAGGTCAAGCCTATGTACTTGATGCCGAGTTAGCCAAAGGTGAAGGCGACGAGACCCAAGTAGGTATCGATTACAAGCAATTGCCAGACGATGTAACTGTTGGTGATATCCTGATGTTAGATGATGGCCGTGTTCAATTACGCGTTGAGCGTGTTGAAGGCCGTAAAGTGCATACCACAGTGACTGTGGCTGGCCCTTTATCTAACAACAAAGGTATTAACAAACAAGGCGGCGGACTTTCTGCTGCTGCGCTGACCGAAAAAGACAAGGCTGACATTCTCACTGCAGCAATGATCCAAGTGGATTATTTAGCCGTGTCTTTCCCGCGCAGTGGTGCAGACTTGGACTATGCACGCGATCTTGCTCGTCAAGCAGGTTGTAATGCGTTGATCGTTGCTAAAGTTGAACGTGCTGAAGCGGTTGCGACCGATGCCGCTATGGATGATGTTATCTTAGCGTCTGACGTTGTTATGGTTGCCCGTGGTGACTTAGGTGTTGAAATTGGTGATGCTGCACTCGTTGCAGTGCAGAAGAAGTTAATCGCCCGTTCACGCCAACTGAATAAAGTCGTCATCACTGCCACTCAGATGATGGAATCGATGATTTCAAGCCCAATGCCAACCCGCGCCGAAGTGATGGACGTGGCGAACGCTGTGCTTGATGGTACCGATGCTGTGATGTTATCTGCTGAAACTGCTGCCGGTGACTTCCCAGAAGAAACCGTTAAGGCAATGGCAAACGTGTGTGTTGGCGCAGAATCTCACCCAAGTGTGATTGTGTCTAAACATAGATTAGATGTGCGTTTCACTTCAGTTGAAGAAACCATTGCGCTATCAACTATGTATGCAGCAAACCACCTTGAAGGCGTTAAGGCGATTATCGCTCTGACTGAATCGGGTGCAACACCACAATTGATGTCTCGTATCAGTTCTTCACTGCCAATCCTGGGTTTATCACGTCACGCAACAACCTTAGCCAAAATGGCCTTGTACCGCGGCGTGTTGCCAATCTACTTCGATTCAACGATCCACCCAGCCGATGAGCTAGCGCAAAAAGCGTTAGAAGCATTAACAGCGGCTGGTTATTTGAATAGCGGTGATATGGTGCTGATGACCAAAGGCGATGCAATGGAAACCATCGGCGGCACTAACACCTGTAAAGTGTTGATCGTAGCTTAAGCTTCTTCTAACAACTCAAGTTCGTTAGAAAAAAGCCAATAAAAAACCACCTCATGAAGGTGGTTTTTTTATATTGACTGTTTTCTGTAAGTGCAGATTTCTGTTGGTGAAGATTTGTTGGTCTCTCATTTCAGAGGGAAATCCAAACGGCCTAAGCGGCTAGCTATCGAACTTAACACCGCTTAGACCAAACTGCACTAACATTAAACGCTAACATTAAACACTAGCAATCACTATAACGCTTCGAAATCATTCACATTAATTGCCGCTAAGCGCAGCTTATCAGCATGCTGTAACTTTTGTTCTTCGTCGGCAGTGATAACGCCAGTCTCGAGTGCTTTTGCAAACAAAACTAGATTCGGCACTTTTGCTGGCAACTCACCGGCACGCTGCGCTTTCTTCAGTTTTTTATAGATTTCTTTACAGGCATATTGCGCGATAAATGCTTGCTCAACTTCAGCAATACCGCCCTTATCCCCTTCAAATTCAGGACATAAGAAAGTAATACGTTCGCGAGCAGGGCCAGGCTTCAACATGCCGCTAACTAAATCGGTCGCCATTTTGTCACTCGGTGCAGTGAAGTGATTACCCAGCGGGAAAATTAAGCCACGCAGTAACCATGCCACAGGACGGCTCGGGAAGTTACGAATCGTGTCTTCCAACGCTTTCGCCGCCAAGTGCAAACGATTGGCCATTACATAACGTACCGCAGGCAAATCGTCCTGTTGGCGGCCATTATCTTCAAACAACTTCAAGGTTGCTGAGCCTAAATATAACTGGCTGAGCACATCACCCATACGTGCTGAGAGCATTTCTTTGCGTTTTAAATCGCCGCCCATGATCAGCATTGATAAATCTGTCATTAAGGCTAATGCAGACGAAATACGCGACATATCTTTATAGTACTGCTTAGTTTCACCGCTCACTGGCGCACTGCCAAAACGGCTACCGCTTAACGCGCTAAACAAAGCACTGAAAGCATTACGCGTGGCATAACCCATGTGACCCATTAATAACGCATCAAAACGCTCTAAGGCTTCATGTTGGTTTTCCATCGCTGCGGCTTCCATTTCGGCAAGTACGTAAGGATGGCAGCGAGTCGCACCTTGACCAAAAATCATCAAGGAGCGGGTTAGAATATTCGCGCCTTCCACAGTGATCGAAATTGGATTCGACATATAAGGGTGGCCTAAATAGTTTTTAGGTCCTAATTGAATGCCCTTACCCGATTGAATATCCATGGCATCGTTCATCACTGAACGGCCTAATTCAGTCATGTGGTACTTAGCTATCGCGGTCACGACCGAAGGTTTGACTTTAAGATCGATACCCGTGGTTGTTAAACGACGCGCAGCTTCTAACTGATAAGTGTTGGCAATAATACGCGCCAGTGCTTCTTGCACCCCTTCAAACTGGCCAATTGCCATACCAAACTGGTGACGCACATAGCTGTAAGCCGTTGTCGTCTTCGTCGCCATGTGACCAGAAGCCGTTGCCAATGCTGGCAATGAAATACCGCGGCCCGCTGACAAACACTCAACCAGCATACGCCAGCCTTTACCGGCAAACTCAGGGCCACCGATAATCCAATCCAGCGGAATAAACACTTCTTTACCTTGAGTAGTACCGTTCATAAACGCCATACCCAGCGGATTATGACGACGACCAATAACCACACCTGGATGATCCGTTGGGATCAACGCACAGGTAATGCCTAAGTTTTTCTTATCGCCAAGCAGACCTTCAGGATCGCGCATTTGGAACGCTAAACCCAGAACTGTTGCTACAGGCGCCAGCGTGATATAACGCTTATCCCAAGTGAGTTTAAGCCCAAGCATTTCTTCGCCGTTGAAAGTATCACGACACACAATACCCACATCTGGGATAGCGCCGGCATCACTGCCTGCTTCTGGACCAGTTAATGCAAAACAAGGAATTTCATCGCCTTTAGCTAAAGCAGGTAACCAACGTTCTTTCTGCTCGCTCGAACCATAGTGGGTTAGCAACTCACCAGGGCCTAAAGAGTTCGGCACCATCACAGTCACAGCTGCGCTTACGCTACGGCTGGCTAATTTGCTGACAATGGTCGAGTTTGCATAGGCAGAGAAAGCTTTACCACCAAATTTCTTCGGAATGATCAGTGCGAAGAAACCTTCTTTCTTAAAGTATTCCCACAGCTCCGGCGGTAAATCCTTGCGGTTATGCACTATGTCGAAATCATCGATCATCGTCAGTGCTGTCATTACTTGATTATCAATAAAGTCTTTTTCTTCAGCTGTCAGCGTCGGCTTACCGTAGCTGTGCAAGGTATTCCAGTTAGGATTTCCGCGAAATAACTCCCCTTCCCACCAGACATCACCGGCTTCCATCGCTTCGCGCTCGGTATCTGAAAGTGGCGGCAAGACCTTCTTGAAAAAACTAAAAACTGGGCGGGTAATAAACTGCATCCGGATATTTTTCACCGCAAACAACACGACAATGGCTATCAGGGCAAGAATTATAATCGTCAACATTATCAAGACCTTTTAATTAAGAAGAAACGGGGACTGATACACCAGCCGCCATGTAGGGGATCACTTTACGGATCACGGCTTCGATGTCGTTATGCTCACCAAACTCAGCAGCAGCAATGTCATTTAGGGCATCAGCGGACGCCATAGTGAACACGATAGTGCCTAAGGTAAAGTGTAAGCGCCAAAACATTTCAGCGGGTGGAATATGTGGTGCACTGGCCGAAACGGCTTTAACAAAAGCATCCAGATGCTGGCCGTAATGGGTAGTGATAAACCAACGTAAATGCCCTTGGCTTTCGATATAGCCACGGCCTAAAAGCTGCAGGAAGATCGTGGTGCCTTCTGTACGTAGCGCGTTTAAATCCAATAAAGGATCGACCAAAGAAGACAGGATCTCTTCGAGTGTTGCTTGTGCTGGAGCGGCATTTAAACGGTGAATTTGGCTTGAAGCAGCAGGCATAAATACGTCTAAATAGCGGGCTAACACTGCACGGATCAGCTCTTTTTTAGAACCAAAGTGATAATTGACCGATGCTAAATTCACCTCAGCTTTGCTGGTAATGAGTCGCAAGGAAGTCTCAGAAAAGCCCCGTTCGGCGAAGAGTTTTTCTGCGGCATCAAGTATTCTAGTTTTTGTATCGGATCGACTTGCCATTCCGTGACCTTGAATTAATTTAAAACACTCGTTTAAATTAAACATTGGCACCACGGATGTCAAACTAAAATTGGACAAATTCACCGCTTTCTAGTCTGTGATACAAGCGGTATGTCGTACATGTCCGAATAAGTGTTAAAAACAAGTCAATTAACCCTTGTGCAATAACCCTGTGGTTTAGGTAAACTGTGTAACACAAAAACAACAAGGAAAACTAGACATGGTTATTTCATTGAATCGTCGCAGTAAAATCGCCCTCACAGTGGCACTCGCGCTGGGATTAACGGCCTGTAATGATGCACAAAGTAAAACAGACAAAACAGACAAAACAGCTACTGCAGAAGCAGCTGTCATCAATATCGCCCCAGATAAAGCACAAGCCATTGCTTTTATTAACGATGCTGAAGCCAAGATGGCCGAATTATCGATTGAATCTAATCGCGCCGAGTGGATTTACAGCAACTTTATTACTGATGATACCGCGGCCCTGTCTGCCGTAGTCGGCGAAAAGGTCAGTGCCGCGTCGGTAAAATTTGCAACCGAGGCGGCTAAGTATGCCAATGTGCAACTCGATCCCGTAAATGCCCGCAAGCTCAATATCCTGCGCAGTGCGTTAGTGTTACCCGCGCCGCTCGATCCTGCGAAGAATACCGAGCTGGCGCAAATTAGTTCAGAATTAAATGGCTTGTACGGCAAAGGAAAGTACTGTTTTGCCGACGGCAAATGTATGACCCAGCCTGAGCTATCGAGCTTAATGGCCGAATCACGAGATCCCGTAAAATTACTGGAAGCGTGGAAAGGCTGGCGTGAAATAGCTAAACCCATGCGCCCCTTGTTTCAACGCGAAGTTGAACTGGCCAATGAAGGCGCGAAGGATCTCGGTTATGCCAACCTGTCTGAGCTATGGCGCAGTCAATATGATATGAAACCCGATGATTTTTCACAGGAACTCGATCGTCTTTGGGGCCAAGTAAAACCCCTTTATGAATCTTTGCACTGTTATGTGCGCGGTGAACTCAATAAAGAATACGGCGATAGCGTCGCACCGACCACTGGCCCCATCCCTGCACACTTACTTGGCAACATGTGGGCCCAGCAATGGGGCAATGTGTATGATCTCGTCGCCCCTGACAATGCCGATCCGGGTTACGATGTCACTGAGTTACTGGCAAAGAAAGGCTATGACGAGCATAAAATGGTGAAACAAGCCGAAGGCTTCTTCACATCATTAGGGTTCGCACCATTGCCAGAAAGTTTTTGGGCACGTTCTCTATTCGTTCAACCAAAGGACCGTGATGTGGTTTGTCACGCTTCGGCGTGGGATCTCGATAATCTCGACGATATCCGCATTAAAATGTGTATCCAAAAAACTGCCGAAGATTTTAGCGTTATCCACCACGAACTTGGGCATAACTTCTATCAACGCGCTTATAAGCAACAACCCTTCCTATTTAAAAACAGCGCCAACGATGGTTTCCATGAAGCCATTGGTGACACGATTGCACTGTCGATTACGCCAAGCTATTTAAAGCAAATCGGCTTATTAGAAGAAGTACCTGATGCATCTAAGGATATCGGCCTCTTACTAAAACAAGCCTTAGACAAAATTGCTTTCTTGCCCTTTGGCCTGATGATAGATCAGTGGCGCTGGAAAGTGTTTAGCGGCGAAATCACGCCCGCCCAATATAACCAAGCTTGGTGGGATCTGAGGGAAAAATACCAAGGCGTCAAAGCACCGACTGAACGTAGTGAAGCAGATTTTGATCCGGGTGCTAAATACCATGTACCAGGCAATGTACCCTACACCCGTTACTTCCTAGCGCATATTTTGCAATTCCAATTCCATCAAGCGCTGTGTGAAACTGCAGGCGATAAAGGTCCGGCACACAGATGCAGTATTTATGGCAATCAAGCCGCGGGAGAGAAACTCAATAAGATGCTCGAGTTAGGCTTAAGTAAACCTTGGCCAGAAGCATTGAAAGAAGTCACCGGCAAAGAAACGATGGATGCAAAAGCGGTGCTCGATTACTTCGCCCCACTTAAAACATGGTTAGATGAGCAAAATACCACCGCAAACCGCCAGTGTGGTTGGTAAGGGTTCGTTAAATCATTACCCAATAACATAAAACAAAATGCCCAATAAAATTGGGCATTTTTATTCAATACTTATCTGTTTAATCTAACGCCATCCCATTCCTTTGCGATTGGCTTCACGGTTTTCAAGCTTAAGCTGTTCTGACTTAGTTAACATCACATAAAGTGCTCCAGCACCGCCCTGCTCGGTTTTCGCCGAATGATAGGCAAGCACCATGTCGAGTTGTGATAACCAATAGCACACAGCGGATTTGAGCAATCCCGCAAAGGGTTGACTCTGATAGCCTTTACCGTGGATCAACATGACACAGCGTTCACCATGTGCCTGCGCTGCCAGTAAATAGTTAAGGACGGCATCACGAGCTTGGTTTAACCGATAAGCATGCACATCAAGCTCCATCTTGATGCTGTATTGCCCCATTCGGAGTCGTTTAAAAACGCCGCCCTGTACCCCCTCACGCTTAAAGCTCACAATGTCATCTGGCGCTTGCTGTGGAAACGCTTTTAAATCCAGTGGCATACACGCTAGGAAGGCTTCCCGTTGTAAAGCATCGCGTCTGTGTATTTGCTCAGCCGTCAACGCTTTCGGTGCTAAATTTACCACTGGCATATCGCCTTTTAGTGGCACGACTCCAGCCATTTCCTCAAAAAACAGTGCTGATTCATCATCCAGCATGGCAAGCTCCTTTACTTCACACTCTTGTACAGAAACACACTTTGTAAACATTCAAGGCTTTAGTTCAGCGGGCGCCTCCATTATAGTGACGCCATGATTGCCAGATTAGAATAAAGTAATGAAATTTTTGCCGCTAGTCCTGATGTGCTTATTGTCACTACCAAGCTTAGCCAATCCAGCTAAAACTCATACAAAATCCACTGATGATCAATTGATCAACGCTAATTACCCTTTGTTTATTAGCGCTTTTAATCAATTGTCCCCTGAGGTGACCCGTGAGATTTACGCTGATGACGCTAGCTACTTATCTGAGAGTCAAAGTAAAGAAATTTACTATGGACGAGACAATATTATCGCCATTTACAAAAAGTTTTTCGATAAAATCCGCGCCAAAAAAGCCACTATTGACGTGGATTTCCGCATTACTAAACGCAAAATTATCGGTAATGGTGCCATAGATACAGGCTATTATTTGGTTCGATTTTACCCAGCACAAGAAACTGGCGAACCTGTGAGTGAATTTGCGGGCAAATTTGCTATTGGTACAGAAAAAGTCTCATCCACCCAATGGAAAGTGAGCTTAGATACCAATAACCGCGCAGAACCTAGCTATTATCTGAATGCGAAACCAGTGCCTAACTTGTATTATGGTCGCCAATTTCCGCCTTTACCTGCGGGTAAAAAATTACCCTAATGTTAATGCCAATTACGTTTAAATGGGCTGTCTAACATCTAACGCATTTAGATAGAAACCGAATAAATTTAAACAAATACAATTAAATTAAAGGTTTAGCCAACATGACTACAACTAAGCAAACCTGTCCCTGTGGCAGTGGGCTAAGCTATCAAGATTGCTGTGGTCCACTGCATACGCATGTAGACTCTGGGCAAGTGATTGCCCGTACACCTGAACAACTTATGCGCTCACGCTACTGCGCATTTGTATTGAAAAATTTTGATTACATTTTAAAAACACATCATCCAGACTATCTAAATGGCCTTACTCTCACGAGCCTCAATGCTGGTCCTCACCCACATTGGTTAGGATTAGATGTACAGAGCAGCACTGAAACACCAATCCACAATGCTCAAGCGGCGATAGCTGAACAACGACATGGCACTGTTACTTTTAAAGCTTGGTATAAGCTCGATGGTGAAATTGATGCTATCTATGAGCGATCAGAATTTATCTACCAAGCAAGTCGCTGGTATTACAGCCAAGGTCAGCAAATGACGGCTAAATTACCCGGTAGAAATGATCTCTGTATTTGCCATAGTGGCAAAAAATTCAAACAATGCTGCTTAAAATCTCGATAGGTATACAGTGCTGAACTGCACTGGAGAATGACGGTGAAGGTTTATAGTGCTGATTGAACAAGCACAGAGATGAATAATAAAGGCAACCTAGATTACAAACCTAGGTTGCCTTTTTTTTTATCGTGAGCAGCACATTTGAAATAATTGTGACTTAGTGGATTATGTGTAACTTTAGTGGGTTATGACTGAAGCGCTTTTAGCCGACAAGATAAATTGTGCAAACTCAGGCTCCCGTAATGCAGGGCTATAGAGATAACCCTGCGCCTGATGACAAAAACTTTTCGCTAAAAATGCTTCTTGCTCAAGGGTTTCAACCCCTTCTGCCGTCAGAGATATATTCAATGCATTCGCCATAGCAATAATGGCTGACACAATTTCGCGACTTTCGCGGCTGACGGTAAGATCTGAAATAAACGAACGATCAATCTTAAGTTTACTGATCGGAAACTGCTTCAAATAACGCATAGAGCAGTAACCCGTCCCAAAATCGTCAATCGCGAGCCCTACGCCTAATTCCGCTAATTCTTGGCATAACAAGGTCGCGTGACGAATATCACCCATCAATTCAGTCTCAGTGATCTCTAAGATTAAAGTCTTAGGTTTCAAGCGATAACGCGTCAACAACTGCCACACTTGCTCAAATAAATTACCACTGAAGAACTGGCGGGCCGACACATTCACATGCATTGTCATATCTGCATTATGATGCTGCCATAGGTTTAACTGTCGACAAGCGGCCTCTAAAACCCAACTGCCGATAGAATTAATCATCCCCGACTGCTCTGCAATATCAATAAAGGAAGCTGGAAATAACACGCCTCTTTTAGGATGGTGCCAACGGATTAAGGCTTCGGCGCCAATATAGGTATTCTGCTCAAGATCCCTCAGTGGCTGATAATAAAGCTCAAACTGACGGCCACGGATCGCACTGTGTAAATCACGTTCTATCTGCGCATCCTCTTTAAATGCACTCAATAACGTGCTGTTAAATACTTGGATTGCAGTGCCTTTTTTCTTTTTAGCATACTGCACTGCAATATCGGCACAGGTTAATGGGGCAAACAAACTCGCCACAGAGGCAATATCAACCACAGCTAAAGCAGGCTTAGGTTCGACTTGCTCGCGGCCGATTAAAATAGGCATAGCAAGATGTTGATACAGGCGAGTACTAAAATAATCGAGATCGTAAACCGCATTATCATCGGTCAACAGCACGGCAAATTCATCGCTGCCGACGCGGGCAATTTCGGTGGCCTTATTAATCTCAGAAAAATGTTTCAAACGGCGGGCAATTTCTATCAACAAGCTATCGCCATTTTCATGGCCATAGGTATCGTTAAAACGCTTAAATCCCACTAAATCAACTAATAACAACAGTCCCTTCGTGGTACGTTCAAGGACTCGATTAAAATGAGTACGGTTATGGAGTCCCGTTAATCCACAACGCCAAGCAAGCCGTTCAAGCTCTGACTTATAGTTATGCTCGTCGGTATTTTCTTCACACGAGACCAAGGCATAATGATTGCCGCGATCGGTAATGAACTGACTCAGCACGTATGTCAGCCAATAACGACTGCCATCGGCACGACTAAACTGCACTTCGCCTTTGGCAATTTCGCCCCTAAAGATTTGCGCTAGGGTTTGCTCGGCTAATTGGGCATGCTGCTTGAAAAAAGCCAACTCACGGATATTCGCGCCGATAATCTGTTCACGGGGCATGCCAGTGATTTCACTGTGCGCCTGATTCACATACTCGACTTTTTCAGTATGCAGATTAATTAACATACTGATTTGTCGCGATTGTTCAGTGGCACAGCGAAATAAACTCAAGCTTTCTTCTTTATCGTAGCTGTGTTTTGTCGCTAAGGTCAGGGCTAATTGGTCGGCCATCTGGCACGCGAGGTGAATTTCACTGTCATGCCAGTGGGGAGTCAATTGTGCCCGCTCGATGCAGAGCACACCTTCGAGATGGCCATTGATACGAATGGCGATGTCAAGACTCGAGTTGATTTGCCGCGGGATAAAATAGCACTCAGCCAATTCACTTAAACGTGGATCGGTCAGGGCATTGCCTGCATCGATATGGCGCAGAGTTTTGAGCTCGTGTACATACCGGGGACAATCTTGTAATAACTTAGGTCTATGAATGTCTTGCAACATCATAGAACCAAATTGTGCGACGAGTGATTGGGTTTGTTGATCAGATGAAAAAGTCCACACTGATACCAAAGAAACCGCTAAATTCTGGCACAACAACTCTGTGGTTAACTCTGCCGTCTTTGTGAAATCGCCCTGCTGTTTTGCAGTTGACTGTACCAAAGACTCCAATAAATGCTGATGCTGACGTCGCTTCACGCTGGTTCCCTACAAAACTTCGTGTTGGGCTAAAGGTCTTTGCTGTTAGCAAACTTACCTCAAAATGTGGAATTAAGCTGATTGAATTATTCTTATTTGGAGGCATATTACACTAACTGTTGTAAGCACAGCAACATGTGGCACAATTTATTACAATTTGGTTAACAATAGCAGCATTTTTAGGCAATTAGCGCGATTTCCGGATATCCATAACCGACTAAAAACTAAAGTGCTGCTTTAAAAATTACAGGCCGTTTTCCAATTGAAAAATCATTTTTTCCGCGCTGACATTGAAGGTCAGCAGTAAGTCGACGCCTTCAGTCTTAGTCACAAATTCAGTTTGCACTTCAGCAAATCGAGTTTGAGCGCGTGTTGCCATGCTTTCGGCATCCGCTTGAGCGCTATCGCCAACAAAATTTAACGTCAATAACGTATCGTGTTCATCAATAACGGCGCCGATATCGACAAAGCTGCCGCAATCGGTGCAAGTGTCATTCACTGTCGGGCTCTGTGCTTCTATTATGCCTTTCATCTGTATTCCTTAATGTATAGAGCGACTGATTAACGGCATAACTAAAATATGCTCGTTAAATTTTTAACGTGGTAAATTTTAACTCGATAGGTTAATGCGAATTATAGGTAATTAAGCTTCAAGATAACTGGCTTTAGCTCACGCTTATTTATCGAAATGGATCAGATTGACTTGATGGGTATTGAAGACCACTTGCGGGAAGACGGCCTTAGGCTGAGGCGAGCAAAGACACAAGATTACGTTGGATTGCCAATTGATCAGCAAAGTGCATGATCTCGACTTTGGGCGCGGTTAGTTGGCCCCTTTGCCTCAGCTGAGTGACATGGTCACAGTTACTTAACGCTTCTGCCATTGCGACTGACTCGCCGCCACGGATAACTAAGGCTTCCGGTCGCAATGCTTGTTGTAATTGAAACGCACGTGGACCTTGAGCCATAAAAATACTGCTGTTATCAACCACTGGTTCAACAGACGATAAATCCGCCATTAAACTTTGCTGCGGTGGCAATTCGAACTGACGCTGTAATTTTTGTGCCATATCGAGTTCATTTTGCCATTGGAATTGCGCCATGTCCCGAGCGTCAACCGACAGTAACGACAGCAACAGGGCGAATTCGCCCCGTCTGTCGTTTTCTATGGCCGCGTTTAAGCGGGTGCCAATTTGGGCTTCGTTGACTAAAGGAACATCAATTTGCATAAAAAAACATCGTCAAAACAATTCGTTGTTAGTTAATCGACCATTTGATACATAACTTTAGGAATATTTTTAAATTGGGTATTTACATGGAAAAGGTTTCTGACTACTATGGCGGCCGCAATTGAGGAGGGGTTCCCGAGTGGCCAAAGGGATCAGACTGTAAATCTGACGGCTCAGCCTTCGAAGGTTCGAATCCTTCTCCCTCCACCATTTGCACTGCAAGTTTTATCGTGTTGTTCGAAAATGATGTAGAGTTTTACAAAAGCGTTAAAGGTATTCGTGGAGGGGTTCCCGAGTGGCCAAAGGGATCAGACTGTAAATCTGACGGCTCAGCCTTCGAAGGTTCGAATCCTTCTCCCTCCACCATCTTTATCTCTAACGCAGAGAATCATTTTCAAAAACTAAATATGGCCAATGTTTAGTTTAGTCCTGATAAACAAGTCCGTTATTGATGATGTTTTGAAAGGCAATTTTAAAAGTCAGTTGTAAAGCTAAAAAGAAAGTTTGTGGAGGGGTTCCCGAGTGGCCAAAGGGATCAGACTGTAAATCTGACGGCTCAGCCTTCGAAGGTTCGAATCCTTCTCCCTCCACCATTTCTTTCACCCTCGCATATTCTTCTTGTTCCACTTCCGCTTAGTCTGTTCAAACTTATTCTAATTATTTCAGCTTAATCTAATTAAATTCTTAGTATTTCTATGTTAAGTAAACCTTTTGGTTAACAACATTTTTTGATTTCAATTACGCTGTGCTCTACTTTAAGCGAATGACTTCAAGCTCATCCAATAAAACCGCTTTGCCCGTCCCTGTGATATGCTCTGAAAATGATCCCTTTCGATGTGACTACTATGATTTCTAACACGATTCAACCACCAGTGGATTCTCACAGCGCTCACAGACTCTGCCCCACATGGGAAGCCCACGCGATAGGCAAGATTGAAGCGGATTTTCAGCGCAGCGCCGATACCCACTTGATTAAGCTTGAATTACCTATGCTCGATGGCATAGATATTTATCTCAAAGATGAAAGTACCCACCCAACAGGCAGCTTAAAGCATCGCCTCGCCCGCTCACTCTTCCTCTATGCCCTGTGTAACGGCTGGATTAAGCAAGGCACGCCGATTATCGAATCCTCATCGGGCAGCACAGCGATTTCTGAAGCCTATTTTGCCCGTTTACTCGGTTTACCTTTTATTGCCGTGATGCCCAAAAGCACGGCTAAAAAGAAGATTGAGCAGATCACTTTCTATGGTGGTCAATGTCATTTCGTCGATCATTCCAGTGAGATTTACGCCGAATCGGCGCGCCTTGCCGCAGAGCTAAGCGGCCATTATATGGATCAATTCACCTACGCCGAGCGTGCAACCGACTGGCGCGGTAATAACAACATAGCCAACTCTATCTTCAATCAGATGGAGCGCGAGCCACACACTATCCCGCGGTGGATAGTGATGAGCCCAGGCACTGGCGGCACATCGGCGACCATAGGCCGCTACATTCGCTATCAGAGGTTGGCAACACAACTTTGCGTGGTCGACCCGCAAAACTCCGTTTTTTTTGATTTCTATCAGAGCGGCGATGCCAGCTTAACCTGTTGCAATGGCAGTAAGATTGAAGGCATAGGTCGACCGAGAGTCGAGCCATCGTTTATTCCAGGTGTTGTAGATACTATGCTGCAAATTCCCGACGCCGCATCAGTGGCGACGATTCATTGGTTAGAACAATTGATTGGCCGTAAAACCGGCGCATCCACAGGAACCAACCTGTACGGTGCATTGCAACTGGCTGTACAAATGCAAGCGCGTGGAGAGCAAGGCTCAATAGTAACCCTCATTTGTGACTCGGGTGAGCGTTACCTTGATACTTATTACGATACAGATTGGATTACAGCTAACATCGGCGATATTGCGCCCTATCAGCGCCAACTTGCAGCATTTAATCATTTCGGCCAGTTAAGTGAACTTGATTAAGCAACTGTATTAAACACCTTATCTTAAGTCGATAGGTTTAGAATCCACAAAACATCCACCATAAAAAACGCCCCACAATTGTGAGGCGTTTTTTATGCTTTGCAGATTAGCATTAATCGATATTCAAATACTTATGGGTCTGGATCGATAAGCGCCAATTACGGGCGATACACACTTTCATCGCCAGTTCTGTCGCTCTAGGCTTTTGACTAATCGGCTGAAGGCAAATCGTTTTCGCTGAAATATCGATGTCTTGCAGTAACTCATCAAGTTCATCGATGTGATTTTCAGTAGCGATAGGATGCTTAATCTCATTGGCGCGGTTCAGCGCCTGTGCTAATACCTGATAGCCCCCTTTCATGTTCACCTTGGGTGATACTGTCACCCAAGTGTCATCGGCACAGTTGATTTCGAAGGTGCCACTGGTTTCGATTTGAGTCGCAAAGCCTTGATTGTGCAAGGTCTCGGTTAATTCGCGTAAATCGTACATACAAGGCTCTCCGCCGGTGATCACGATATGCCGCGCAGTAAAACCTTTAGCGTGAAAAGCAGCGATAAGACTTTGCGCCGTATGATCAGCCCAGCGACCAATGGTGCCGTCCACGGTAATCACTTGCTCTGGCGACACCTTATTGGCTTCAAGCACATCCCATGTCTGTTTCGTATCGCACCAAGCACATCCCACGGGACAACCTTGTAGGCGGACAAATATGGCAGGCACTCCGGTAAAGACACCTTCACCTTGAATGGTTTCAAATACTTCGTTGACAGGGTAATTCATACTGACGTTCCACTTTTCTGGGGCGGCATTTATAGTGGATTTTAGCTTGAGCTGCAAGTCTTTGCGCCGAGAAAGCCCATTTCGACCCTATAGTCAGAGTTTGCAAGCCCTAAGGCCTGAGTTACACTAACGCCCTATTTATACCTGTTCTACGGTGAAGTGAAATCCTTTATGTCAACGAGCTTAGTGTCAAAAACAGTGGTGTCCAAAGCAGTGGTGGTATTCAGTGGCGGACAAGATTCGACAACCTGTCTTATCCAAGCCCTAACCCAGTACGATGAAGTACATGGGATCACTTTTGACTACGGTCAACGTCACCGCGAAGAAATTGAAGTCGCCAAATCCTTAGCAAAACGCCTGAAGATCACCAGCCATAAAGTCATGGATGTTACCTTACTCAATGAGTTAGCTATTTCAGCCCTCACCCGTGATGCGATACCCGTTTCACACGAGTTGATGGAAAATGGCTTACCCAATACCTTCGTGCCCGGCCGTAATATTTTATTTTTAACGCTTGCAGGTATTTATGCCTATCAATTAGGGGCGCAGGCGATTATCACAGGGGTTTGTGAAACGGATTTTTCTGGCTATCCAGATTGTCGTAACAATTTTGTCAAAGCGATGGAATCCGCCTTAGTTCAAGGCATGGATAAGCAACTAAAAATCATCACGCCTTTAATGTGGCTCAATAAGGCACAAACCTGGGCACTGGCGGATAAATATCGGCAACTTGATCTGGTTCGCCACCATACTCTCACCTGCTATAACGGCGTGATTGGCGATGGCTGTGGTGATTGCCCTGCCTGTCATCTTCGCAAACGTGGATTAGATGACTATCTACAGAATAAAGCAGCGATCATGGCTGAGCTTGACGCCAGCGAGCCTAAAGCATGACACGCAGTCCCTATTGGGTCGCGCTGATGGTGAGTCTGATCTGTGCGGGTTTGTATGCAGCAGGCTTAGCAAGCCCCACTGTCGATAACCTACTCGCCTATCGCCGCAGTGCAATTAGTGAGGGTGAATGGTGGCGATTAATCACAGGAAATTTACTGCACACGAATCAATGGCATCTATTGATGAACCTTGCAGGGCTGTGGGTGGTGCTATTTTTGCACCATTTTCATTATCATCTCAAAGGCTTAAGTGCACTATTTTTCGTGTTATGTTTACTTGAAGGTATAGGCTTGTATTTAGGCTATCCGCAATTGCTCGGTTATGTCGGCTTAAGCGGTATGTTGCATGGCTTGTTCGCCTACGGCGCAGTGCAGGATATTGTCCGTAAGCTGCGCTCAGGCTATCTGCTGCTCGTTGGCGTTATCATCAAGGTTGGTTACGAACAGCTTTATGGTGCCAGCAGTGATGTCACCGCCATGATAGGTGCGCGCGTAGCAACTGAGGCGCATTTGGTCGGCTTAATCTGCGGGTTGATTTGCGCTTTAGCGGTGTTTATCAAGCTAAAAATGAGCCCATCAAAAGTCCCAGCTTAACCCAAGTCAAGATATTAAAAAGCCGTCGCAGCATGATTGCTGGACGGCTTTTTTTAATGCAGAGCGCAAGAATAAATCTAGGCTTTGATTAACAGGTCCCGCAGGTGCTTGACTTCATCACGCATTGCCGCCGCTTGTTCAAACTCTAAGTTGCGCGCATGTGCATGCATCTTCTTCTCAAGCTGATCGATTTGATGGCTCAACTCTGCCGCATCGGCTTTATGGTAATGGGACTTAGGCTCAGCCACTTTGCCATACACAGCTTTACTGTCGCGGCCATCATCCACATCCATCACATCGGTGATCCGTTTAACGACGCCCTTAGGCGTGATACCGTGTTTTAAGTTGTGCGCCCGCTGACGTTCACGACGTCGGTCAGTTTCACCTATCGCTTTCTCCATCGAATTGGTGATGCGATCGGCATAGAGGATCACTTTACCATTGACGTTACGCGCCGCGCGGCCAATCGTTTGGATGAGCGAGCGTTCAGAGCGCAAGAAGCCCTCTTTATCGGCATCTAAAATACACACCAATGACACTTCAGGCATATCTAAGCCTTCACGTAATAAGTTGATCCCAACCAACACATCAAACTTACCTAAACGCAGATCGCGGATGATCTCAACCCGTTCGACAGTGTCAATGTCCGAATGCAGATAACGCACTTTTACGCCATGTTCGTCGAGGTATTCAGTCAAATCCTCCGACATACGCTTAGTCAGCGTCGTCACTAACACCCGCTCATTGACGGCCACTCGCTTGGCGATTTCAGACAATAAATCGTCCACTTGGGTCCCAACGGGGCGCACTTCTAATTCAGGATCGAGCAATCCCGTTGGCCGCACGACCTGCTCAGCAATCTCACCTTCGCTCTTTTCCAGCTCGTAGGCACTCGGTGTTGCCGACACATAGATAGTTTGCGGCATCAATTGCTCAAACTCTTCAAACTTGAGCGGCCGGTTATCCAAGGCGGACGGTAAGCGGAAACCGTATTCCACAAGTGTGGTTTTACGGGAACGGTCACCTTTGTACATAGCGCCGATTTGCGGCACAGTCACATGGGATTCATCGATAATTAATAAGCCGTCGGCAGGCAAATAGTCGAGCAAGGTTGGTGGCCCTTCCCCCGGTGCGCGGCCAGACAAATAGCGCGAGTAGTTTTCGATGCCAGAGCAGTAACCCAACTCCACCATCATTTCCACATCGTATTGCACCCGCTCATGGATACGCTGGGCTTCAATTAACTTGTTGTTATCGAGTAGATATTGTTTACGCTCACGCAATTCTTCTTTAATAAACTCAGTGGCAGCGATGATTTTTTCCCGCGGCGTGACATAGTGTGTTTTAGGATAAACCGTCGTACGGGCGATACGTTTAATAATATGGCCCGTTAACGGGTCAAACTCACTTAAGCGTTCAATCTCATCGTCGAACAACTCGACTCGAATGGCATTACGCTCAGAATCGGCGGGGAAAATATCAATCACTTCACCGCGCACACGATAAGTACCACGTTGTAGCTCAATATCATTGCGCTTGTACTGCAATTCGCTGAGACGAATTAAGATGTCACGCTGCCCCATCACATCGCCTTGGCGTAGATGCAGCAACATTTTCAAATAGGAATCGGGATCGCCCAAGCCATAAATAGCAGACACCGAAGCAATCAGCACCACATCTTTACGCTCTAACAGCGCCTTAGTGGCAGATAAGCGCATCTGCTCAATGTGAGCATTAACCGAAGCGTCCTTTTCGATAAAGGTATTTGATGCAGGTACATAGGCTTCGGGCTGGTAGTAATCGTAGTAAGAAACGAAATACTCGACCGCATTATGGGGAAAGAACTCTTTCATCTCACCATAAAGCTGCGCCGCCAAGGTTTTATTAGGCGCCATGATAATCGTGGGCCGACCTAACTTTTGGATCACATTGGCAATCGTGAAGGTTTTACCTGAGCCCGTCACCCCGAGTAAGGTTTGGCAGGCCAGACCCGCTTCGAGTCCATCGACTAATTTGGCAATCGCTGTAGGTTGGTCGCCTGCGGGGGCGAATTGCGATTCAAGCTGAAAAACAGATTCTGACACGCGCACATATCCTTTTAGTGAGTCGCCCCATTCTAATCAAGTCACCGACTAAGCTCCACAGTTATCCTTCCTGTCGTCATATCAATACGATCTAAAACCGCAAGATGACAATTTAAAGGAAGAAACATGAAACTTTTAAACTAAGGCGTTTTCAGCGTTTTTTGCTCACAAAACACCCGCAAACTAAGCAAAAATGCCAATTTAATACACAAGAAATCAATTTCGTTCGATTACAAAATTGCAACCTTGTTTTCACCCTCAACAAAAACCACTTGCTTTTAGTATGCATTTGATAATACTTAAATTTATTTTTGAACCCCAAAATAGTGCATTTTAAGTCCGCCGCCCATACCCCAAGGCTTTGGCGGCCATTTTTCAGGACAACTCACAGGGTTATCCACAGATTTTGTTGATAAGTCGAAATAACCTAGAAACCACGCGGGATTGGAGGCTGTCATGTGTCTTAACAACCGTCTCTCGGCATTTAGTAATTTAATTACATTTGATAAATGTTGCTACTTGTATCAATTTCACTAACTGTAATGTAGCGCGCCACGAGATTTGATAAACGAATTCACCTAAATTGAAAATTAGTGATTAATCAATTACTCGTTGGTTCACTTAGTCTGATAAATATGGGTTCACTCAATTTGATAAACTTCTCAATAAGCCCCCTAAATCGAGGGCTATTGAGTCTTTTCTACTTAGTTAATACGTTGGTCTACCAGTTCCAAATGAGCAGTTCTTGCTGCTCTCCAGAGCGTTTTGAGCCTCCTACCGTGTAACGTATTCCAAGCGTCTTCATTTGTAGTCCAGCGAATGCCTCGCGCATCTCTGGTATGTCATTCACACTGATCACCATCTTGCCTTTGATTGTCTTCGCAAGCTCGGCCATCAAGGCATATTGCTCTAGTCCAAAATCGACACCATAACCTGCGGTACTCCAGTAAGGCGGGTCTAAATAGAACAAGGTTTCTGGCTTATCGTATCGCCTTACGCACTCAGCCCAGTCCAACCGCTCGATATAGGTTCTTGCCAAGCGTAAGTGAGCAACGCTGAGATCTTCCTCAATCCTTAACAAGTTCAAACCAGCGGGTCGAGACGCTGAACACCCAAAATTCTGACCTGATACTTTCCCGCCAAACGCCAGCTTTTGAAGATAGTAGAAGCGACTCGCTCGCTGAATATCGGTTAGTGTTTCAGGGTTAGTATTCTTCTGCCATAAAAACTCTTCACGGCTAATTAAAGCCCATTTAAAGTGCCTTATAAACTCTTCTAAATGGTGTTTAATCACTCGATAAAGATTGACGAGATCGCCATTCATATCGTTGACCACTTCCACCCTCGCCTCATCCTTGCTAAAGAACATTGCAGCACCGCCGCAGAAGGGTTCTACATAAGTATGATGCTCAGGGAATATCGGTAAAATCTGCTTAACTAATCTACGCTTACCACCCATCCAAGGGATAATTGGTTTTGGCATGTGAGCCTCCTTTTTTAGGATTTTTTATGCTAGGCTCGGTTCGCCGTGTCGACGCGGTGAGGGAGCCTTGGTTGGCTCACAGGGTGTTATCCTGTGTGTTGATGGTCTAGCAGTGTTGGTAGCATTGCTAGACCGCTCTCTTTTATTAAATCTCTAATTCAACATAAGTCAGGTCGGCGGCTTGGCCTTGGATCTGACCATCAACGATATACACTTTCCCGCTGGCAACTGAGTCACCCAAAACGGTCTGATAACTGCCATCGGCGTGCTGTACTGTCGTAGTGCCATTTGTCACGCTAATCACAGTGGCAACACTGCGCTGGTGCTTAGGGTTTAAGTTCGCTAAGCGTTGATAGATGTTGCTCATGCTGCCACCTCATTACGCAATAGCGTCACGGTCTGATTCACAGTAACCATCCCCGTTGACTCATTAACGCTGCCGCTTATGCTGAAGCTTTCACACACTGACTTAAACACCTCGGCACCTTTACGAACCCCAATTAACATGCCTGGGCGCATTGGTGGTAAATCCGCCATGACCTTAGCGCGAATGCTGTTTTGCACCTTATTACCTGCGTTGGCTAATTCGGCCGTTGCGCGCATTCTCGCAGCTTGATTATCAGTGATTAACTTATCCACTATATCAGCAGCAAAGTTGTCACCAGCGGTCCCGAAACGTTTCACTTTCGCCGCCACGCCTTGCTGTTCACCACGCACAAACACCGCATTAGCATCGGGACGAATGTCGATACGCTCGTTAAATTCGAGGATCACTCCATCGTGCAAAATCACATCGGGAATTGCGCTTGCGGTATTCCAAGGCACGACTGGCCACTGAGGGATCACCGTTATAGTCTGAGTTTCATCATTCACATCGAGCATGGCCCCAATGCTATTTGCCATCATGTTAATGGCTTCAGCGGGAGTTTTAGAGGCATAACTAAAGGCGTTTGCAGGTACAGAGTAATCACTAATTTTACTGGCGACAGTCCACCCAGTATTGGCCACAATATCGGCCATCAAACCAATAAAGCTGCGGGCTACTACGTTCACATAGTTGATGGCCTTTCGGTTCGGGCTGGCGAGTGTGGCTAAACGACCTCGACCTGTCGCGCTATAACTGGTTTTGCCAAAAGCTTTGGACTCGCTTGGAGACTCACAAAGCAGGTAAAAGTCATAGCCGTTAATGCTTATTTTCAATAATTCATTTGCGGCACGCTCGGCATCAATACGGGATGAAAACGCTAAGCTTCCGCTACTGGCCCATTGTGAACGGGACTGAGAAATGGATACTGATTTGAGTACCACAGCAACGCCGTCACTCACACGAACACAACTGATTTGAGGCTGCATGAGGTAACTCCTTCTGATTTGCGGTTCGATGGGGATCTTAAAATCAATGGTGGGTAACGATGGATTTGTGCCTATCAAGCCGCCGCCATCATCCCAGTAACAAATGTTTGGTGAAGGGGTAAAGTTGAGCACAATCGGGCTGGCTGCATTTACCCAAGGATCGCTAAAGTTAATGGTGATCTTGCCTTTGGGTGGTCGATACTTACTCGAGCACACCCACCGCGCAGCATGTGGCCCCCATGCTATTCCTTTCATATCGCCTGCAGCACGAATATTCGAGTGGGCAAGCTTAACCTCAGTCGCGACTAACTCACCTTGCCTTAAACCCAGTGCGATAATCTGCGTGGTAGCCTCTGGCTGCCGCCATAGCATTTCAACCCGTGACGGCACTAAATCAGGCAATAGCCATAGGCTAGAAGCTTGCACACCATGTAACTGTGGCACCAACCAAAGCAAATCAGCTTTACATGGCACTAGGTTATTCCAGCGCCATACCACTGAGGTGGTAATGCCCATTAATGCCTTAGCTTGCCACTTGGCCGTCACGATTTGCGTTACATGGCCAACTTGCCATTGTGACGTTAATTGTGTGGCATGGCTTTGGGTGGCTTCTTTAATGGTTAGCTGCTGCGCAACACTCGGCCCTGTAAACATGCCGATGCCACACATCATGCCAATGGTACCGGCACTAATCGGTACCTCAGGCACTTCTGGTATGGGTTCATCATTAAAGCGAATTTTTATTGGGAATAGAGTGTTTAACCAAAGCGTATCAAACCGTAGTGTTATTGCTGTCATGGTCTAATATTCACAATGTTGCCGTCTATTAATTCGGCCTGTACACCATCAACGAACTTGGCATTATAGATACGGTCACGGTCTGTTATACCCACAATCAATTCACTACTCGTGGCATACTTAACAGGTACAATGGTTTTGAATGCCCCACCGTTTGTACTGAATATTTGATAGAAACCATCTGTAAAATGTCTATCAAATATAATCACACACTCGGCATCGGTATCCACATCAACCTCAAGCAATGCTTGTGTCATTACAGTTGGTAAGCCACCGATTACGTTTATAACGATACTAGACATACCATTCACCACCCAGTGATATAAACGTATTCGCCTTTTGCATTCCGGTAACAAGAAGATAATCAATACCTTCGAATGTTCTGATTACTGGTAATGCTGCATCTTTATAACCACTAAATTGTGTCTTAAATAATCCGGGGATAGTCCCTCTGCACGCAGGGTTCGTAACTAAGCCAAAAGAGCTATGAATAATTGACACTTTTACTAAATTGATTGGTACACCAATTTGCTGAGGGTCAATTGCATTGCCCTGATATGCATAACCATAATCAGGTTGCCAATCTGTTAAATATCCAAAAACAGTTGAGCCACCATTAGTCTCATATAAAGCACATTTAGGTGTGCTTTGTGATGAACCAATATTGATTTCGTACCCAGTATTATCACTGTCAAGTGTAGGATCACCACATGTTACTAATGTAAATATCCCCATATCATTTGGTATAAACGACTCTATATCACCAATGAAAAAATACTCACGATACCCGAACAAAGCTGTGTTGTATGAGTTGTTAAGAGGCTCGCCTGATTCTTGTATCAACCAAAAACCTTTACTGGTGCCAACAACCATCCACCCACTGACAGTTCCCAGACTATTAGAGGTCATCATTACGCGATAACCTACCTTTTTAAAAAAAGCGTCTATTGCTGTAATTGAATTTGCACACGTTATACGCAATGCGGCATTAATAGCATCACTGCCTGAATGGGGTTGAAACTGAACAGCCCCACCAGAACCACCATCGGCAACGTTGTTTTTAAAGACAACTTTATTGTTTGCAGCATCTTCAAAGTCAAGTGTCCAACCAAGTGGTTGTTTTTCACCATACCCCTCGACTAAACACTTTTTCAGTACAGTAATCCAACCGCTTGGTTTGGTAGGAATTGCAGGTGCTCCCGCATCCGTATTTCGATAAACAGTTACAGGTAATCCCATATAAACTCCTTATTACGATTCGTTGCCAAATAATGACAATACGGCTTTATCTGTAGTGATTTGGCTGTGGCCAACCTGCACATTGCGCAGCAACATGATGGGTTTTGATGACGCAAAAGTGGCAAAGCGCACCGCCTCACCCGTTTGCCAACCACCACCCCATGCGCCTTTTCTGAGCACAAAATAAGGGGTATTGGTCACGGGGTTGATAGGGGCAAAATCATTGAGAGTATCACCAGTCGCAATTTGTCCGAGGCGGCGACCTACGCAGCGAAACGCGGTTTCACTGGTCATAATCATTACCCAATCTTCGTTTACTGCAGTGTTATTTTTAACCTCTACCGGATAGTCAACGGCATTGAAATTACCCGTGGCTTGAGCACCATCAACATCCCAGTTATTTGACCAGGCGGTCATATCCCGTACTTGGCCAACACGCGCCTGTAAATCACCTAAAATCTGCACACTGGCCACAGTGGCCCCTATGGGATATTCGCGGGATAAAGGTTTTGCCAGCACTATGTTGCTTGGGGTAAAGCTTGAAACTAACGCAAGCTCGCTAATGACATCGGTCAGCACAAAAGGCGCAGCAAAACCAGTAAAGGCGCTATTAATGGTGACAGTGCCTGCCGCTTTATTTACGGTGAAATGGGTGTTTTCGCTGGTCCATAGGCTGGCGCCATTCGCATCTGTAATGTCGCTAAATGCTGCGTTTTGACGAATGTTATACACGGTACCAGCCGTGGCGGTGACTTGCTGCACTAGTGAGTGTGACAGCGCCACTGTACCCCACTGGCGGAACATATTCACAATGCCATCATAAGGAATACGCAGTGGGTTAAGGCCATAAATCTCGGCAGGTGGCAGTTGGCGCACTTGGTCGCTAATGTCATAGCGCAATGTGGTTAAATCCACTGGGGCGCTAAAGATCAGTTCCACAATGCCACTGCTAATGCTGCCATTAATGCCAGTGCCCGAAACCACCCCTTGAGCATTGGCTGAGGCACTAATCAGCGCTCGGTCAGAGATGCGTTCAACCTGCACATAAAAGCTTTCTAATAAGGGATTTGGCACGGACAAGGTGAACTTAGCGACCGTATCACCTGCAGCAGCCGCCGCGCTCGATTCGACTAATCCGGCAAAGGTAAACGTAAACTCGCCACGGCTAACGACTTGCTTAATCACCGCACCTGTTAAGTAGTTAATCGTTGCGAGGTGTTCTGTACCATCATATAGCTTGCCTGTAGTGCCCTCGGCACTCACTCTCTCATACACATCTTGGGCAGCATAGTTTGTATCAGCAAAAACAGCTCGGCCTTTAATACTGCCCACTGTCAGTTGCTTGTTGGCGGGGAACGGGTTGGCGCTTGAATAGATGCTGTATTTATAGGATGAAACATAAAATAGGCTCACGGTTGACGCATCATTAAATCTTGTACTTGAGGTGAGCGTTACCGTGATATTACCTGAGCCAATTGTCACGGATTGAATGTAGCTGGTATAACCGCCGAACGTGGCCGTGGGTAACGTTGAAACGGCAACTAATCCGTTTTCATCGGTTAATAAATCCGTGGTGGTAAAAGTATAGCTATAGGTGCCTGCACTTGAAGGTTGGGTGATCACTTTGCGGATCACTTGGCTTACAGTGGCATCCCCGTTTTCACTACCGCCGACAATGGTATTGCCTGGCTTGGGTAACACAGTGGTAATGGATGGCAGTAATGACAACTGCGTCGCCCCCACGGCTAAATTAACGCCATTGGCCACAGCCGTTAATTTGGTTACGCCATGAAACTTAAGCGGTGATGCGGTATTTGATAAGCGCAGCTTAGTACACTTGCTTTGTCCATTAACCAACAGCGATGGCCAAGGGGTGGCAAAAGGAATGGGTGGATCGAAAGTGACGGTACCGACTTGGCCATTAACATTATTGGTCTTGGTTACTTTGCAAAAGTGAGTTTTACGGGGCCAATCGGCATTTTCCACCCCAGTATATTCCACGGTAATACAAATCACTTGGCCCACGGCTAAATAGGTGGTTTTCCAGTAATCGCGATCATTAAATCGATAAGTCGATTGCAGGTAATCTGAGGAAAATGAGTTCTGATTAACAAGGAACCCTGGGCCACCTTCGCGAATTAATTCCCCTGCTGTGACCGACGACTCAATGATCTCTTTCATATCTGTCATGCGAGACTCATCATCCAGCGCAGGCGATTCAATCATAAACACGTTCACCAGCGGATCGACTGGTGGCTCACTCACAAACACATGGGCTTGCTTAAGTTTGTTAGTGTCATTTGTGTAAAGCGTGGGGAAGCACTTAACGATATCAATACTCGATTGAGCATGATCAATATCAGAGATAGCATCAAACAGTTCATTAATCTGCCCTGATTGCACTACGTTGTTCGTGCGCTGGCCGCCAGCTTCATTGCTTGAACCTAACAGTTCAGGCTTAAAGATTTTTAAGCTGTCGCGAGAAATCGGAGTCGGAGAAGTTGCCATATTAAACAGCCTTTAAACAGTGATTAACTTGAGGGTGATGGCATCGACAGCATCGGGGGCGCTATCGCTGTAGTTAATGTCTGGTGCACCACTAATCGGTTGATCGCGGTAATCCCAAATCACGCTAAAAACAGTTCCGTTAATATCCAGATTGAAACTGGCCGCCCCTTTTGTATTGGCGTGGCTTTCAAGGGCTTCAAACAAACTTAAGGATTCGCCATCACTAAAGAGCATAATGGAACGGCCCGCTTGTTTGGCGGCCACTTCAACATGCTGTGATCCATCGAGTGCAAACTCAGTGCTGCTCACAAAGGGCGTATAACCAAAGCGGTTAAGCCAAATAAAGTGCGGTAATTGAAGCGTGTCTAAGGTGATCATGAGGTGGCCTTAATCTGTTCTAGTTCGCGCAAAAACAACTGCTTAAACTCATCAAGCACATCGGCCTTCACTACATTGCCCGAGGGCATCGCTAGCTCTAGCCGATACACCTGCACGCTGCCGCCTGTGTTCTGATTGCTCACCGATGGCGAAGTGGTTTGGCTTGAAGGACTGCGAGTGGAATTCGTCGCGGTGCTTGCACTGCTTGATGCACGCTCGATCGCCTGTGCGTTACGTTCTGCCGATTCGGCCTCGATTTGTTTCAGCTTAGTGCTGTAAATTTGCTGACTCAGTTGCAGTGCTTCTTGGGCACTGGCGATAGACTCTTTATCCTGGGCTGTGCGGGCAGCATCGAGCTGCGCCTTAAGCTCAGCTTGTTGCTGTTCATAGCGGCGCTTCTCGATAGCGGCTTGGTTATTGTTGAGCTGATCCATCTCATCTTTGAGACTGTCCAAGGTCGCGTTGATATCGTCACGCAGGCCGAGAATACGATCGCGGGTAGCATCAATGGCCGCTTGCAGTGGCTTAAGTTCTTCGTCACCTAGCTCGCGTATATTCCACTTTGCCTCGCGGCTAATTTGATTGACACGATCGAGGCTAATGCTTGAGCTTTCGAGTTCTTCAGTCCATTTACGGATCTGTAAGGTTTCATTAATGATCTGCTTTTCGCGGATAAAAGCTTGGTTACTGAGCTGCGCCAGTACACCCCAAAAGCCAGTATTCACCCGCATATTGTTCATGATGCTTTTAGTCAGCTCATTAACGCGGGCGTTAAGTTTTTCGGTGCTATCTTCGTTAAAATTGAACTGTTTGTTTAAGTGGGCATAGGCACCTGCAAATAGGTTTACATACTCAGTGGCGCGGCCAGTGCTCTTCTCTAATTCCTCCAGTTCTTCGCGTTGCTCAATTAAGGTTTTAGTGGTCTTTTTTACCTGTTCGTCAGTCTCTTGTTCACCATCTTCCAAGCCGCCCATTAAGCGTTGCAATATTCTGAGCACTTCAACTAAGCGTTCTTTTTGTCGCAGGTATTCTTCCGCCGTGATGCCGCCGTCTTTATAGGCTTGTTCGAGCCTTAACATCTCGTCAGATACAGCGGCATACTTACTTTTTATCTGTTCATAATTAGCAGCTTCGAGTGCCTGAACCTCACTGAGCTGCTTAGTTTGGTCACTTAATTTGCCCTGTAAACTAATCAGATCTTGCTGGGCTTTTGCTTTGGCTTTACTCGATACCGTCGAGCTGTTCATCACATCGCGGCATTGCTTCAAACGGGCTTCAGTTTCTGCCACTGCGCGGCTTAGCTTGGCTTGCTCGGGTGACAGTTCCTTCACGCTGTCTGTATAGCCGTATTGCTTTGCTGTCAGCTCGCTCAGTTCCTTGGTTAGCCCAAGGGTGGCGGCTTGCGCTTTCAAGGTTTCGGGTACCGCAGCGCCCGTTGCTTCGGCGGCCGTTAATGCCGCTTTCGCCCAGGCTAAAAACGCATCCTTTTGTTGCTCAATCGGTTCACGGTTATTCTTAATCAGATTAAAGGCCGCTTCGGCTTTCGTATTCACCTGCTCTAAGGCATGGCTACTGGTCAGCCCTAAGTCCTTATAGGCTTGCTCCAATGCCTCTGTACCCTTAGCCGTGGCATCAAGATAGGTTTGCTGCTCCTCAAACTTGGCGCGCAGTATTGTGAGTAACTTAACGTGGCCTTCGTATTGATCACCCGCCGCCTTTAACGGCACTAAGGCGGCGTCAATTTGGCGAATGAAACCGCCCATACCACCTTTAACGCCATCGAGCGTTTTAGTCTGTTCGCTTAAGGTAAAGGTCAGGCGCAGCGCTTCTTCAACTGTTAATTTAATCGGCTCAGCGACGTCAACGGCGGCCTGTTTGACTTCTTCCATGGCTTTAGCGGCGTTCTTCCACTTACCCGTGGCGTCGTCATAAATCAGTTTGCCTTCGTCTACCGCCTTGTTGAACTCGGCCATAGTGGTAAAGGCAACGCCCGTTTGCTCGCTGAGATCCTTAAGTGAGTACTCCAACTGTTTGGCGCTAGACGCGGCAGCGCGTTTAGATTTTTCCAGTGCTTCTTCAGCAATCAATAACTCTTGGTATACCCGAGCAACCTCGATCAACTCGCTAATCAGTGCTAAGTACAAACCCGCTTTAGCCGCTGCTGCCAAGGCGGTTTTAAGTTTGCCAGCAGCTAAGGCCGCGCCCTCACTCGCCGCAGTGGTACCCATGATCGCGCCAGTGTAAAGACGCATCACGCCGATGGCGGCATTGGCTCCCGTGATCACATCACTAAAATAGCTACCGACTTTTAACGCGAGAAATGCCTTAGCCACAAAACCAATTTCATCACGGAAGTGGTACAGCATAGCCGCGCCATCTTGCACCGCTGAGCCTATGCTTACGATCGTGTTGCTGACTTGCTGCGCCCATTCCTTTAAACGGCCATCAGCGGCCATGGCGGCAAACTCAAGATTCAACTCACTGATCTGGCCCTTAAGCCAATCAAGTGCACCGGACTGAGCCACGAGATCATAGAAGGATGAAAGGTTGTCTTTGAGGTTTGATACTTGGCCACTGAGCAAAGCCATCTGCGCCGCTGCGCTGCCATTTGCGGCTCGGCCCATTTCATCAATCAAGCCTTGGATCACATCGCGGCCAAGCTTGCCTTGCTCACTGAGTTTTTGCAGTTCGGTGGTGTTCTTTCCCGTGACCTTAGCCAGCATGTCCCATACGGGCACGCCGCGCTCAATCAACTGCAGGATCTCCTCACCCTGTAGCTTTTGTTTTGCCCAGGCTTGGCCGAGTGCCAAGGTGATCCCCTCGACCTCTTGAAAACCGCCACCCAGTTTAAAGGCTTGATCCACAATCGCCTTCATGGTGCCGTTCATAGGATCGAGGCCAAAGGCTTTGGCCTTCACAAACGCTTGATTAACTTCGTTCAGTTGCAGTGGCACATCGATGGCGAATTGCTTTACCCAAGCGGTGGCTTGTTTGCCAGATTCAAAACCGCCCATCACGGCATTCATTTGCACGCCAAGACGTTCAAATTGATCGCCCGTGGCAAAGACATCCTTCAACGCTTGAGCCACGCGGTCAAAGCCCAAATAGGCACCCGCTAAAGCGGTCACTTGGCCGATCACGCCACGCAGGGAACTGGCATGATCACGGGCGCTGGCATTGCCCTTATCTAACTGATTAGCAAACTTATCGACATTGCGGCCAGTGCCATCAAATTCGGCGCTTAACTTGCGCTGCGCTGTGGTCAGGTTGTTGTAGTCAATGCCCGATTTCGACAGAGCATTTTGCAGCTTAGTGTGGCTGGATGATTGATGCGCTAACTCGCGCTGCATTTGCTCCAGCTCTTTTTCGGCCACATCAATAGAGCGTGCCAGCTGCACAAAAGGCGCATCCGTTTGGCTGGCACGTTGCTTTAAGTCCTGCAGTGCTAAGGCGGCGGCAGTGACAGCAAGCTCTTGTTGTTCAAGCTCATTGCGTGACCGCTTAAAGGTGTTGATCAGGTCTTGCTGGTTAGCCAGCTCATCGAGCTTATTGGCTAAGGTATTGGCCTTTTGGCTGGTCGATTGGCTGCTATCGCCAACGTCATCAAGCCCTGTAGCTAAAGGCTTGAGGTCATTAGTGAGCTGCTCTGTTTGGTTGCTGGTATTACGGCCGCTTTGGGCCACTTGGTCTAACTGGTCGCTTAACGGATCAAGGCTATTTTTGAGTTCATCAACTTGATTCGCACCCGCTTGGCTGGCATCACTCACGCCATCGAGTTCATCAGCGAGCGCCTGCGTCTTAGGATTCGCCGCATCCGACTCAGTGCCGATGCGCTTAAGCTCATCGACTAAAGCCGCAATGTGTTGCTTGCCCGTGGCTTCTGCCACGATCCGCAGGGCGAGTTCTAAGGTTTTATCAGCCATGTCGTTGTTAGTCTCGTTAATGCTTTTAACAGGGATTTAAATCGTCTTTAAAGTGGGATTAAAGGGCATGGCAATTGAGTACGGCCATGCCCTTGGGTTAAGCAAAACCGCTTACGCATCCAGCTCTAGGTACTCGAACGGATGATCCTTACCCGCGACTAACTGGGCTTTACCTGCAAGGGTGGCGCTCACAAACTCGCTGGCGGCAAAATCGAGCGCCGCTGTTGGCGATAAGCTGGCGTCGAAAATTTCGAGCTTAATCGGCTTGCCTGTTTCGAGGTTTTTACCTTCACCGAAGAGCCGCGCGCGGGTTTGGGCACTAATGCCACCACGAACTAGCGTGCCGGAAATGGCGTTATGTTGGCCTGTCACCGTCACTGCGCCGCCCGCTTCAATTGCGCCGCCTTTTACGGCACGCACTAGCCCTAGGGCATAGTTCACCTCATAGTCAGTGCCCAGCACTAAGGTGGTAGCGTCTTTCTTCACCACAAAACCGAGGGCGGCAAAGTTACTTTCAGGTAGCTGTATCCAACGTTGATTGGTTGGTAAGGTCACGGCTTCATCGGTTAAGTTGCCGCTGCCCGTGTTCAGCACTTGGGTATCACCCAACAGTGCCATGGCAATCAGTTCGGCAGGTTGATCGTCGAAGGACCATTCCACCTCAACAGGCTTGGCAATTTTCACCACGCTTAAGGCTTGGCCGTAGCTGTCTTTCTTTTTACTTGGACGTACCTTTTCATCGGCATCGGTTTTAATGGCGAGCTTAGTGGTGTTGATGGGACCAATGATCCCCGTTGATTGCCCTTGGGCATTTAAGCGGTCAACAAAGAAGTTGCCTGCGACTAATAATCCACTCATGGTGAGTTCCTCTTAGGTTGTTAAGGTTTGAATCTCAAAATCACACTTAACGCCACGGGGTAATAACCGTGGCTTTTAGTGAAACGGGGTTTAACGGGACTGTTAACGCGCACAAAGGGGCCAAGCATCTGACCATCCACCGCAATCGACTTACCCACAATCGCGTTTAACAGGCTGACTAATAGCTCACCTGCTTGGCCTTCGTGGATAGATAAACGGCAAGCCAATACCACAAGCCAAGTCTGCTTAATTTGGCTGGTGTTGCCGCCTTGTGCGGTATCCGCCAGCGTATCGCCCATATACAGCACATGGGCGGCGGGAGTGATTTGGCTGCGCTCATCCACTTCGCTTAGCTCATTGGCTTGATAGACCTTTTTCAGCTTCTGGCTCGTCACTAATGGCTCAAGTATTTGAGTCAGCGCATCACCTGCAGCAAGGTAGTTATCTTTAATCTCAAACATCAGATAAACCCCTTAGACGATGCACGGCCAAACACGCTGCCTGCGCTTTCGATACTGACCACTAGCTCACTTTGGCTAGCGACTTCACCCGTATCGGCCAGCCCCAAACTGATATCGCCTTTGCTCACGGCGGTTAAAAACTTCACTGCAGCGGTATAGCGTTTCTCGACTTGTTCAGGGGCTTTATCGCCATACAGGAAGTAACGGGCAATATCGCAGCAGTTACGCTCAAGCACGGCGGGAACCGTGGTTAACGGCAAGGTGTAACGTCCCACGATATAGCCATCAATCTCGGCAGACGCATCACTCAGCGCCTGCTCAAGCAAGGCGAAATTGATTTCCCCTGGCACACTGTCTTCACGTTCGGTAAGCAGCATTAAGTCCTGCGTACCAAAGCGACTCAGCATGTTGTCAGGGGTGGCGTACATGGCTCTTGTGATGGCTAAGTCGGCCATAGCTATTCACCTGCTGCGTTGGTGACGGTGCCAGATGGTTCAGTGCTTTCCGTTTCAGTGCTTGGGGTAGCTGTTTCACTCGCATCTGGCACTGTGACTCTTACCGCCCGAATAGCATTGACTAAGTCAGGTTTATTCATCGCGTTAAAGCCGGTGATCTCCAAGTCTTTTGCTAGCGCCTTAAGATCTTTTACCGTGAGCTGATCTAACAGTTCATCTACTGTCAGTTGGTTTAAGACTTTCTCTTCACCATTGGGCTCTTTCACACCAGTGAGCGTGCCTGTGATATCGGTGCCTAATGTCTGATCACCGTCTGGAATGTCCACACTCCCCGACGCTGGTGCCATATCACGCACGGATACCTTAAGGCGCTGGTCAGCTTCAAACGCTGCGACTTGCTCATCCGACAGCTCGGCCAGCGGTATAAGGTTTTCGCCTTTGTTAAGCGCCATGCCCGCACGGCGATAGCCAGTGTGCGCAAGACAGATAACCAACAGGACTTGAATGTTCTTAGAAGGATTCGCCATTTCATTGTTACCTCACTCGATGTTGGGGTGCAGGCGCATCCTTATGCCTGCGATTCGCTGCTCAAACTTAAGTGGTGAACACCTAAAGCTGTGGCACCACAAGGATCTCGAACTTGCCTTTCAGTTCGTTATCCACGGTCACGCCACCTTCATCAATGCGCTCACGGGTCATTAACTTGAGTGCGACGTCTTCAAGAGAAGATGGGATCACCAACAAATTGGGGCGTATCTTGAGCTTCTTACCGCCATCGCTGGTAAAAGCTTGCATGGCTTTGTAAGCGCTCCATAGGTTGGTGGCATTGAGAGTTCGCTTGTTGGCGAAGGCCATTTGCCAGAAGCCAAAGCCCGCCTCACAGCGCATATCGGTGCCGAACTGGAACTCGTTATTGGTCCAAACTGCTGGGTCGGTTGGATTAAACAGGGTGTTTAAATCCAGCTTGCGACGCTCTTGAAAGATGAGTGGCTTTAATGGGCGCGTGGTATCGAGCAAAAACCAAGGTTCCCCCGTATAAGCGCCATCAACCACCATGTTGGCCACCGACACGTCAGCCCCCGTACCATCGTGCTTCTCGTTAACGGGGTGGTCAGTATCAAAAAAGTTCTGCCCGTCATAACACAAAGTGCCAAAGCCTTCGGCTAATAGCTCGAACACCAGATCGTCAGGAAACTCTTCACCTTCCTGCGCCAATGCCTGCACCATAGGTTTGTAAATCCCTAAAGTGTCATCTTCCACATCATCACGACTAATACCTATGGTGGTTTCAAAGGTACGGTTAGTGATTGAATAACCATGCTCTTTGATGGAGTTGATCACCCGCGCACCAATCCATTCGCGCATGGTCGGCATTGAACCTAACCAGCCGTAGGTATTGGACTTAGTATTGCTTGGCACGACTGAGGCAATTTTTAAATACAGTGGCTCAGTCTTAGCTAAAGCATTTTGAAACTCGCTACGCACCATAGTGCGCAAGGCTTGTAATACTGGGGCGTTAATAGCAGCCATTATTTGTGCTCCTGATCAGCGGCGATAGCTTTAGCAAAGTCAGCGTGTGACATGCCCCAAGAATCGGCCATTTTGATTTGGTCGGCAGTCAGTGCCGCGAGTTTGGTTTCCTTGTCCTTGATAGGATCGGGAACTGTGGTGGTTTGCTTGGCCGTTAATGCGGCAATAGCCACACGCTCACCCAAATTGGCTGTAAGTGCCGCCATGGATTGCTGGCCTAACTTGGTTAGGTAATCACGTTCACACTCAAAGGCTTTGCCTTCGTCTATTGCCGCCTTCACGGTTTGCTCAACGGTAAGCACGCCGTTTTCAGCAGTTAGCGCAACCAGCTGCGCACGCAGGGCAGCGACCGTGGCCGCTGGAACATACTGGCTTAGATCAACCGAGGGTGATGTAGCACTCAGCGCGGTAAGCTGTTGCTTTAAGCCATCAGCGCTATTTGCTGCCGTGGTTAGCGTATTAAGTGCAGATAGCGCCGCGACCTCTTGCTCAGCGGTTAAAGCTGTCACGTCATCGGGAATTTCAACGCCCAAGGCAGCTAAGATTTTTTTAAGTAATGGGTTCACATGGAGTTCCTCCGTGTCGGTAGATTGGATAGGTTCGTGTGGATTGAGGCTTGTATTAAGTGCAGCCAGTGCAGCCAATGATGCGAGTGGCAACATGCCATCGACACCAGGGCGGTTAGTTAACGCGGCTGAGTGGATAAATTGCGGGCGGCCAGTGCTGGTGTCATAACCGAACACTAGGCTGAAGTACTTGTATTCTTTGGCAGTGAGATAAGCGATGGCGTTATCGGTAAAGCGCGGCTTAATGAACAAGCCCTGCCCTTGTCGATATTGCACGTCATCGATGTTGAACCAACCCGCAGCGGGTGCAGGCTGGCCGTTGACTTCTTTGTTTAAGGTTTGGTGTTCGTAGTCAATAACCAGATCACCGGCTTTATGGGGGGTATTTGCTTGCAGGGCCGCGAACGCAACGCTATCCATCAACCACTTGCCACCAGCCACATCATCAGGGCGACCATCTACGGCAGCAAAGTGGCCATCAGGCAGCGCCTGAATGTAACCATCTTCACCAACCACAAAGGCGGCTTCTGAATTGACGTTTAACTGGCTGCTTAAGGCGGCAAAACCCAAAGCTGTGGTGGTTGCAGACATAAAAAAGGCACTCTCAATAACATTGGAGTGCCTATGATGATCTCGCTCTGCTCGCTAGCGGATTGGAAAGGTTTCGGGATTATTTTAAAACTGCATTAACTTTCTCTATCAAACTTATCCATTGCTTCAATTCATTGGAGCTAAGATCACTCGATGAATGCTCTCTCGTCCAACGAATAAAGTTCTTTGCCAAATCATATTTAGATATTCCCTTACCTTTGTTAACCTTCTTAATGATTAACATAATCGGTAAAGATGGTTGTTGGGCTACTTCATCCACAATATCTAAGCTACATGTATCTTTGATAATTAGAGGAAGAGTATCTCTGAGTAGGTCTTCAATTTCCGCATGTTCTATCCCACAAAAATCTTTCGTTCGCAAAATAGATTTATTCCCCAATGTGTGCACCAGAGACTCTTGCTGTGCGGCTTGGTCTCCAGCGTTATCTGAATCTAATAGAGCTGCAACCTTTAAATTATGGGCATGTAAAATTGTTGCGTAATAGACGACTTTACTAGCGGTATTGGAAAATACCAAAGAAATATTGCCTTTCCAAGTTACAAGCCCATCTTCAGCCAATAACTGTGCTACAGAATCAAAATACCAGTAGTCAGTTAATCCTTCCAAGATTAAATTTCTATTGTGAGAAAACAAGCTGTGGGCTAAGTCGTAACCTAAAGCTTCTTGTAATGGCAACATAGCAGCAGGGTCAGAAGAAGTGATAACTGAATGAACTTTCGTTCCCTCTCGCCTTGAACCCATTTCTACAACCCTAACAATATCTAACTCATTCGGCCCAACAAGAAATGGTGAGTGAGTAGTAAAAATCGTTTGGTTATTTTCTGCAAGTTTAGTAAGTGTTTTTCTATATTCACGCTGTTTGATCGCATGCAAGCTCATGCCGGGTTCATCTAATAATAAAATAGCATTTTTGTGTTTATCTACCGCTTCCGAGAAAAATACAATGAAGAAAGACACCATCCATTGGAAGCCTTCAGAACGTTGGTCTAACTCTACTTCGACGCCTATTTCATCTTCAACCATCACTTTCAAAAATTGGCCATCGGCAAATAGTTTTACTTTACTAGCTTCACTTCGAGTTTCATCTGGATTCCAGATTTCCTGAATACTCGTCGAGAGTTTGACACTAGCAGCATTGAGTTTGTATTGACGCTCACTCAGTCTATCGTGTAATTCTTGAGTTTGTGCTGAGTGCGTCATATTAATAGCTGATTGCCTGCCGAGTTCAGCTAACTCTCTAGCAGTGAACCCCAATAATTTCAGCAAGCAATTATTGCCATAATCATAATATTCATCGTCAAGGTTATTTGCATCTATACGAGCGGCTAAATGTTCTAAGTGAATAACGGGACGTACGCGAAAATAATTACTAAAAAGTACAAAAGTAGGAACTTTAGAAGCAAATAAATTCAGAGCTTTAATCCATTCATTGTTATAATTAAGCTTTGAAACCAAACTCTCATATCTCTGTAATTCTCGATGGTTATCCTCATCAACAAAAGTAATATTGCCTTTTAAGAAATTAACAAGATCAGAAAGCCCATTACTAGAATCAAGATATGAGCTTTTTATTCTAATAGCTACTTTAGAATATAATTGAGAAGGTAAGTTTACATCAGCCACTCCTGGATTTTGAGTTTTAGCCGTAGCGTCCATGTGAGCAAGTATTCTTGTAAAATCTGACTCTATATCTGTATACCGAACTCTATCCTTCACATTTTCAATCCAGTATCTTCGTTCTCCACTCATATATGCATTAACGCGAAACTTAGCATTTCTAAAATCTTCACTCAAATCAATGAGTTCTTCATCTTCTACAGAAAAGATACCAACAACAACTTGAGAATCACTATCTTTTTCTCTATCAGCGTAAAGTGACCTTGGGTAGTCACTCAATATTTTTGGAGGTTGAACATTATCTGGACGGTTTAATAACTGCAATGCTCTAAGTATGACAGTCTTCCCTGACTCATTGGGACCAACAAGAATTGTCTTTAAGCGTTCGAATTCTATCCATCCTGAATCAACAACACTGCGATAATTTGTAACTTTTGCTTTAATTAATTTCATTTTCATCCCTAAATACTATTGAAATCTAACCAGAATCGTTCGAGGCCTTCTTTCGATTCTAGTGATAAGTAGAATTTTTTATCTGTGAATAAATATTTTTTAGACTTAACGACATCCCGTTTAGACCATTGATCTGCGAACATAATATACGAATAATCAGTTATCCAGAACCTCAAATCCAATGAGCAAACTCTAATCACAGATGAAATTACATACATGTACATTTTTAGAATGGCCTTAAATAATCTAAACACTCCACCTTTAGATGTAATCTCATGTGTTTTACAAAGTTCAGATAGTGTTGTATCACTGAATAACTTAAAAAAAGCATGAGAATATGCAGAAATCAGCTCATTACTATAGTCAAACTTATGCATCAATACCGAGAGGCGACTCACTATAGGGGAACGAACTCTAGTATTGAAATCATGTAAAAATGCTCGAAACTCTTTTTCATCATCGACTGATTTGTCATTACTTGCACGTTCGTGTTCTAAGCATTTTTCAATTTCAGATATCGAATCCACAAGAATATTGAAATTTGCCACTGTATCGCTATATTTTCGAATCGCTAGCGAATTTTTCGTAGATATAGCCTCTTTAATTAAAGAGAGTTCATGCTCACCTTTAATAGCAGAAAACTTCGATAAATTCTCAACCCCCCACTTTAGAATTAACTCATACATTCATACGACCTCCATGACGTGAATGCTTCGAGTCTATTGATTTACAACTAAAACTGCAACATATCTAAAGACTCAAATATACTCGATTTCCGTTTAAAAACCGTTTAAATCTTTGTTAAAGCGTTTAACCCATTTCGAGATGAATCGTGATAGCAACTTAATCGTTAAGTCGCTTAAATCGCCGCTAAGGCGTTTTAACATTTAAAGCAAATTTAAAGAAGATAGCCACCCAAGATCCCTAACATAGACTGCTCATCCTCACGGCTTACGCCGAGGTATGGTCGTGTCGGAATACCCGCTGGGCCTGCGGGCATATCGTCGGTGCCACCAAACTGGTGAATGGCGGCATAGATTTTATTGCTACCAATCGCCGCCCAAAAGTCGCCGCTGTCGGCAGTTACGCTGGCAGCTAGCCCGCCAGCACTGGCTTGTAATATCTTACCGCCCTGGCGTTTAGGGTTGGCCTTAAGGTAGGCATCACTTAAAGAGGCCCAGGCTTGACCTGTAACTGGATCGGCCTCGGCCTCAAAGGCACCCTCTGTAGCGGACTCCAGAACGGCAGCAATATCGTTCATCGGTTCGCTTAAGTCATCGAGCTTATCCAGCAAACTCCCCAACACTTGCAGCACTGGGGAGTCACTTAAGACGATCTCTACCTTGTTCATTTTTTATCCTTAGCACTGTCAACGTGGAGGAATGGTGATATGCTTGAACACAGGGTGGCGTGTACTCTTAACTGGTAAAGCAGACTCTGATCATTCAGGGTGTATGTGGGTTCGACTCCCACCACGCCACCACACTTCACTTATACCAAACTCACTTACAGACGACCTTCAATCACTTCATATTCTGGTTGCAGCAGGTTCGCTCGATCCGTCTTATAGACGTTGATCACTGCATCCATTGCCTGTTGGCGTTTCATCTTCCACGCACTGTTAATAATCACTTTGACCTTACTGCTTGCATCATCCGCAGCGGGATAGACATACAACAGATTCTGGTTCTTGCTATCCCAAAGCACGGCCTCGGGTTCTGCCAACATCTGCGGTAATTGCTGATACTCATCACGACTTAACGCAACACCCTCGGCAATGTGCCTTGCACTATCTGCATGCACTAATTGCTTTTCTCCTATGGCCAGTAAGGCCGTAGGTTCTCGCCCTAAACGCGCTGTCACTGCGGTTTGAATCGAGGGCGTCATAAAACCTAAAGCCTGTACGCCTAAGCCTGGTCGTCGTTTCTGCCCTGGATTGGCGGCAAGGACTTCATCCGTCCATTGGGCAAACTGGGCGTGGCGCAGTGGGCTATTATTGAGTGCTTGAATAAACTGCGCGCGGGTATCGAGGGATTGAATAGTGCCCAGCTTTTTGGCGACGGCCACATCGGTACCAAAGGCGGCTTCGCCTGGACTATAGGCCCAGCCTAAATCGGGGCTCATGCTGCTGCCATCGGGCAGATCGATACGCGCATGGGGCACGGTCAATACTTCACCCGTTCCGCGCGCGACAGTCTCAGTATCAAAGCGCTGGATATAACCTTCGCCATTTTCGACAGTGATCCCCATCGCCTTAACCTGCGCTTCAGTTAACGCCCGAACGCGGCAACGACAGCCCCAACCATTGGGCGGATAGATGATGTCCCATATTGGATCGTCAAAGCGGAACACTTTACCCCTAAGCCGCGCATGGGCTGGCCGTGTTTGGCCGTCATCTATCGCCACATACTGCCAATAGGGGTGGGTTTTAGTGCGCGATAACATGCGCCGATAGCGCCCAGCCATGTAAGCGGTTTGCAGGTTTTGACGATAGATAGTGTTTAAGCGGTAGGGACTCCCCAGCTGTACCTCGCGGCCATCGACTTCCTTTTTACCCCACCATCCGAGCTTTTCAAGCTGCGGTTTAAGGTTTGCCTGAAACTGCTTAGCGGTTAACCCTTGGCTTAGGGCTGCATCCACTTCATTACGGATCGCCGTGAGCACATCCATCTGTGCCGCCTTGGCCACCGTAAAGGCACGGGCGTGGGCGCGGGTCCACACGTCTTGCCAATCGTCACTGATGGCAAAGCCTTTGGCACGAAAATAAGCCACCGCATCTGCGGGGTCTTGGTTAATGGCAATGCTTAAATCAACGGTTTTAGGCACTCTTGGTTTAGGCATTGGCCATGCCCCACAGTTCGGCCACAAACATTAACCGCGCTAAGGTTTCGGTAAGCTGCTCGGTATCCATGGCGGGATAGTCCTGTTCCAGTTGCGCCCGCAGCTGCTCCGGCTCGCTCTGCAGTTGTGCCAGTAATGGCTCTACCATCGCCATATAGGCTTCGCTCATTTGCCCTTGAGTGAGTGCATCCAAGGCTTTATCTAAGGCGGTTTGGCTCGGTTCACTCAACGGGGCATCTGACTGCTTAGCGGCCCCCTCTTGCGCAGAGAGCGCAGCCAATGCCGTCTGGTTAGCAGCGCTGGCATTGGGGTCTTCTTGCTGGATCACCAGCACGGCTTCGCCATTCGCGGGCTTAGGGATACGGGTCTTTTCATGCAGCCAGTTTTGTGGGATCTGCATGCCCATGCTGACGAATGCACGCAGCGGATACGCTAAGGCCCGTAAGTCTTCGGCCTCTGTGGTATCAAAGACTAAACGTGGATGACGACGGTGGCTTTGATAACTCTTGCAGTTGAGCGCATACAAGGGGGCCACTAAGTCGCGGGTTAAGGTTTCGGCAATCAGGCTAAGGTCAGCATCACGCAGCTCTTGGCGCACTTCGTTATGCACATTACCGAGCGCATTGGTTGAGCTTTTACCGTCGGCTTGGCTGGTCAAGGTACCGCCTAAAATCACCTTGCTCATGGTCTTTTCAGCCCAGCTAATCATCAAATCAAAGGGATCGGCTTGACCTGTGGCGGCACTCTCGAAATCCATCACCATGCCCTTGGGCATAATGCCACCCGCGTTATGGCCAATGCTCATCACTGCATTTAACAGGGCGCGCTTTTCCTCATCGCTGGCACCCGCTGGATACTGACCAATCCGCAGCGGCAAACCGTAGATCTCAAGGAACTCGGCTAAGTCGCGCACACTGTAATTTTTAAAAATGAACGGCCAGATTAACTGACGCACTAAACCACTGCGGCTAACATAGCCAGACTTGGCTGGATGAATATGTTTGATCCAACCAAAGGGCCACAGGTCAGCGCCATTGACCGTGGCATCACGCAGCCGCAGTTCGTTGCGCCGCTCAGGGTGAGTCATAAACCAAGACGGATCGCGATACTCTGGCACTTCAATAAACCATTCGCCTAACTCACGCGTCCAGGCTAATTCGTGCATGCTAAAGCCCTTGAGGATGGCATCGCTCATTGACTTAATGAGCGTCTTTATCCAGTTACCTTCTTCGAGCATTTCTTGCAGATATTCAGTGTCGGCCTTTTCCTGTGGCGTCGGGTTACGGGGTGGCACTAAATAGTAGTCCACGCCGATCAACGCCCGTTTGCGCTTGTCTAACTCGGCATAAAGGTGGCCGTCTTTCTCTTCGATATCTTCGGCCAGTTCACATTGGGCAATGAGATCGCCTTGCTCGGCGGCCTGCAAAATATTGGCCGCACTGGCGGGCGTTAAGCCACTACTCGGGTGCTGGCTAAAGGTGCGTTGCAGGCCAATTAAACGCACATCGTCGGTCTGCAGTGCTTTGGCTTCACGCTGCTTAAACGGCCGACCACTGGCGTCCAAAATACGTGATTCAGTTATTTTTTCTTGCATTACCAGCAACCTCGCTGCGTTTGATGATCATCATCCTCATGGGCACTTGCATGGGCATTCGGATTACGGTGATCACTCCTAGGAATGGGGGTGAACTCTATGGGGGCACCGTCTAAGGTGGAGGCGTATACCATCAAGAACAGGCTGATTGCGGCATCACCGTGGCGTTCTTTTTCTTGACCTGTTCGCACATCGCCAAGGCATGGTGTACCTCGACGGTTAATGCTCAAGGCCCGCAGATCAGTACTGGTGTCATCGTCCCTTGGAATAGTGATAAGCCCATCTTCAAAGTGACTTTTAAAACGTGGCATTTGCTCGCGGTAAAAGGACTCAGATAGCATCACACAGGCGATCACTTCACTACCGTATTTATCCTGGGCGTATTCCGCTAACGCTTGGCCATTCCCGCGCGCATCCATCGCGCCGCCCCTCAGCCGTGGTAAGCGGTCCACAATGTAAAACAGGATCTGCTCTTGCTGGCGAAAGGGAATGTTTTTAAGCTCGACCTGTAACTTGGTTTTGATGTGAAGATCTTGAGCGATTTCCCCCACGTCAATCACAGTTAAGTCACCACTACGGGCAAAGTCTTCACCAAAGCAATGGGGGCGTGCAGGGTCTAAGCTATCGAGAACCGGCTTGAGTTCATCCTCACACCACTTAAGGATCTCCGCCGCCCGTAAACCCTCTGGCCATTGTCCAAAAGCGTCGTCTTTTTTAAGGCGAACAACGGGGCCACTATCTGTCACGCTGGCCATGCGGGCTTCGATTAACGCGCGGTTAAGATAGGCACCACCGCCAGACTTTGGCACGCAGAAGTATTCTTCTAACGCGTCCTCTTCGGTGGCGGTGGCTTTGAGTAATTTTGCTTTCCAGTCATCCTCGGCCGCTTGGCTCCATTCGATGCCGCGCACTTGGCAAATACGCTTATACAGCCCCTCATTACAGGCATCATCTAAGGTGACACGGTGAATGGAGTAATCTTTTTTACCCGCACGGGAATCATTAATCAGCTCATTGAACTGGTTATCAATGCCATTATGAGTGGAGATCAAGCGTACCTTCGCGCCCCACATGGTCAGCGCCAATGCCGCTTTTAGTACTTCGGCCAAGCGCTCGTGGAACGCCGCTTCGTCTATAGTCACATTGCCTTGCATACCGCGCAGGTTCGAGGGATTACTCGATAGCGCCTGCACCTTAAAACCTGAGGCAAAATAAATGGCAAAGGTCAGGATCTCTTTACCGTCTTGGCCTTCATCAACAAACACTTCTTCTTGGATTTCGCCTGCGGCCTTATCAAATACTTTGGCCCACATGGCCGCAGCGTCGATAAATTCCCGCGCCATCTCCTTGTTACTGCCCACATAAAAATGGTTAGTCCCGCCTTGGCCACGGGCAGCGCCTGCAGTTAAAGAAGCATCGGCAGCTTCGGCCCAAGTGAGTCCAGTTCGGCGCGACTTTTCGGCAATTTTCAGCGGTGACTCGTCGGCTATCCAGCGTTTCTGATAACCGAGCAGCACCTCTTTAGGATCAAAGATGCTGAGATAACTGGCCTCAAGCACAGGATCAAAGACGGGTTTAATGATGCTGTTCATCAGGCAATCCCCAGTATTTCACGCTTAAGCAAGGCAACGGCATCACTGGTTAAGCCAGCGGTTTTCGCGACCTTCTCGGCGGCATTAGCCGCTTCGGCCGCGAACGCGGTGCGGATCTCTTTCTCGCGCTTATGGCTGGCCATGGCAGCAGACTCCAAACGCTGCACCGCTAACATGGCGTCTTTAATCATGCCAACGTCGGCACCTTCGCCCGTTTCATCTTGGTTTAATAGGGCTTTAAACAGCTGCGAACGCGCCATTTCGAGAATGAGTTTAGTCACTTCACCCGTGGGCTTGTCACCCAGCTCTGCCGTCCACACTTGGGTGATCTCACGCATTTCCCGCAAACTTTTCCCCACGGCCTCCATCTTGGTGGCATAGCGGTTAATGCCTGCGCGGGAAAGCTGCTGTTCTTCTGGTAGCCCTGCGGCTTTAATCAGCGCATTGATTTCATCGAGCAAATCAATCTGCTGAATCGAACCATTACGCAGCCCCGCATCGAGCTTCTTGCGAATAGGATCGGGCAGCAAATCGACTTTAGAGCGTCGGCCTCGGGTTTCACTCGCCATCTTCTAACCCCTCCCATTCTCGCAGCCACTGCGCACGAACTAAGTGGATCTGCTTCTGTAGTTCGGCCTCTGTCGCAAACACCTTGGGAACCGCCTTTTTAAGGCGCTGGTCTAGCGCTTTGATATGCGGCTTAACGTGCTCGTTTTTAGCAAGCACGTTCTTTTCGAGTTCACGGATCACAAACAAATCCGCCACTAAGCGGATGCCTGCAAGCTCGCCACGATTTAGGATTGCTCTTGCCATGGCTACTCTCCCGCCCGTGGGCGTTTAACCCCTGGCACTACCGCGCGGCCTGTCGCCACATCTTGGCCACGACCAGTTAGGGTGGCCGTGGTCACTTTGCCAACCAGTTCGGTTTTAATCAGCCCTTGCTCGTTAAGCCAAGCGAGCTGCAACAGCAAGGCATCGCGGCTAATGTCGAGGCCGTAGGCATTTAAGCCATCTTGTAAGATGGACTCATTGAGTGCGAAGGCTCCCGCCTCTGTCAGTAATCGAAGCACCACAAGGCGTTGGTGCTCATTGATAATTTGCTGCATCGCCATTATTGGTGGCCTCCTTTCAGTTCGTTTTCGAGAAGCATGTCGGTCTTGGTTTCTAAGCGCCTAATGCCTTGTTCCATTGCGCCAAAGCGCTCACCTAAACCTGTGAGGGTTTTATCGAGCGCATGCAGTTCGTCACGGGTCGGCATGTACTCCAATTGCATTTCAGTTTCGCTAAGGCGCTTGTCGATTTCAGCCACCTTTTGGATCACTTTTTCATGCTCAATCCGTGGGGTAAATCGCGTGCTAAACCACGCCATCAGCAGTGCACAGAAAACGCTAATGACGCTGCCAATGAAGCCCCAATACTTACCGAAATATTCAAATAGCGATTCGATCATAAACGCTTCCCATAGCGCATCTTCTGGCGCTTATCTTCATCTTCTTGGCAACTGATACAGCGCAACTCGTTAAGCCGCTGTGGCTCATTTGGCTCTAAGCAATCAATACAGATGCCATTGCCTTGGCGGTGTTGTTTGTGCCTGGCGGCATCCCGAACTGCATCAACACAGGCAGCTCGCTCGCGGGTTTCCATATTGCTAGCCCAGTCGGTTTCGTCCATGCCTATCCCTAATATTTGGCTTATTTTGTTTGGTCTGTTTGATGGCGTTGGCGCCAATCGTGCAGGGCTTGCCAGTCGAGGTTGCATTGCCCAAGGTCAGTGAGTAGCGAGAGCATTAGCCCCGCAAACTCTTGATTACTGAGCGGAGGGTTGCGAAGGCACACCACCTGTTGGGTTTGCAGGCACTGCAATACCTGTAGTGGAACCTGAGTGACGTTGCACTCGCGCATCAGTACTTCGGGCGGCAACACATATTGGGTCTTGTAAATGGGCACGTAACGCACAGCAGGCGGCGTTGTCGAACACGCGCACAACATCGTTAGGCACACTAGCCACACGCCATGTTTGTGTTTGTTCATCCTGGGCGTCCTCAAGTAACTGGGTGAGTTGATGGTTAAGATCTTGATTGCGGTTGGCTAACGCGGCCTTTTGCTGCTCAACGGTTTGCACCTGTAGGGCGAGGGTTTCGCCTTCGTCTTTTAGGGCAATGCGTTCAACGTTGGCGTCTTGTAGCCATACCGCTAGAGTGTCTGCACTCTGTTTTAGGGCAGCATTGTCAGTTAACGCTTGGGTGAGCTGGCTCTTAGTGCTCTGCTGTTGGTGGTACATCAGCCCAATGGTGACTAATGCCAGTGACAAAAATAGCCACTGCACAGTGCTAATGATTTGTGATGGATTCATTGCGCGCCCCCTTTGATTGCGAGAGGCCCCGTTCGCTTAAGCCCAGCTGTTTAAGGCATAGCGCTTGCTCTTCAGCGCGGCGTTTAATCAGCCCATTCAGACGCACCTTGTTACCGAATACGTCAGTGCCATACGTCCAGCCATTGCAGATGCGTTCGCCCGTTTGCTTATTAGTTGAGCAGGCTTGGGTCAGCTCTTTGCACGCGCCCACTCTGTCGCCAGCTAACAGCTTTTTACGCAAGGTTGAGCTGGCAAAGTTGCCGTATCCCGCCCAGTGCAAAAACGATAAATAGGCGGCGTGCTCGCTGTGGGTGAGCGTTACAGGCGCGGTGAGGCTGAGCAACTGCTTATCTTCCTTGGCGATATCCTTGGCAAAAATCTCCATGCATTGCTGCTCGGTAAAGGTTTGCCCAAGCCTCAAGTCTTTGCTCGTATGGCCACGACAGGCTGTCAGCACGCCAACCGCATCGATATAGACGCTCAGGCTATTGCCTTCCCATTTATCGGTAAGCTGTGCGCCAGTGATTGCTGCCGAACTTAAGCCAGCGGCCAGTAAAATCGCCTTGAGTTTACTGTTCATTATGCACCGCCATAGCTTGTGCCTTGCGTTGCTCGCGGGCTTTTAAAACATGGAGGTGAGTGACGGCATGCCAGCCTTGTTCAAAGTAGCTTTGACGGGTGAGACTGTTGCTATACAAAGGCACGACGGTAGGTACATTGCCTGATAACTCCGCCTTGATACGGGCATTAAAACCGTCTTTGGCGCACTGGCGATAGACTCGGTTTTGTATGCGTTTGGGCTGCGCATTCGCAATCGGCATACTGTTAACGCCGCTGCGACTCTGGCATTTACGAGAAGTATTGTGGGTGACAAAGGCCATAAAAAAACCGAGACAGTGAACATGGGTTCATTGTCTCGGCTTAAGGGGATGGAGCGGATTGGAAAGGTTTCGGGATTAGTGGCTATACTGACATGTTTGTTAGCCACTGGTTTATCAACAACAGACGATTTGGGATAATTCTGTTGAAAGGATCTTTAGGTATTAAAAGTGCCTCAATCATTTTTGTCCTTAGGTCCTCATCGCCAAAGTCAAATTTAATTAGGTTCGTTATATACTCTAATTTGGAATATTTTCCAGTTTTTACAATGTCATCAAACTTTGCTACTTCAGCTATCCGCTCATAATTTAAATTATTATTTTCATACCTAAGCGCAATAGGTTTGCATACTTTAAGGTAACAGGCCATAGCCATTAAATATTGATAGTCACTATTATACTGACCACGTTCTAACATATTGTACAACAATGAAAAATAAGAAAGAATTCTCTCGATTTCTCTAAAGGATGGTTGATAATATTGGACTATGTCAACTAACACCCCCTCGCACTCTCTGAGGCTAGTTTTTCTACTATCCCCTGACATTTTTTTAATGGCATAGTTTAAATATTGATAACCATTATCATTATATTCTTCTGCAGCTCTAGGCAGAGTTAACCATACATTGATAAATTTGTGCAGGTAGTTAACAGGATCGTTATCCCCATATTTAGCCATGATAGACTGCTCTAACTGCACTCTATTGGTGACAAGTAAAAAGGTAATTCCTTTAACTGAAAACAGATGCTTAACCTGTTCAAGTAATTCAAGAGCAAAGTCAGGTCTACAACGGTCTAACTCATCAATGATGAATACTAAGGGGTTACCATTGCCTTGCTCTTCTGCAAACCTTTCCAAATAACTCTTAAACTCCTTCAGTGCCAACTTATCTTTATGCGCATGTTCAAATCTATCCTTAACAAGCTCATCAACTTGATCCGCGACTAGATTTGATACCTCTTTCTCGACAGCATCAAAAACACCTCCATCGACTAAACCTGCAGTAGCAGCTCTTACGGATAATTTTAATCCTCCCCTCAGGAGTGATTTTCCCGCTTTTATCGCTTTATCTTTAAATTCAATCTTCCTAGGCTCATCTCCTTGTGAGATCAGTTGGTACATTTCCGATGCCAAAGCCAAAAATGGGTCTTTTTGATAATCATTTTCAAAGGCATCGAAATAAATTGTTTTTATTTTGCTATCACGCTTAGCAGAGAGATAACCCCTCCACATTTTTATAAAGGTACTTTTTCCCTGTCCCCAACCAGCGTCCAAAGCAATTACGGGGTTACCTCCAGCGTTTTCAATTAAATTAGCTAATCGTCCTCCAAACTCGGAGCGTTTAAAAATATCTATGGCAGGGTCAAACCCAGTATCATCGTTTATTTGTAACTCTGGCGCAATTATCTTCATGTTTTACCTTATATTTATTCATAATTATTTTTAAACTAAAGTTGAATATTTCTGATATCACTAATGTTCACCAAATTACCATTGTTTATCTCAAGCTTTTGCGACAGCAGCCCCTCTTTTGGGATCATCCGCAACCACAGATATTCCTCGGTTTCGGTCCCCACTTTGCGCTTACTCTCTGCCACTAATACCAGATCATCCAAGCGTGAACGACTCAAACTAAACTCACCGTCCTTATTGGTTTGAATGGTTTCAACTAGTGGTATTTGGATCTCTTTGATTAGGGTTATGGTCTCGCACGAGACGATCAGTTCGTAGTTAGCTTTGGCGCTTTCTCGGTTTGGGCCGCCGCTCAGGTACGCCAATTCAACCTCAGATTTATCAGGTAAGCCCATACATTGTTGATTGGCAAAATGTTGCTTTTGATAGAGCGCTTCTCGAAATTCTTTAAGGGAGTAGACCTTGATTAGAGTGTTAGGAATGGGAATGACATCAGCACCTTGAGTTACAACATAAAGAGAACCAGTAACCTTAATCGGGAAAAATAGATATGCGAAAGCAAAGCCTATGAGAACCAGCGCAATCTTTTTCATTCTTAATCCTTTAAAATGTTGTCCCTGAGATTGATGCTATTTAATACTGCTACTTTCTTTTTATATTTTTATAACGATAATTCGTGGTGATTTCGGGCATTACGAGGCGCTTAACATTATCAAACTCGCTTGGCTCTAAAACATCATCAAAATAACTTAACGGAAAAGCACCTGCCCCAGTACGCTTGATACGTTGTGTTCTTCCACGTTCAAACTCATCGAACTCATGTGTATTGGTATCATAGGGGTTTTCACTATATGAATTGGCTTTAAAGCCTTCCATATATTCTTTACTTCTCATAAAGATATCCTTATCTAAGATAAACTGACTTGTTAGAACAAGTGATTAAAAACTACCCTCTAAAAGAATATTTTTCAACTATCAAAACAACCGCCTTTGCTTCCTAGCAACAAAAGCCGCCCTTTGCTCTGCCACTATCTGACTGATCCGGCGCTCGGTGAGTCCATAGTCACGGCTCAACTGCTCTAGGTTATTGCCCTTAAACTCGCGCCAAATGCGGATATCCCGCAGCGCATCCTTGAGGCGTTCGCCATTGGGGATGTAGATATCGCGCCCGCCTAGGTAGGCGCTTAGGCTAGTGGCTAAGGCTTCGCTGACATTATCCGCGTTATCAATATCGTATTGTTTTAGGGTTTGGCGCATCACATCACACAAGCTTTGCAGGGTTGAGGGCCAGCGACGAATGAAGTCCTCACGCTCATCAGGCTTAAGCGTGGCTAAGGTTTTGAGGGCTTGTTCCAGCTCGGCGGCGCTGGTGGACAATAAATCCAACTGGTTTTCGGGAATGCTAACCGCGTTTAGGATGTGCTTACTCATGGCCATGCCCCTCGTATTGCGCGACGATCACTTCATAGTTTGCGGGGCGTGTACCTGCTTCATTCATCTTTAGCCGCTCACCACGGACGGTAATGCGCTCAATCAACACCCGCTTGTGCCAGTTTTTCAGGCTTTCTAATACTTTGTAGGCTTGCTGTTCTGTAATCCAAGCGGTGGCATCCACGCCTTCACTTTTACTACGTAGCGTCATACGGCGCACATAGGCATCGAGTGCCGACTCGCTGTTATCTTGGATCACTAAGTGGTGGCCCATGGTGATCCAAATGGCACGTATTTTATCTATGCTGGCCAATTTACTTTTACCCGCAGCAGGACTTAAACGGCGCTTTTTATGGGTGTTTAACGTGGGTTTAAAGCCCTTTTGTTTAAACACTTCTAACGCCTGTTCAAGCTCGGGCAAGTTCATTGCCCGCAGGGAATCTTTACCCGTGGCATTTTTCAGCATGGCGCGGTAGATGGCTTCATCGAGCTGCAATGATCCCTTAGCCACATTGATTAAAGTGATAAGGCGCTTCTTGTGTTGAGCGACTGGGTGCGCCTGCGAATTACCATGCACAGGGGCTTTTTGATTAGTTTCTAACATTCGTCATCCTCATCGGTTGTCGCACTGGATACTATCTTGATGGCTTTAGGCTGACTCTTAAGCTGCTGCCAATTCGGTGTTGCTGCATTTAAAAAGTTAACAGCCCAAAGCTCACGATCGGCGAGCAGTTCTGCCTTAGTTTTCCCCTTACGAACGGGCCTAACTGGGCAGTTCGCAATGGCATATTTGAGTAAGCGTTTAGCATAGGGTGTCATTCATCTTTGCTCTTTTTGTTAGCTGCTCATCAGTACCCAGCCACTACGCTGGATAGACACTAGCGACCTAGGCCGCCAGTGTTTCGCTGGGTCTTGGGCTCTAACCCGCTGTTGCTAGTAGCCCTAAGTTGTTGAGTGACTTTTCCATAAAGAAACCGATCACAGCGCGGCGTTCGCCTGCAAACTCTTGGCTTAACTCCTTGAGCGCATTGAGCAGCGCAGCGCACATCATCAAACAGTAATGCGGCCTTTCAGCGGCTAGGCCACTGAGTTCGCTGCGCATATTGTCAAAGCTGGCTTCAAGTAAGGTCGCTTGGCGTAATTGAAACGCCACCCGATCGAGTGCGGCTTGGTTGTCATCGAATAGGTGTTGAATGCCCGATTGTGTGCTGAGTGTCATGATGTGCTCCTTGCCCACCCTAAAGGGTGCTGATATCCATTGGTAGTTGGGTGTATTTGCCGTTGGGTTGACGCTCATATAAACGCAGGTACTGGCTAGTACCTGTGATTTGAATCGCGTCGGCTATGGCGTCCATGGCCCGTTTCCAGTTGGCATCGTCGATATCCAGCTGGCGCAGGCTGAGTACTTGGTTAACGTCGATACGACCTTGTTGGTTTACCCGAAACGCATGTTCAACCATGGCCATCAGGCGGGTATCCGCGCCACCGCTCCAGCTTTTAATGCAATCATCAATCAAGGTTTTAGCGGTTTGAATGCGTTCATCAAATACGCGGTGTTCACCTACAGCACGGCGTACTTGGTACTTGCCATCAAAGCTAGTAAGTAAAATATTGCCCTTACTACCACCAACCTTAACGCCATATTCACTGGCTGATAGTTCGGCAAAGCCATCAATTTGCGCCATCGTCATCAGTTTGAAATTAAGCATCTGTTCACGCAGTTCCTTGGCAGAACCGACAATAGCTAGCACCACTTCATCGCGCAGTTTGTCCACTGCCTTAATACGGTCTTCATGTACCAAATCGCCTACCGCGTTTTTGCGGTAGCCCTGCGGAATAGCGGTTTGGTTGTGGGTTTGTTCTTGTGTGTTCATCTTATTTGTCCTCATTCCAGCGTACGGTTACGCCATGAAATTGCACCGCCATACAACGGCGACGAATGCCTTTTATGTTCTCGATAATCTCAACTGCCATGCGTTTAAAATCACGGCTTGGAACGTCAATTTGGATAACACCGCGATGCTGGCTAACGACCTTCATCCCACGAAGCCTTAAGGCGGCAATCACATTGATAGCTTTTGTTTGCATGTTATTTACCTTTCCATTTGTTATCCCAAAGGGCGCTATTTAGGCGGTTAGCCACCTTTTGCAATTCTCTTTCGAGTAGTTCGATATGCTGTAGTTGATCGCCCTGGGCGAGTCGGCGACAAAACGCGAGCTGTTCCTCTACGTTGTAACGACTGTCTGTCGCCGATTGCACATCGATCCTCTGTGTTACTGCCGACTGCTTTAACTGCGAATGTGGGCAGCCACCGCGACAGGCGCGATAGAGCCGGACGCGTTGTGGGTTGGTAGAGCTAAAAGGCCGTTCTTGATTGTCTTTGCAGGTATCAACGCTGATTTGTCCTGCAACGGGGCACTGTACGTGGTGACGTAAGTAGCGCCCTTCGACACGATTTTTAATGGTGTCGATATTGCCTTTGTATTTGTTCAGCAGGACCTGATTAAGCATGGTCGGACTGACACCTAGCTCTCTGGCAATCTGCGCTTGGCTGCTCTCACTTACTTTTAACTCAAGCACTTGGAACCAATTGTCCTTGTTCATAGCGCCTCCCTATAGGGATAAAACTTCGATTTGGTTGGTGCATAAATACCGTCATCGATTAGCTCTGGTGCTAAAGCGCCACAGTCAACGTTGAGGTGATAAATGATCATTTCCTCTTCGATAGCTCTGATGCGGATCAAGCCTGCCCGTTGTAGGGCATTGAGGTAACGCTTTACCGTTGAGCGCGCCACCCTAGCTGTGACCATGATTTCTTCAATCGAGAAATTGCGCATGATGCGGCAGCTGTTCCAGATCCGCTGATTCGCTTTAATCTTGGCGAACTGAGACTGGCGCTTTAACGGGCTGTCATCGTTTAACCAGTAGCGGTTGGTCAGCCCTGTACGCCCTTTCCATTCGAGTGTTAAGCGCCCTTCTCGATACAAATCACGTAAAAAGCGATTTGCGAGGCACTTGGGCATTCCCGATGCATCGGCAACTTGTTCAGCACTAAAGCTGACTTTTCGATTGCGACAACAGCACATAAACAACCATGCGCTGTGCCTTAACGGGGTTGAGCGTTTGACTTGTGCCATAACGCTTAACCCACAAGGCTTGGACGTCGAACACCATGGAATGGCTGTGCCCCCCAGTGTTCTGCTGTGACGTAATCAAGTTCGTTCATTTTGGCGAGACGTTCGATTTGATTAAGCCCAATGACAATGCGACGAGCCTCACCACTGCTGGCTTTACGCAGTTCATCAAGGAGTTCTGGTTCGACTTTGATATCGTTGTCTAAGAGGGAATCTGCCATCACCATGACGTCATCTAAGTCGGCTGGTCGAAACTCAACCCACTCTGAAATACGGTTGAAGAACTGTTTGCGTGTGCTGATACGGCGGGCGATTTGGTCCATACCAATGAGGATCACAGGGACTTCTGTGTTGTCGTAGAGATCGCGCACCGTTTCAAGCATACGAACGTCCGACATGAGGTAGTCGGCTTCATCGATAAACAGCGGGCGTTCGTACATGCTCATTTGCTCGATAGTGAAATCGACCATCTTATTAATGCGCCACATGCCGCTCGATCCGAGTTCGCCCACAATACGGTTCATTAGCGTACTGGCACTGTCTGTGGCCATGGCTCGAACATAGATACCGTTCACTTGGTTAAACAGATAAGTGGTTGCAGTTGTTTTACCAAAGCCACTTGGGCCGTGGTACAAACCGAGACCTGGTACACCTATGCCTCGGGTACAAAGGTTGTCGAAGGCGTCTTGGGCTGTCAGAACATTTTTTACAGGTGCGATCACTGCTTTCATTTTGTATACTCCATTTGCTTTAGTTTTATGGCCTTCATGGCCGTTGTGGGTCATAAGTGCTCAGTTGGTCGCTCTGCGCTTATGGCCCATGATTTCATCAATGCGTTTTGCCCCTAACTTGTTGTGCTTTTTGTAATCCTTTAGGAATGCATCCTCCTTTGGCGTTAATTCACGGTTGAGAGATTCAGCGGCAAGCAAACGTGCCTTTTCGTGCTCATTACGCACTAAGGTTGCATGCTGTTGATTAATGGTGTTTTTACGTTCTTCAATCGCTTTACGCTTCTGGCGTAAATGCTCAATTTGTTGGTCGCTATAAGCAGGCTTATTGGTTTTAACGAGCTGCTCTGCAGCCTCAGTTAATGCCATTAAACTGGGGTTTTGGTGGGCTATTGGCTGGGTTGGAAACTCGACTAGTGACTTAGCCTGCTTGGCATAGTGTTCAATGACGGTTTGATGGATCTCGCCTATGTTGAACGTTTTAGCGAGTTGCTTCATTTCGGCCCTGAAACTACGCAGTGACTTGGCTTCTTCTTTTTTGGTTTGACGATAAGCCGCAGGGCTGATCTCTTGACCTAAAAGACGGCTATCAACCGCTTCAATTCGTGTTTCCCAATTATTGATCGGGTAAATAAACGCACGAGCGACGTCTGTTGGATCGAGAAATACACGGACTCGTTGCCCTTTCCACTCATGATCCAACATTTCAGGAGCCGTATAACGCAATCCTCCAGCTTTAATAAAGCCTTTAAGGATGGTGTACTCGCCAACGTGGTTAAGCAGGAGATCTAAGGCTTCAGGATGTTCGACTGCCCGCACTTGATATTGAGCTGCGCGATAGACTTCATTGGGTGTTTTACCCTTTAAGCCATCGTGTGCGCGGAGGTGATAATAGGCATCAACCCAATTATCAAGCAGTTGCTGTAATTCCGGTTGCGTCATACGGAGATCGTAATCAGCCTTTTCGTTCTCTTTCTTGTTGCGCTCTTTAAGGCGTACCGCAAATTCTTTCCGAGCCTCGATAGCCTCGCGATCATTGACGTTATGGCCAATGTAGCCAGGCAGTAACTCAATAAGATCATGGCTGAGCGTCTTAAAGAAACGTTCGATAAAGGGCTTTTCCCAACCTGAGTATGGGTTAGCTCGGCTTTGTTCTAAGTCGAGTAAGTGATAGATGCTCGTGGTTCGCTGGCTGACATAATCGCTGCCGTTATCGGTACGCATTAAGCCGCCTTGGTTTGGAACTCCCCAAGCCAGCAAGGTTTTACGCATTAAAAGGCAAATGCCTTCGCTTGATGAAGTGGGCGAAACAAGCAGTTTGACGCGACGTGTGAAGCAGTCGATCACCGCAATAATGGTGTGTCGCCCTTCTTTCAACATGGCATCGACTGGGGTTGAGTCAAATTCCCATACATCGTTTGGCGCAGCCATCCATGGATAGGTTTGCTCAACCGCAGTGCGGTATTTATCGTTGAATTTTTTAGGGTTTGTGGTGAATGTAAAAGCCGCTTGATTCTGGCTTATCCATTTATTCACCCAGCGGCGAATGCTGGAGATGCTTGGGATCTGCCAAGGCATGTCGGTTTTTATCGCATAGATCTCGGCTAGCTTTTTAAGCTGCTTTGCCTTGCCTGCCAGATGCGGTTTAGCAGTGATCAGCCCTTTTAGGAAGTCAGCTAAGTCGGGCTCGTCATTCAGTAGACAAGGACGCTCAACTTTATATTTACCAGCGAGTGCGCTAACGCCATCTTTTGCTAAAATCTTTTCCCAACGGCGGATCGTTACAATAGAAACGCTGCTAATAATTGAGAATACCCAGTCCGGTAGTGCAATCGAACGCTGGGCATATGCTTTGCAGAATGCTTTTTCACCATCAACGAGCTTGCGAACCTCAAGGTAAGGCATGCAAAATTTAGCCTTAGCATTGACGATCAGCATCTTTGCATCAGCCCGCTTTTGCGCTTTATCAGGTAGGTTTATAAACTGCTGAATGCTCTTGGCTTTTTCTGTTTGACTCACTGCAGGCATTTGCAGTTTGGCAACAGCAGATCCCGCACGCATCAAGGACGTTGGAGATTTTGCTATCTTCTCCGCTTCCTGTTTTGCCAGCTTCTGACGAGCCTCAAGGGGTAAACTATTTAGGTGATATTCAAATCCACCACCTAGCCCTTGTCGCCTTTGCTTTTGCCAGTTTTCATGTTTTGCCCTATCACGGACGCGTCTATCCCCGACATCCAATAGCTCTGCAATTTCTACAGTGCTAAACCATTCCTTAGTCATGGTGCTCTCCCACTAAATCAACACCAAGGTATTCAGATAAAGCAGCCATGATCTTGATGGCTTTTAAGCGTTTAGGTTTACGACCTGTATTGGGTGCAAACCATTGAACGCACTTCTGAACCGTCCTTGGGTTATATCCATGCGTAATCGCCCACGCACGGCAGCTTTGTCCATTTGCGAGCAAGGCTGCATGTATATGACGAGCGCTTTCTATCTTCATAAGAATTACCGTGCTAATATTTTGATTACGTTCGCATTGCGAACGAACGCAGTTTAACTACAATACGTTACGCACTGCGTAACGTATTGCGAATATAGATCCGAGTTAGGCACAAATCAACAGCTTTTTGCTTTTTTGCGCAGAAAATTACGCAATAAAGTTATTTTAGTGCGCAAAAGATTGATGTAGTTTCGGTTGCATATTCAGTAAACCATTACTAATTCGGTAGTTTTTAAGTAATAACTATTGCTCTCTTGAGCGTTAAATAGATTTTGGTTCGAGGAAAATAATGAAGTCGGAAGCCTTACATTCAGATCCAACTTTAGATCCGACTTCCACAACTGAAGTCGGCACTCTTGCTGACCGTATTTCGGAAGCAATTGGGAAAAACAGTATTAGAGAGTTCGCCATTAAAATTGGCGTATCTGAAGGCACCCTACGTAATCTAATCAAAGGTGGAGAACCTAAGTTAGATACGGCAATACGTATAGCAGAAGAGGCTGGCGTGAGCATTCGTTGGCTTGCAACTGGCAATGGCCCTAAATACCCGAATCGCCAACGCGATGAAATTTCCCAGGAAGGTGTTGTTTACGTCCACCAAGACCAATTCAATGAAGAGTATTTCTTGATTGAAGGCTATGACGTGGTGGTAAGCACTGGGCATGGTGCGTTTAATGATGAAACAGGTGTACGCAGACGGCTGCCGTTTAGAAAAAACTGGCTTAAATATCGTAGTTTAAAGCCCGAGAATCTCAAAGTCGTCTATGCCAAAGGCAATTCGATGGAGCCCGCCATACACAGCGGGGATAGCCTACTGGTTGATATCAGCAAAACGACGCTAGAAGACGGCTGTATCTTCGTATTACGCCTGGGCGACGATCTTTACGCCAAGCGCTTACAGAAACTGTTTGATGGCGGCATAGAGATACTCAGTGACAACAAGGAGTATAAATCTCAGATTGTCTCTGCAGGCGAACTGCCAATGCTGCAAATTATTGGCAAAGTCGTTTGGATGGGTAAAAACCTCGATTAAATCTTTAAAAGTTCCGAGTTTATCAATCTTGATGAGCTGTGATTCTTTTTCAAAGCTGGCGAACCATTTTGGCGCCAGCTTTGTTTTTATCAATCCTAGTGAATCACTTCCGACTTAACTCACCACTCGTACAACTCTTGTACACCAAGGCCTCCCGCCTAGTTTCAACTAATCTCGGCTGTTCTCACTTATTGTCAATCCATTTGACTGGTTACATGTAATTAACGCGAGCTGTAGTCGCGCATCTGGTGCCACAACTTATAGTGAAGTGCATCACTTCATTTGAAAAACAGCTCACGCTAATTCGATAAAGCCTCAATTAACACCTCCATCAACAACAGCAAACTTGTTAAAACAGAAAAACAGACTTTAACGGCGAAAAGATAACCCACGTTTTCTATCGGTATAAAGAACTGAGTAAATTCACATTACCCCACCTGAGATCCTTTTTGAGCGGTTTGAGTCTTAAGTACTCGACCAAGTACCAAAAACAGTGTCGATTATTTAGCGAATGATTTCAATTTCATAGAATCACCGCTTAAAAACGATGGACTCAATTATGGCTATATTGCGAATTGTTAAGTGGTTTTTCACGAAAAATGTCGAATTCTGCACCACGATGCACATTAGATGAGCACTTAACAGCATAATTACACTTTTTTTAGTAACTCGAGTTGACTCATCCAACAGAGCGTTTTACTATGCGCTCCGTTCTCAACGAGTCGCTACGATTGTGTGAAACGATTCCCCTGTAGTTCAGTCGGTAGAACGGCGGACTGTTAATCCGTATGTCACTGGTTCAAGTCCAGTCAGGGGAGCCACTTTAAGCACATGATAAAAATGAGTTAGAACAAGCAGTAAGATAAGTTGTAAACAATTCCCCTGTAGTTCAGTCGGTAGAACGGCGGACTGTTAATCCGTATGTCACTGGTTCAAGTCCAGTCAGGGGAGCCA
>NZ_JADWMP020000021.1:0-102816 GCF_015767295.1 Shewanella sp. DW31
ATAAGCCACAACTGAACCTCACTAACGCAGAGTTTAATGCTATTACAGTTATGGCTTGTTAAACCGATCTCAGGTTAGATATAAAAATCTTGTTGATTATTGACTGGTTCACATTGAGTGTATGGAAATTTAATATCAAATTGTGGGCCGCCTAGTTTTGAGTCTGCGCGATAACTCATAGTGCCTTTCAACAGTGTTGCGGCATTAAAGGCCGCTGATAATCCTAAGCCAGTACCACCTTTATTACGATTTGTAGTAAAGAAGGGTTCGAACATGTGCTCAGCAACATCGGCTGGAATGGCTAAGCCATTATTTTGAATGCTGATTTGAATTGATTCTTCATCCAAAGTCGCATTAATGTGGATAAGATTGTCTTCATGTCCTTGGAATGCATGGGTAAAGGCGTTCGAGAGAATATTACTAACAATTTGATTTAACAAACTGATATTGGTTTTGATATTGAGTGTAGGCTCCACGTTGATCTCCGTTGAGGCGTTAACATTGGGATGCATAATTAATGTCGACTCTAGGATTTCATGTAGCTGCTGGTTTAGATTACAGCATTGGTGTTCTTCATGACTGCGATCGATGGCGATCGTTTTAAATTTTTGAATTAAACTACTGGCTTTAGTGATATTACGGACAATGAGTTCACAGCTTTCTTGGTACTCATTAAGTATTTCATTTATCTCATCTAATGTAGCTTGATCGCTGTGGATCAGATCGATCAGTTCTTCAATATGGCTGAGCTGCGCACTCGCCGCCGTCAAACAAATGCCAATTGGGGTGTTTATCTCATGTGCAACCCCTGACACGAGTCCACCCAAGGCAGCCATTTTTTCTTGCTCAACTAAAACCTGTTGTGCTCGTTTTAGTGCGCTAAGGGATTGTTCTAACTCTAGTGTTCTTTCTTTGACTTGTCTTGCGAGCTCTTCTTTATAGCTACGTTCGAGCTTGAGTAGCCGCTCTCTATCTTCTAAGGCTATTTGCAGTTCCGTCTTAGAATTCTTTAAGGCGCTAAATGAGCTTCTAAGTTGTACTTGCATGCTATTGATGGAATCGGCGACTTGTTTGAATTCATCAATTTTTTCATGACGGTCAAATTGTAGTGGCTCGTATTCATGGTCTATGTCGATATTTTTGCAGTATTGGCTGAGTTTATCTAAGTGTTTAGTAATGTTGAACCACACTAAAAATAGAATAAACCCAGCCACTAAGAAGGTTTTAATGCCATTAGAAAGCAGAATGATAATGGCCTTATCATACAAGCGTTGATAGATAGCATCGACATCGACTTGTATTTCGAGTGTGCCGACATTGATGTTTTCAGTCGGTGATTTATAGACTAAAGGAAAGGTTTTATCTAAGGAGTGTTCTTGTTTTTGCTCGCCTGCATTCCATGCTTGGCCGCTGTCATCTTTAATCGAAATATAGTTAATATCAGGCAGCTGAATTAGCCCATTGAGCTGAGTGTTAATGAGCCGCTCGTCAATAACCCAAATACTGGCAGCGAGCACATCTAAGTTCACCTTTTCCATGTTGGAAAATACTCTATCGATACGCACTACATCATTGCGATAATCACTGATCAACTGATACGCAGTGGTGATTAAGGTGATAACAGAACTAAAAAGTACAATAGACAGGGTAAGGTGCCTGCCTATGGGGCTTTTGATAAGTTGGCTAAAGAATGTCAGCATCTTAAATTTTCTTTATGCAATAGCGGCTTGAGATGCTTATAAGCATAGACCTACAGATCCAGAAAGTGCATTTTCTCGCAGATAAAATCAACGAAATATGTCTTCATTTGTGGCATTAAATTTGCTTATTAGTCGATAAGTTCAATTTTTTGTCACTGGGATAGCACTATGTTTAAACTCAAGCTGGATTCAGTTAAGTTTTTTAGCCCGAAGAAAATGATGTTTAGAGTCATGCTGTGGCTTATGGTGAGTTGTTCTGTCTTACTTCTTATTCCTCCTAATGTGCTGGCAGTGCTGGCGCTCGATAAATTTGTGCCAGAACATGCACAGTTTGTTGGATTAGGTCTAATCGTTTCTATCGCTTATTTTTTGAGTCAGTTAATTAACTTAGGTTTAGATGAGTCTATCCGTCATTTAAGTGATAAGCGCGTTATTGAGACGATTGAAGCTAAAGTGAATCTACTTGATCCCGCCGAGCGAGCTTTAGTGAGGGAATTCTTTCTTCAAGGCGCCACGATTTTGACTCTGCCGCAAAATGAACCCGCTGTAAAAAGTTTAGTGAATGCCTGCATCTTAGAAAAGCTCGGTAACGAGCGCCATTATGCGATTCAGGGACCGACCGCTGACTATAAGATTGCCATGAAAGCGCGTATGTACCTCAACCGTGATGTGCTGCGTTTGCCTGCAGGTGAGCCGAGCCAAGAAGAAATGCAGTCGTTGATTAAGGCGCGTCCGCAATTTTTGAATGGATTAGTACAAAACAGAAAACACGCTGCATAGGCGTGTTCTACCTCACTCGGATGAGTGCTAGCTATGTTTTAGTTAGCATTTTTAACATGCGAGACAATAAAAAATGGGGGTGATAAGACCCCCTAGATTTTGCATTTATACAAGAAACATGAAGAACAACTGGAGCAAAAACTATGGTTTCGGTGCCGACTTCACAATGAACATCCAAGTGATATAAGACACTATCCCTATTGTGCTAAAGATAACGATCATTGAAAGTAAGCCTATGGGGTTACCAAACATCAGATCTAACCAAAATGCCATGACTGAAATCCTCTTTCCTGTGAAGTCCTCGCTAAATTAGCGGTATTCGATAGCTAAAATACTGATCTCGATCAATAAAAAATCGACATAGGAATACAAAGTCATAACCCTTAGTTAACTCTGTGATCTTGGTCAAATTTAAGGGTGTGCTTAACAGCGGCGAGTTCAAATAATTTAGTTTTGTTTCTTCTTCCGTTAGCGTCTAGGATTAACCTATTCAACTCGATCGATATTCAGTTAACGCGCTATTCCATTTATTCGTTCTTGTTTTTATATGAAGGCGCGATATCAGTTTTTTAAAGGAGTAAAAAATGGATTCTAAAAAAAGTCACAAGGATTCAATGGGATATAATTCTATCTTTGCGCCACTATTGTTGCTGATTTATCCCCTCTATTGTTTGGTGATCACTGGGCACTTTGTCGCCATTTTATGTTTAAGCGCGCTCGCCGCCATTTTAGTGTTCAACATCAATAAATTAATTCGTAATTTGAGACAACTTGAGCGTGCAGCCCACCACTTAGGCGAGGGAGATTTGAGTTATCAATTGGAAGAGAAAGATGCGGGTGTGTTCATTAAGGTAGTACATAACATTAATCGCATGGGTGAGGATGTCAGCCGTACGATTTTGTCTTTATCTGATACTTGTGAAGGGATGAAAAAAGTCGCCTCGGATATCAAGGTTATCAGTGAACAGGCAAAGCAAGGCGTGTTAGAGCAAGAGCATCAAACGGAACTGGCAGCCAGTGCGATGACGCAGATGGTTTCAAGCGTACAAGCCGTATCGCAAAATGCGGTGAGTGCTGCGCAGGCAGCTGATATTGCCCAAAGTTCTGCTAAGCGCGGCGATCAAATCATGAATGGCATAGTCACTAAAATTGGCGCTATGTCACAACAGATCCATGATACTCGAACCGTGATCGAGCACTTGGCCGCCGACAGCAACAATATCAGTAGCATTATTGAAACCATTTCGCAGGTGGCCGAACAGACCAATTTACTCGCTTTAAATGCTGCCATTGAAAGTGCGAGAGCGGGTGAACATGGTCGCGGTTTTGCTGTAGTCGCCGATGAAGTACGTAATCTCGCTAAACGAACATCCGAAGCCACGGTTGAGATCCAGCAGCAAATCGCCGCATTACAAAAAGGCGCACAACATGGTGTTGAAGTCATGTTGAAAAACGTGGCGATTGCCGACGAAACGGCTGATATGGTTGATCAAGCTCACAGTGCACTCGGGCAGATTGTCGCTCAGGTGGAGACCATTACCGATATGTCCCACCAAATCGCCACGGCATCGGGACAACAACATACAGTAGCAGAGGAAATTAATAAAAATATCAGTGTGATGGCTGAGCTAGCCCTCAGTAATGCCTCCCACACCAACAACACTAACTTATCGAGTTTGAAAGTGTATAACATGTCGCAGGAAATCGGCTCCTTGCTGCATCGATTCCATGTGAATGCGGCATTTTTTAATTCGAGTCAGGCACAAAATAAACTCTTTGTGAAATGGGGGCCTGAGTTAGACATAGGGATGCCAGAGATCAATCGTCAACATCAGCGCTTAGTCTCATTGATCAATGAATTACACCGCACATTAAATGAAGAGTATGGACTTGAAGCCATCAAACGTATCGTACAAGGGTTAGTGGATTACACCGCCAATCACTTTGCCTATGAAGAGGAACTCTTTGCGCGTTTTGGTTATCCTCAAACTGACAGTCACAAGGAAAAGCACGGCAAGTTAGTTGGGCAAGTACTTGATTTTCAAAAGCGGGTTGTTAGAGGTGAAGATGTTGCCGACGAATTAATGGCTTTCTTGAAAGCTTGGTTAGTAAACCATATTCAAAAAAGTGATAAAGAATATACCGCTTTTTTATTATCCCATGGCGCAGAATAACCCCAAGAGCATGATTTTTGAGCGGTTAAATGCAATTTGTATTAAAGTCGCGGCAAAAGACTTGCCATTGTCATGGGCAAAGGTATAATTCCCAGCACTTAGAGACAGCCAGTTGTTTTGATTGCTTCTAAGTGCATATTTGATATGCCAGTGTGGTGAAATCGGTAGACACAGGGGATTCAAAAGTCACAGTGTTTACAGCTTAATTTTCACTAAGCTGATGATGTAAAAAGTTAATTCAAAAGAATTAACGCGCAAAATCCTTGCAAAGATTTGCAAAGTTTTTGAGATTGAAGATAATGCCAGTGTGGTGAAATTGGTAGACACACGGGATTCAAAATCCCGCGCCCTTAAAAGCGTGCCGGTTCGACTCCGGCCACTGGTACCACTTCAAAGCCGACCTTAGCGTCGGTTTTTTTGTATCTAAAATTCAGTGATGTTAGATACTTACCAACTCGCTGCTTTGCTAGAGTTCATCACTTTCCTTCCAGCAAAGCACCACACTGGCATGCTTGCCTAGGTCAAATCTTTGATGGTGGTTGTTTTTCCATTTTCCATCACCGACTTAATCCCGTTATCTCTCGCAGCAGTGCTCGAATACATTTGGCTGGTGGCAATGATTTGATGATTCGCTGCTTTGAGGTTGAAATACGGCTTCTCGTTTTTAGCCACTTCTTTGGCATATCGGGCTTCGATTGGGGAGTTGGTTTGCACGGATTCAATACCGTTCAACGCACCACTCTTACCTGTGTAAAGCTCGCTGGTGAGAATGACCTCTCCATTTCCCGCCTTTAATACAAACTTAAATTGCTCATTACTGCTTTTACTTAATTCATACCATCCTGACATGGGTTTACTCCTTATTCTTTAAGACAGTCCATAGCGCAAGCAAGGAAGACATTTCCTGCTTGAGCATCAGTGTAGTCGATTTCATTTTATTTGAGATGTGACTTTTGCGGTAGTTTTGAGTGTTTTGAGGGTTAATCTGGCGACACAATGACATTAAAAACGTCTAACTCTTGCCAGTAGCACAGGAAGTTTTGCTCCCATATCGGGTAAAACTCTACTGCTGCTTCAATGACGAGTAGGCCACTGATGCTTTGAAATACGCCGCTGCTAAAGTCAAAGTCCAGTTCTTTAACCAACTCCCATTGCCCCATTTGGCCGACATAGCAAAAGTCGGTGATGTAGCATAACTGCCATTGCTCGGCGTGTTTCTCTAGCCTTATCTCCACGGGATGAAAGCCACCCCGTTGTGGGCTGTAATCTGGATCACGAAAGTTAATCGTCACGGCATTGTCGGCTTGGTGACTGATAAACGGGGTTAATGCCAATAGCAATCTGTCAGAGACTGGCAAAGCCAACTCTTTATTAATGATATTCATTGTGTGTGTCCTTAGTCGGTGTTAGAACAAATCGCTGTGGGTTTCACGAAGGCTAGTAAAGCGGTTAAGGCCAATAATCACATGGTCGAGGACATTGATATCCAGCACTTTGGCGCACTCAATGACTTTACGGGTGAATTGAATATCGCTAGTGCTTGGTGTTGGATCGCCTGAAGGATGGTTATGAACAAGGATAACGCTGGGCATATTGAGAATAACGGCCGTGCGTAACACTTCGACGGGTCGCATACTGATGCCATTCACTGAACCTGTCGCCACGACTTCCACGCAATTAATGGTGTGCTGGGTTGTCAGGTTTGCCACGATAAACACTTCTTTGGTTTCATGCTTAAGGTAGTCAAATACCTGTGCGGTATCTTCAGGCCGTGTTATGGCTTGCTCGGCCAAGGCGCACTGGGTTTCTTTGAACTGATATTTGACATTGATTTCTCGGATAATCGCCATGGTCTATCCCTATAGATGGTAAAGACTCAGGAGAGAAGGGACTTCCTTCTGCTCCTGATAGTGTGTGCATTACTTGGTGGTTTTGGCTGGGGTATCACCCTTAGCCTCACTCTTTGATTCTTTACTGGCCTCATCGTTAGCCTTAGCCTTCTTGGTCGGGAACTTAGATGCCTTGAGGATGAACTCATCTAGCTCGCCTTTCTCCACGGCATCGATAATCAGCTTGATGGTGTCAGGTAGCTTGGCTTTATCACCGACATCAATGGCGGGTTTATCCTTTACCAGTTCGATAGGCTTAATCCCGATACGGACTTCGAAGTAATAGTGACCTTCACTGTCGTAGTACCATGGGCGCACTGTGATACGGCGGCGTACCTTTCTGCGCTCTCCCGTCTCGGGGTCTTTGACACTTTTCTCGCGGTAGGCTTCAAACTCGCTGCCTTGGATAAAGCATTCGGCCATATCCAATTGCTGCTTCAGCTTGTCAGCCAAGCGGGTTCTTTTGCCGATGATAGGTGGCTTAACGGCAATTTCAGGGCGAGCGATAACCTTGAGCGAACTCAATAATGTTGTCATGGGGTGTTCCTTTTCGTGGTTTAGTGGGTTGTATTGCTGGGTTTAGTTGATAAAGCCAATGCGGCGCGTGGCTTGTTTACGGTTGTTTTCTTGGGTTAACAGAGCAATCGCGGTGGCTCTGTGGTTGTGGTTAGGTTGAAATAACATGCGCCTTGCTACGATAGCGAAGTCGCCGGGCGTTAATTGTTGTAGTGCGTGAAGTTGGTCAACCTCTATCGCAGTGAGTTTGTTAATCCTTAGCACCTGTCGATACAAGGTCTGGCGCTGTTGCTCCGTTAGATAGTCACAGGTCAGTTTAAAGTCAAAGCGGCGCATCACTGCGCTGTCGATAGCGCTGAGTGCATTAGTTGCTGCAAACACAGGCATGGTGTTGCATTCAAGCTGTGACAGCAGTTCATTGATGAGCTGCACTTCATACTGCGCTTGAGCGCTCTCACGCTGACTGAGCAAGCTATCGACTTCATCAAAGAGCATCAGCTTCTTTGTTCTGTGCGCTTCTCTAAACAGCGCTGCAATGTTCTGCTCGCTCTCACCGACATACTTACTCAGTACATCAGAGCACTTGATGTGCATGATATCTAAGCCGTGGGTTTCAGCTAAGTGATGTACCCAGCCTGTTTTACCTGTACCTGGGGGACCATTGAGTAACACCCTAACAGGCAGACTGTTGGCTATCGCGGTGTCGATATCACTGATAATGGACTGTGTATCTTGTCCGTCGATGGCCTTAAGGTTTAAGCAACTGGGGTCAAAGCTTAGCTGGCCTTGATATTTAGCCGCTGGCGGCTCTTCACCACAGGCTTCAAGGGTGGCATCGATAACATCCAATACCACGATTTCAGCCTCATCCCCCGTTAAGGCTAAGGTACTTGCCACATGGGCGGCGTTCGCAATATATGCCGGAGCAGCATTAGATTTACTGGCTAACACCAACCGAAACGCATCCGACACCTTAAGTGATTTGAGCATGGTTTTACTCATGGCAAAGCTAAAGGCTTCATCGGGGACAGGGATTTCCATCACTAACTTAAAGCGGCGTATGTAGCTTGGCTCCAGTTGGGATACATGGTTGGTAATCCAAATAGCAGGCACAGGATTGGTTTCCAGTAAGCGCATTAAGCCTTCTTTAGAGTAATGCTCATCGGCATGCTTAAACACGCTTTCGCATTCATCAACCAATAACAGGCTTTCATCTGAGCCATCGAGCAAGCTTTGCAGTAGATTAAGGTAGGTTAAGCGTTGGCTAGTCGGCTCTTTACTCAAGAACTCATCAGTGACTTTGCCATCCTCAAACTGCACACTTTGCACTTCCACTAAGCTGCGACGCAGTGCCTTTGCTAAGGTGCGAGATAGCTCGGTCTTGCCTGTCCCCGCTGCCCCATAGAGTAAAATGTTAACCCCTTTAAGCCGCTGAGCCATGGCAGCTCTTAGATAGCGATACACCAAATCGGCATTCACATGCTCAAATTGTTTAAGTTTGAACTGCGCTTCTGGGCTGTGCTTGATAATCGGTGCGAGCAAGGCTTCACGGCGAGTGAGCTTTTCAGTCACCAGCAATACCCTAAACGGCTCCGGTATTCTCAACAAATGTGGTAGGAGTAATGCTGCTCCCTCAATAAAGCGATTACGGGCTAAAGGTTCTAGCTGCCCATGAATATCATCACTGTTGAGTCCCGTTTCTTGCTCTAACCAATGAATGAGGATATCCGTATCATGGTCAGCTAACAGGTTAAGCAACTCTTTGAGCCCTGCATTGGCATTGAGCACGATGATGAGCACCATCACAGGCTTCATCGCGGTATCAAGCTTAAACCGTTCACACAGAAACCGCGCATTGTGCTGCACCGTTTCTGCCATTAGAGGGTGATTATCCTTAGGCGGAAAGAGCGCTAGGGTGCTGTCAATATCATGATTAATGCCATGTTGCAGCTTGATACCCACTAACGAGTTAATCGCATAGGACGGCATATATTCAAAGCCATAATTGACGGCTGACAGCAATAAGTCTTCGGCGATTTGAGTCGCAAGGTAATAACAATGCTTAGCGTGTTTAGCGATGGGTTTGACGTTTATCATCGACTGCCGCGCCCCCGTTTAATGGGTTTATCAGGCGGGATGTAATCCAGCATCGCAGCGGCTTGCTTCATAAACGCATGGTCGCGTTTATCGTAAATGGTAGTGGTGCTGATATCGGCGTGTCCTGCCATTTGGCGCACGGTATTGATATCCACGTTCTGCTCAAGCAAGCGAGTTATAAAGGTACGGCGTAAATCGTGGGGCGATACGTTATCTACCCCTAGCTCATACAAGGTATCTTTAACTAACCGATACAAGGCCGTTGGGGTGGTTGGCTCAGATAACTTAAGCTTGCCAGTCAGTGTTGACTTACACACTAAATAGCCCTGCTGGCGCTGACGCAACTTAAGCCATGCCAACAGATTTAGTTCTACCCATTCAGGTAAAAACAAGGTGCGACTCTTGTTACCTTTACCCGCAGCTACGGTAAGGGTATGTAAGTTGGCATCGTAGTCACTCAGCATCAACGCCGATAACTCACTACGGCGCAACCCAGTGCCCAAGAACAGGCTAAATATCACCAGATTACGGGTAGCAAAGGTGCCTTTTTGCGTTTTACAGTAATCCAATACCGCGGTCACTTGCTCTGTGCTTAGCGGCGTACCTTGATGCTCACCGTGCTTTACTTGATTAATGGTCTGTAAGTTTGCAACTTGCGATAAATCGGCTTTGTTCATCAAGGCCGCCACTTTGACGATATTCTTAATCGCTATCATGGCGCGGTTGATGGAACGGGCTGACCACTGTGCATGAGTCATCACAGCGCGTATTTGCAGTGCTTGTTGATAGTCAATCTGACACAGCTTGTCATCGAGACTGTCTTCTTGCCACTGCATGAGCCGCGCAATACTGCGCATTTGTGAGCTGATAGAGCGCTGACTATTAATAGACAGGCGGCTCAAATACAGCGCATAAGGGGTCGCTGTAGTCATAGAGAACTCCAGTAAGTGTATAAATTGAATTGTGTTTAGAGGGTTGAACGAGAAGGGAAAAGTGATACTAGAAACACATTCATAATATCACTTTGAGGACTAAATTTCAGCCACTGTTTTTGACACGGTTGGGAACAATAAAAAGGGGAGCAACTTAGCTCCCCTTGGCCTTTGATTGGCTTATTTACTCACACTTGGATGTAATCGCACCGTATTGTTTACGAAACATCTTACGTATCTTCTGCGCTTGGTTTGATTTCGAGCCTGAGTGCTCTGACATTAACCCACGCAATTTTTTGAGTTCTTTCATGACAACATCTTTCACAGCTTCATCATCAAGCGAAAGCAACACACATTTCTTAAGCTGACTTTGCATTTTGCGCCGTTCATGCTTAGGAGTACTTTGTAATGTAGGCTTGAGTCCGTAACCTGTAATAGCCATGAGCGTATGCGGGTGTAAAGTAGGTATTTTTTTTAATTCACTAAAATCATATAGTTGGATTCTCTCAAGGTAACTGTGTTGCCTTAAGAACTTCTCTAATTGCGACAATTTACAATTGGGTTTGAATTGTGACTCTATACGTGTCTCTGGCTCGTCACTTGTAGGAAGATTTTTAGCCTTACAGTTCGCGGTACGATCATAAGCAGTTATGCGGCAACCACTTTTCTTATTACCCAATATTATCATTCCAATCCTACCATCTTTAGCGAAGAAGACTCCTGATGTTTGCGATCTCGCGTAATTAACGCAAATGCTATTAATATCAACCATCAAATCAAGGGCTATATCAAGGGTTGTTACCTTCATTTCCTCGCTGGTTAGTAGAAAATGGGCGGAGGCAGGTATAATCTTTTCGAGCCATAACCGAGCGATATAATAGTGCTCTCGCTTGAGTGGGAATCCTTTAAATTCAAACCGGATGAAAGGTCTATTCGGAGCGTAGGGACCTACTTGAATGAACAAATGAGGCTCTCCATTTACTGGTCTTACCCAATCAATCGGCTCCAGTAATGGCAATTTAACAGAATAGCGATAGCCGCCTAAGGACTTCATTACCTGAGGCTGAACAACCTCTTCATGACCGACAATAGCTTCAACTATGCTGAACAGATTACGCACAATGGTTTCACGGTGGTCTAAATCTAAGCAGTGACAGACAATCGCCAATTTGTCGAACAGGACGCGCTTAATGAATTTGGAGAGCTTATTCATCTTGAGCCTCCAATTTAGTTGTAGTTGCTTTTACCAATTCAACTGAATGCGCACAGAGCAACTCGATAGCTAGTGTGACTATCTTAAGGTTGTTACCTGCATCCGTTTCAATAAATGCATCGAAGATGGCTTTACTATTTTTGCATTCAGTCGCCTTAATCTTGAACTGTTTAAGGAACTGATGATGGCATTTACGTTGTTTGACTTCCTCTGCGTTGGATTGTTTAGGCTTCGATGATTGCTTAGTCGATATCTTAGCTTCCAAATCAGAGTCTAGAGTTTCATTGTTGCTATCATCTTCATCGTCGCTATCATCTAGATCAGTATCCTCTTCGACTTCATCATCGACTTCCAAATCTAGACCATCATCCGAAACATCTTTATCGAGTAGGTCAAGTGAACGCATCGCGGCTTCGACTATCTTGCGGGTGTATTTACCGTTGATAGTAATGTCCTCACCGTGTTCTTCTTCAATATGCTCAACCACATCTTGAATTTCTTCATCTGTTAAGTCCTTCATTGGTAGCATTGAGTTGTCACTAAAGAAACCAATAGCATGTGGTCCGTTAACCACATGCGCTACTCTTGCAGCCCAAACTTGTTTGAGCGCGACGTCATACGAGATTTTGAGATTATTTTCGACATAGGCTTTAAAGTCCGCATAACCAAGTTTTTTATAACCTTTATTCTCATGTATGATGAATAGTGCTTGCTTGAGTTCAATTTGCGATGTTTTAACGATACTACCTAAGTGTTTAACGTGATCACGAGAGAGTTTAAATGTACCGTCAAAGGCGGATTTAAAATCGCGTTCGTCGTTGAATAATTCTGATACCAACTTCGACTTTGGAAATGATTTATTCGAGCCGTCATCTTTGATAGCTTGCTTGTTTTTGGCAGCTAACGACGTTGATTTCACTTTCTTAGTTTTCTTCGGTTTCTTTTTAGCGTGCTTAGTTGCTGGTGCTTTTTCATCGCTAATTTGTTTACGTTTAATAGCCATTGTAAATCTCCTAATTGGATCTGTTTGTGTGATCGGTGTGAACCGATCTCTTGATTTACAGATTCGATTTTTCATCACTGAATCACCTTTCTCTGCAATCACAGATCCGTTTACAGATTACAATTTGTAGCTATTTAGATACTGCTATCTAGTGCTGTGTCTACTCGTTCATAACTGCAAGCTTTCAGTTTTAGAGATAGCTATTAGTGATGATGACTACAATCATGCTGGATAGATATGTTCTAGAAACACCTTATTAGACAATGCATTATGTAGAAATTATGATTTAGATGCATAGACGGGACGATGCTTTGAATTATGCTAAATTAAATAGGTGAACGCTAAATTCGACGGGACGACGATTGATTTTTCTAGTTGGCGATTTACTTCATCGAGATGATGAATTTGAGCTGCAAAAATCTGAAATTAAGACGGGACGACGAATTTGTTTTCGGTTGAGCTTTATCATAATGCTTACCGACGGGACGATGAATTGATTGACTGTTTATGTGATCGGCTTTAGTTTTGTTAGTGCGTATGGGGCGTAGTTACTGTAGTAATCTCGTAGTCAAGGAAATGGTATGTTAGCTAACCGAAAATTAAATTTTAACTTTATTAACCAGCATATGGAGGAATGGTTCAAGGCCCTTAAAGTTCATAATGAACAAGTTATTGAGAGACGTTGTAGACAGTTACTTAATAGTAAAAATAAACTACCAAAGGAACAATTTGCAGAGTTTCAGGTATGTATCGATAAAGTAAAAAAGCCTGCATGGGAAAATTATCTTAGAAGGTGTCGTGATAAAAAATATGAGAAAGGTCGGGGCAGAATTTCAATCAATAAATCGACACAAGAGCAGTTAGACGAGTTAAGAAAAAAACTTGATGCTGATTCATATGAAACTTTGATTGTTGCATTAATTGATACTTATAAAAAAGCAAATCGGACTAAAAGTACTCTACCTAAACCGAAGAGAAAGTAAAAATGTTCGATGGGAAATTTAGTTAACCACAACAACCATATCAAAGAGTTCGAACTTTCAATATTGACGTTTATGTGGAAAACGTGCTTTATACCAAGTTTAAAGTATCGTACTTTAATCACTATCAATGGAATTGTGGGCTTGTAGCAGAGGGAAATTAAATGAGTAAATTGCTAGAATGGAAGTTTGACGTCATCAATGATTCTCTTGATAAACTATTTTTTTTAGTTGAGAAAAATGAACATCCGCGGATGCTGGATGACTTGAATGCTTTTGTTAAAAAGACGGGCAAGCTTGAACTAGAAGACAGTTCATTCATGTCTATATATGATTGGTTTGATTATTTAAGCCATGAAACCCTCAAAAGCTTTAAAAGGACAATGTACGAAAAACGTAGGAAGAAAATCCGCCTTAAACATGAGACTCAGGTGGCGCTTCAGACATTGAAGGAAGTACATAAACTAAAAAGTGTTAACGATGTGATTTTATATTTGTTGGATATATATAACGAAGGTTCAGAAATAGGTGGCCCAAGACTCTATGTGCATACTATGTCTGAATCATTATACGATAAGTTTGATGAGCCAATTTTACCATTGTAACCCAGAGCTAGAGTGGCAATGTGCTCGTTATCGTTAAGGTGCTAGAGAAGCTTAACTAAAGGAATTTATGTCATGGGAAGACGCTACAGACGCAGAAGCCACGCCAACCAAATAATATCAGACTCAGTGTTTATCGTTAGTCGGTTGTCTTGGTGTGGTGCTTTCCTATATGGCCTAATCACGTTCCTACTCTTCTACTATGCCGTTCCCTATTGGTTAAGCTCTGTGCATGTCACTCAAGTGGGGAGTAGTGTTAACCAAGGCCTAGAAGTCATTAATCACCGTTGGATACGCGTATTTCATTATGTGGGTATTGCTTGCGGCGTGGCAGGGCTGCTTTTTACTGTTCGCAATTATTTTGTATTGCCAACAGCCCAACGTAATGAGAGGAGCTTTGCAGGGCTTTTTGCGCGATATTTAGGACGGCATTGGGATTGAAGAGTTGGAGCAAGTGCAGGGGATTAAACAAATAAGCAAACTGAAGTTTACGTAGTCAACTGTTTGAGATTTCTGTTTAGGCAATTACAAACGGCTCATGCTCTGAGTTATTTGATATTTCTACAGCCGTTGATTGTATTTGTCCATATAGGGTTGAACGGTACAATTTTTTAATAAAGTTCACATATTAGTGCTATTTACCAGCAAAATAGGCTCTTAAATGATATATGTAATAAGTAAACAAGGCCGATTGGGGTTGACTTAGCACTGCAATAATCGTGAACAGTGGCAATGACTACGAAAACCATAGGATTAGTTCAAGTACGCTTAGTTGAGGTGTTTACCTAAACTTAGAGGTGCAAAATAAATGGAACAACAGCAGCGGGACAACTTTAGACTTCCAGCCTGTTTAATAATGGATAATGGACTTTATGGACGTAGAATCCCCTGAAAAAATTAACCCTTTGCTGAAGTTAGCAGTCAAATCTGGAGTACTGGCAGCTGTTAATGTTCAAGTAAAAAGGGGTCACTCCGTCAATACTGTTGATTCAACAGGCTTTACGCCCTTGATGATCGCTGCCATGTTTGGGCACAACGAGGTATGTTCATTTTTACTAGAAGCTGGAGCTAATCCGCACCATAAAAATAACGCTGGTCAAACAGCACTAGAAATTGCCAGTAGACACGGCCATTCAAATGTAGTGTTTCTACTTGATGAATTGACTGCCATCCAGTGCTCTATTAAGGATTTGAGTGTTGAACGTGTAACTCCAACTTCAGAAATCAAAACTGAATTGATTGCTGAAAATCCAGCGCAAAATGAGATTAAGCAGCTATCACTGTCAAATCAGGAGTGGCCCCTGCATTCAATCGGTAGCAGTTTAGATAGCCATTCTTCGAAATTTGCTCTTGATTCTCATATTAATAACAAATTTACCTCCTTAACCTTAGTTGAATCTTCTGGTGAAAATGCCCCGCATGAGGAATTGTTTGGCTGGGAGATGGAGGTGGATGTTATCAAGCCAGAGTTTGATGACACCTTTTGCCATAATGCTGACGCTATTCAGCAATCCATAAGCAAACACCGTCCAGTAGATAATGATGCAGATTGGTCACATTTTGATTTTGATCTTCCTGATGTTGCGTGCTTCTCTTTCGAAAATATTGATGATTTCCCTGCGATTTCAGCCCTGATTTTGGAAGGGCTTAAGTCCGGAAGACTGCTTGTTCGGCAAGTCGAAATAGCCTGTGAGGTAGATTTTAACGAAAAGCACACCGATGTGACTCATTACTTAATGCGATTATTAGAAGATCTAGGTCTGATAATTGATGATACAGAGATTAGCGAATTTTTTAATTCTGATCTTGGTTACATTGCAATTGATGATTCATTGGAAAGTGTAATATATGAACAATCAGATGGTGAGCTAATCAGCTCTATATTAGAGCAGCTTGAAGATCTTGTTTCTGAGAAGGCTGAGCCTCGTCGTGTCTATCATAACGAGTCACAACAATATGATCTATTAGATAGACTCGGTGAGGAACGACTTGGTCAGCGTATGGACAGTGCGCTTATTGGACTTTGCAAGGTTTGCGCAGGTATGTCTGAGCCAGAATGGTCGTTACTGTTCCCTAAATCCGAGTTACCAATCGATAACTGTGATGATACAGAAAGTGGTAATCTACTTTCTAAACAAGATGAAAAAAATCAAGAAGATGAATTAACTAGGTGGGACAACCTAGAAGGTGATGAGTTGACTTGGCAAGAAGCTTCGGTTCATACAGGATTTTATGACTTAGTTATTCGGGTTAGAACTGGTGAGTCTGAAGACTTTACTGAATCCTATGTACCAAGGCCTACCCCCTCGGAAATCAATGCCCTTTATGCAGGTTCAGCCAGCCTAACACCCAGCGAAACAACCAAGATAATTCTCAAGTATCTCCGTATCTACGAAAATGTGCGTAACCAATTAGTGTTAGCAAACTTACGTTTGGTTGCATCAATTGCTAAACGGTACCGATATAGATTTGAGTTCAATGACCTGATTCAAGAGGGAAATATTGGCCTCATGAAAGCTGCAGAGAAATTTGATTATCGTAAAGGTTTCAAGTTCTCGACTTATGCGACGTGGTGGATCAGACAGGCTATAACGCGAGCTATTGCAGACCAAGCTCGCCTAATTCGCCATCCGGTTCATGTGGTCGAGTCGTTAAACGTATTTGAACGTACAAAGCTTGATTTTCTGAAACAACACCAAAGATCAGCAACAACTCAAGAGCTGGCATTAGTGCTAAATTGTACTACTGACAAAATCATTAAGTTTGAAGATATTAAAACGGATGCAATACTTTTCGATGACATAGAATTAGAGGAACCAAGAAATATCAACTTCGAAGAGATCCTTAAATCATCTGAGCTAACGCCTGAAGCTATTTATCTTGAAGATGATTTAAGAAAATCTATTCTTAAAGCGCTATCAACACTTAATGAAAAAGAATCGCAGATTATTCGTTATAGGCTTGGTATTAATGTACGGGAAATGACTTTAGAAGAAGTTGGCAAAATATATGAGGTAACGCGGGAAAGAATACGACAAATAGAAGCAAAGGCATTGAAGAAGCTTAGAGCTCCAAGTAGACGAGCTTTACTAGAAGACTATGATGAACCAAAAAATTCAATTAAATTGAATGGCTTTACTGATGAAAATATAAAGGAAGATAAAGATTGTCAGCTGAATTGATGGATGTGAGGAAAGGGACTAGACACGCTCCGCCTAAGGCTGCTGCGATGATCGAAGCTTTGCGCGGCCTTGGGTACAATACGGCAACTGCTCTCGCCGATATCATAGATAATAGTATTGCGGCTAACGCACTGAATGTAGATCTTAATTTTGTGTGGGATGGTGACTGCAGCAGAGTAACGATCCAAGATGATGGTTGTGGTATGGGAGCCACAGAAATTGATCTAGCCCTGCGTCTTGGAGCTACAAACCCTTTAGAAGAGAGAGCTATCAATGATCTTGGACGGTTCGGGTTAGGTCTAAAAACAGCTTCGTTTTCTCAATGTAGGCGTTTGACCGTCGCCTCGATTGCTGATGATGGGCTGCAATGCTTACGCTGGGATTTAGATGTATTAGCGTCGAGCAATGATGATGGCTGGTATTTATTAGAAGGTCCCGCTGAGGGTTCTGAGGTATTGTTAGAGCCGTTAATTAAGGCCGAACGTGGCACATTTATTCTGTGGGAGTTACTAGACAGAATAGTAACTCTTGGTTTTACCGAACAAGATTTTCTCGATCTAATAGATAAAGTAGACCGTCATATTTCCATGGTATTCCACCGTTATTTGGAGGGGAATAACCCCAAGCTAAGAATTAAGCTTAACGGTCGCAGGCTGGTTCCATGGGATCCTTTCCTCACAGGGCATCCATCGAAACCATGGCATTCACCATCCGCTCGTATACCTAATGCACCCGAGGTCGAGATTGAGTGTCATGTCTTACCGCATAAAGATCGTCTGTCTAATAAGGAGTTTGAATCAGCTCAAGGGCCAGATGGTTGGACTGCTCAGCAGGGATTTTATGTGTATCGAAATAAACGGCTATTAGTTGCTGGTAGCTGGTTAGGATTAGGGCATGGACGAGCTTGGACCAAAGATGAAGCTCATCGTCTAGCGCGCATACGTCTTGATATTCCTAATTCAGTTGATGCTGAATGGAAGATTGATATCCGCAAATCAATAGCAAGACCCCCAGTAGCTCTTAGGGGCTGGCTGATAAGAATGGCCGAAGCCACACGATCGAGAGCACGCAAGGCTTTTGCCCATAGAGGGCGAGTCTCAAAAGGGGGGAAAGGTCAAGTCGTTGAACCAGCTTGGAAGACTGAACATTTTTCTGGTGGGGTACGATATAGGCTCGATAGGGCTCACCCTGCATTGCGTTTTGTACTTGATGATGCCGGAATTTTATTACCACAAATCTTGGCAATGTTGAGAGTTATCGAAGAAACCGTTCCTGTACAGCGAATTTGGCTTGATACAGCAGAAAATAAAGAGACGCCAAGAACCGGTTTTGATGCCGCCCCTTCGACTGAAGTCACCGAGATACTGGAAGTAATGTACTTAACTCTAATAAGGCAACAAGGAATGTCAGCACAGATGGCTCGTGAGCGTTTGTTGCGTACAGAACCATTTCACAATTATCCAGAATTGATTACAGCCTTGCCAGATCAACCTTGAAGTGAGAAATATTCGTGACGTTAAAAAATGAGACAACCTGTTTAGAAGTATTGAAAATTGTTCAGGTGTTATTGCAGGGAGAACAGGACAAATCCTTGATTACCCCTACACTAATCGACGAAAAAATTTCGATAGTGCTAATACTAAACCCTCCTTGGAATGAAACAATAGATCGAAATTGGATTATCGAAGAGTTGATCCGAAGATTCAGTGTTTGGATCGGAAAGGACGCGTCATTAATAAATAATGATGGACATGAACCTTGGTTGACCACAGAACGAAAACAAGGGTGGCGATACTGGCAGCGTTACAGCGAATGGCAAGAGTCAAAGTTACCCTACAGTGCCATAAGAGGGCTAAATGATTCAACTGATCATGTGCTGGGTTTGCTTGAAAACCCTTTAAGGGATGGTGCATGGGACCGTCGCGGGTTAGTTGTTGGACATGTTCAATCTGGTAAGACCGCTAACTATACAGGTCTTATATGCAAGGCGGCAGACGCTGGGTATAAAATTATTATAGTGCTTGCTGGAATGCATAATAATTTGCGGTCACAAACGCAAATGCGGCTTGATGAAGGTTTTCTTGGTTATGAGACAAGCCCCTTTAAGGACAAGCTAAAAATTATCGGTGTCGGTGAGCTTGATGGTGATCTATCGATTCGCCCTAATTACGCTACAAATCGTACAAATAATGGAGATTTCAGTGCTAGCGTGGCGAGGAATCTTGGTATCACACCTGAACAACGCCCTTGGCTTTTTGTTGTTAAGAAAAACAAAACTGTCCTACAGCGCCTTTATAAGTGGATTCAAGATCATGTAGCAGATACAACTGACACAGAATCCGGACGAAAAGTTGTGACCAAACTTCCCCTTCTCGTCATTGATGATGAAGCAGACCATGCTTCTGTTGATACAGGAGAGATGGTTATTGCACAAGACGGTAAACCAGATTTAGATCACCAGCCAACAGCTATCAACAGTTTGATTCGCAAAATACTACATACTTTTAGTCGCAAGGCTTATGTTGGATACACTGCAACGCCTTTTGCTAATATATTCATTCATGAGCGAGGAGAAACAAAAGACGAAGGGCCTGATCTATTCCCTTCAGCTTTCATAATTAATCTTGGTGCGCCTTCAAATTATATTGGGCCTGCTCGAGTATTTGGTCTTGCAAGTATTGACAGTCGTGAAGGTGATTTGCCGTTGGTGCGGACCATTGATGATCAGTGTTCTAAAGATGGTAAGTCAGGATGGATACCTACTAAGCATCAAAGTACTCACCGACCAGAATATCCCTCAGAAGTTGGTTTTCCACCGTCCTTACTTGAAGCAATCGATGCTTTCTTACTTTCATGTGCGGTTAGAAAAATCAGGGGGCAAGGCGATAAGCATAGTTCTATGCTAATTCATGTGACCAGATTTAATGCTGTTCAAAAAGTTGTACATGAACGGGTTGAAAGACATATCCAAAATATGCAACAACGTATGGCAAGACAAATCGGTCACGAACCGGTTCTCGCCAGAATAGAATCTCTTTGGCGTAATGACTTTGCCCCAACATCAATAAAAGTAGAAAGCATAGTTCCAAGTACTATCACTGAAGAGACCGAAAATTGGAGTGATGTGTGTCATGCATTACTTGACGTGATCGGTGAAATTGACGTACGAATGATCAACGGTTCCGCAAAAGATGCTCTTGATTATGTTGATAGCCCAACTGGATTAAAAGTCATTGCCATCGGTGGAGATAAGCTGGCACGAGGCTTAACACTTGAGGGACTTTGCACTAGTTATTTTCTGCGGGCATCGCGTATGTACGATACGTTAATGCAAATGGGGCGCTGGTTTGGTTATCGTCACGGCTACCTAGACCTTTGTCGCTTGTATACAACGGAAGATTTAGTCGAGTGGTTTGAACATATCGCGGATGCTGCTGAAGAACTACGCGAAGAATTCGATACTATGGTTGCTTGCGGAGGCACACCACGGGACTATGGACTCAAAGTCAAATCTCATCCTGTATTAATGGTAACGTCCCGATTGAAGATGCGAACAGCTCGTTCTCTTTATCTTTCTTTTAGCGGCAGCGTAGTTGAAACGGTATCTTTTTTTAGAGACTCCGCTCGCATTAAGAAAAACTTCAATGCATTTAAAGCGTTAACTTCTCAAATTGGCATTTCTAGCAAAATTCCTGATAAACAACGAGGAAAGAGTCCAGACAAATGGACAGGAGCCATGTGGGAAAATGTGCCATGGGAACAAATCTGCGACTTTCTTAGCCAATATGAAACTCATCCAGAATCTATGAAAGTTAACAGTAAATTATTGTCTAAATTCATTACAAATATGGCTATTGATGGAGAGTTAACTTCTTGGGTTGTTACAGTAATAGGCGGTCAAGTAACTGAAAAAATGCAAAATGTTGGCGGCATTGATGTCCCACTTGCAAAGCGGACTGGCAAACCAGATCTTTTAGACCGTTATGCTATTCGTCGTCTTCTTTCGCCAAGAGATGAAGGGATTGATTTGGATGAGGATGCATGGCTGGCCGCGCTGAAGGAAACACAAAAAGTATTTCATGGAGATCCCGGTCGCCGTGAGGGCAAGATTGAGCCAGATGTACCAAACGGTCCTTTTTTACGCAAAGTCCGAGGTTTTGGAGCTGAGGGGATTAAACCTCATCCGGAAAGAGGCGTGCTAATTATTTATATGCTTGACCCCGATTCTGCAGGGATTGACTTCCCAAACAATACCGATCCAATTGTTGGATTCGGCATAAGTTTTCCAGGAAGTAATTCGGGGAAAAAAGTCGAATATAAGGTTAATAATGTACTTTGGGAGCAGGAATATGGCGCTGCTGACTAAAGATGAAATATCTCTTGCATGGCGAGCTTTAACTGATGACGGCGAAGATGTGGGGTGGCGTAGTATCCCACTATCAACTCATAGCACTATCAAATTGCAAGCAGCTAGACGTTTTCCGGGAAATGAGGAAGCTTTACTAATCGGTTTCACGTCTTTGCGTTTGCCACACTTTTCATCATTACCGCAAGGAAAAGGGTTCAGGGTTATTCTTGCTGAACTTGGCGACAGTTCTTGCAATTGGCTTGGCTTAGTTCGCCAACCTCAAGGTAGTCTCGATCTGTTTACTATGATGTCAGCTGACATTGTATCGACATTGGCAGCCAGCCATAGTTGTAATGAAAATCAACTGTTTCAACTTTTTTTCGGAAGAATTAGAGCGTGGCAGTTATTTATGGCTAGAGACGCTGTAGGGTTGAGACCAGAAGTAGAGTTAGGCTTAGTTGGAGAATTAACATGCCTAGAGGATTTACTTAACGCAGGACTGCCGAATTATATGGCCTTAGAGTCTTGGGTTGGACCACTCGATGGGCTACAAGATTTCGAGTTGGGATCAGGGGCTATCGAAGTCAAGAGCACGCTGGCCAGCTCTGGATTTCGAGCCACCATTCAATCGTTAGAACAGCTGGACGATTCGGTGCGTGCCCCTCTTTTTGTATGTGGTTGCCGTTATCGGATTGCGGAAGAGGGGACAACTTTACCTGAAAGGGTGCGTAGGTTACTGGAAAGGTTTGAAACTGATGAAACTGCTGCGTGGATGTTGTCCTCATCTCTTCTTCAAATTGGCTATACGGATGCTCATTCCGATCTTTACAGTAGAAAATTTATTGATGTAGAAACCGTGTATTTATTAGTAGACCAAGGTTTTCCTCGACTTACTGTTGGAAATGTCCCTTTTGGTGTTCGCAGTGCTCGCTACGAGATAGACCTCGATAATGTTGGAAAAGAAAAATATTCGATTCATGATGTTGTTAACTTAATTAAGGGGATATAAGTGGATTTAGCTGATTTTCTGCAACAGACACAACGTGAAGTCCGCGAGGAAATGGCTGCTCGAGCAAATCAAGTCGGCGAGGAAATGCCATTTCCTGAGCTGATTTTTACAGAGGTTGTGAGTAAACATATGGCAGAAATCGGGATGACATTCGAAGAGCCTGAGGTTTGCCATTATGAAGCCAAAGTAGGGGGGGCTAACGTACGATTGAGCGGCTTTGCACTTTCAGAGGATGGAGAGCAACTAGATTTATTTATTAGCCTCTATCAAGGCGCTGATGAAGTGGTTCATATCCCCGATTCCGTAACAACTAAAGCAGCAGAACATTGTTCTCGTTTTTTAAATATGTGCGTTGAAGGTAAGCTTGCTTCAAAATTAGACGAATCTTCAGATGCCTATCCACTAGTTTTGACCATCGAACAAAATTATTCAAATCTTGACCAAATTCGCATATTTATTTTGACCGACGGAAAGGTCAAAACAAAGCAATTTAAGTCAAGGCAGATCAAGGGGAAAGTTGTTGGGCTGGAGATTATGGATATCCAACGTCTCTACAACCATTGGCAAGAAGGGAAACCACGAGACGAATTAGTTGTGAACTTTGACGATGTTTCAGGCGGTCCTTTGCCTTGTGTCTGGGTTTCAAACGAAATGGAGGAATATGATTACGCGATGACAGTAATGCCCGGCGAGGCCCTACGTTTTTTATATGATAAGTATGGTCCACGAATTCTTGAGGCTAATGTTCGTTCATATCTTAGTCAAACAGGTAAGGTCAATAAAGGGATAAGCAATACGTTACGAGAGCAGCCGGAGCGTTTCATGGCGTACAACAATGGAATTGTGATTGTTGCTGACGAGGCTAGACTAGGAAAAACAGTAGATGGAGGTCCCGGCATTGCATGGCTCAAAGGGATGCAAATTGTGAATGGTGGCCAAACGACAGCATCGATGTTTTTCACTAAGAAAAAATTTCCTAGCACTGATCTTCGTCAGGTTCGTGTTCCAACCAAAATTATTGTACTTAAAGCGACTGACTTTGCTCAGGAGGAGGCTCTAGTAGCTGATATTTCACGCTATGCAAACAGCCAGAATAAGGTCAATGCCTCGGACCTTTCAGCTAATCGACCCTTCCATATAGCAATAGAAAAGCTTGCAATGTCAACTTATTGCCCAGATGGCTTTGGCCGCTGGTTTTATGAACGAGCCTCAGGTAGTTACAAAGTCATGCTTGAACGTGAGGGGAAAACCCCTACTGGTATCAAACATCTTCAATTATTGATGCCAGTATCACGTAAGATAACCAAAACTGAGCTTGCCAAGTATCTTTGTACTTGGAAACAGAGGCCGGATTTGGTTAGTCTTGGTGGACAAAAAAACTTTTCAGCCTTCATGGAAATGATGAATGCCGCAGATGGAAGCAACCTTAATGCCTCTGATTACAAAGAGATGATTGCACAGATCATTATTTTCAAAGAGGCTCAAAAACAAATCCGCAAAAAATTCCCAGCCTTTCAGGCCAACATTACAACTTATACCGTAGCCATATTATCCAAGTACCTTGGTGAAATGCTCGATCTAAGTATTATCTGGAAGAATCAGCAAATTTCTCAGACTCTGTCTGCTCAAATTTTAACATGGGCAGAGGAAATAAATGATCAACTCCACAAGACCTCTAAAGGTCGAATGATTTCAGAGTGGGCGAAGAAAAAGGAATGTTGGGAAACACTTTCAGCTGCAAAATATACTGAGGCTTCAAAATCGATATTAGAGCTAAGTAAGTGCTGAATTCTAAGTTAAAGTAAAATTTTACGCTTTCGTCAAAATTGACCTCAATGAAGCCTTATTGATTAAATAATTCTCAGGCTAACCACCGTTTTAGTCCATATCCAGGTATGAATTGAGTATCTGGATAATGGGCATACCGAGTTCTATTACTTTGTTAATTCGCCTGCTTTGTACGCCGCTGACTTAGCGTAGTGGTCAACTCAATTTCGGGCTGATGAATGCTTATACTTACTTTTTAGTTATTGACTAAAGCGCTTTTTGCTGAAATGACAAGTGAGCGTCTAAGACTGATAGATTTGTGATTATTTATGCACATTGTGCTGCATAAATCGAGTTTTACACAAGTTTGTCACGATAATGCGCAAAACACATCGTTTAAGCGCTATAACTCGCGAAAACTGCACTTTAATCATAATTAAAATGCAAAAATCGAATAAATATCATTTGTTTTTTTGAAGTGCTTGCTGAGTAAGTTAGTTGAAACATAAGAAGCTTGATCTATTTACTCGTCAGTCATAACGTAACAATTAAACGGAGACTATAGCGGCGTAGTATACATTTATGGATGATTTTTACAGTTCTTTAGAACGGAGCTTAATAGGTTGCGATGGGGGCAATATTCGAGCTCCGCTTTGGTTTTCTGGTATAGAGTGGGGGTCATCTGATGAAAGGATCACATCGGGGATGACTAGACCTACCTATGCCATATCGAATTATGCTGTGCCCTATTTATCAAAGGATTGGAAGAACGAAAATCCTAGATTGTTAAAATGGCAGTTTGATCAAAAAATCTCAAAGATATTATGCAATGCATATGATTACAAAGGTGATTATCGAGATTACATGCGCCAAAAATACTGCGAAGCGGATTCAAATGAGTTTAAAGTTAACTTATTTCCTCTTCCGGCAACAAACATTGATGAATGGTCAGTTGAACATATTGAACTGACAAAAACTCGTATTAAATACCATTACCAAACATATTGCGCACACCATCGATTCAAGCTTCTACATCAATTAGTAAAAGAGTTTAAGCCAAAAGTTATTGTCTGCTTTGGTAGGAGCTTTTTGGAAGAGTTCAAGCTTGCATTTTGGGGGGACGGTGCACCACAATCTTTCAAAGAGACAAAACATGAGATAGGCGAGCGAAACAGCTTATCGGTTCTTAGTTCAGATAACGCTACGAAGTTAGTTATAGCACCATTTTTGGGACGAAATTTAACCGCGGATAGTGACTTAATGGAAATTGCTGAAGTTGTAAAAAGAATGATCATTCCATAGAACTTTCCCTCAACTATAAGAAGAGGAGATTCTGAAATGCCTTATAGACCAATGCCTGACTCTCGACGCAATATCCGAGGGGTAATTTATCCACTTACAGAGGCAATTCGACGGCTTTATGGATGTCGGTCTACCGACGGTGCTTATCCCTTAGGTGCATTTTATTCAATAAACATTAGTACATCCGTTTGGCGTTCTGCTGGAGGGATTTGGTACATACCTGCATCAGAAAACGACCTCAATGAAAGAAATCCTCGAGAGGAGTCTGTCGTAGCATTCATGCTGAGTATTTCATCTGGAGAACCTGTCGAGCTACCAAGTGGTGTTATGGTCACTTGGGAACGTATTCCTACCCATGAGGCGAGCTTCCTTCCACATATTAAGGCATAAATACACTATGCCACTTGTAGTGGTCAAGTCCAACAAGCGATTTATGCCCTGCCAACAGCGCATAAAGACTAAGACGTTAGCCCTTACAAACATTAGAGCGTGCACATGGAATTGAGTAAGCCACAAAGTTTATTTTCTCTTGTCGCTGGAGATACAGTTTCAAAGAGAAATTTATTTGACCTAATTCAGTACTCTAAGGTTGAGTCCTCGCAGTATTGGTCGGGTTCTGAGTTTGCAATCTGGAATACACCTCAGCAAGGCATAAACTGGATTGGAAAGTTACCGTCCGTGAAAGCTGTAATTATAAAAACTCGTCCCGGATCATATGAAGAAGATGGCTGGTCTGACGATACAAAATCGGTATTTCACTATTCATTTAAAGCAAGGAATGGAGAGGTTAATTTTCAGGAAAAGGCCAACGATGTTCTAATAAAGCAACCACAGCATCTTTATCCTATCCTCCTGTTCACAGAGTCAAAGGAAAAATGGCTTTACGAAGGTGATTTTTCTGTTTCAGAGATCGAAGAAAAATTCGTTGTACTTACTCGAAAAGGTTCATTGTTTGAGGATGAAGTTGATGATCAGAGCGAGGTGCTGTATCAAGAAGGTGAGCGTCGTTATGTCACCCATTTGATGGCAGAAAGAAGCAAGACGGTAGTTTCCGCAGTAAAGAATGCTCGCTCATGGTTCTGCGAAATATGTTCATTGGATTTTCATAAAAAATATGGAGTTAAGTATATTGAGGCACACCACAAGACTCCAATTTCTACTTACTCAGAAAAGTACACCATCAAACCCCAAGATTTAGCGCTTCTTTGTCCTAACTGCCATAAAGCCGTTCATATACTCATGAAGGAAAGTAACATTGAATATAATGAAATAATCAAAATTCTGGCTTCAAAGGGCTAACAAGCGCATGTTGCCTGATTGGTTTTCCGCTGCGTTTCAAACCCGCTGCAGAGTTTATTTCGCGACACTTTAACTTAGTGCTGCATGAAGCTAATAGGCGTCTAGTGAAGAAGCTGCGATTCACTTCTTGACCAATTTAGGATACAAACATGTCGGCGGCTTAGCCATTTTCGCCAACATGTTTGTATTACTTCTCAGGACGTTAGTTCCGTTACGAAAGTATTTCCCAAACTGAACGAATTGAAATTTATTTAGAAAGCATATTACCTAGTGCCCAGTTGAGACTCTGAGTATTTGTCGTGATCGATGAGCGAACAAACTCGAGAAACATTGGTAAGGTCTCAATTACCATAACTCTTAGCTCTCTCGAGCTATCTGCTACAGGAGTTTCATCGCCCACATTATCATTTATCTTTTTTGTGTAGGGAAAATAACTAGGCCCGTAAAGTATGTTGCCCCAAGCATCACGCACATAATCGCATTCGGAAATTACTTTCCTGATTACTAGCCTTCCAGAGATATAACCTGGTTGATAGGTGGTCACGGTGAAAGGCTGAAGGGGAAAATGCTGAGGCTGTATACTAGGCATTCCTGAAGGTGGTTCGGGAAGTCTTGGGAAAAGTGGGTATTGGTACCAGAAGTTAATATTAATTTTATTAAGACCCTTCTCTGTATCTGAAAAGATCTTGTTTGCTTCGTCGAATGTGGCGTTGTGCTTAGTGGTAGCTTCTTCAAGCTGAGCCATAGCTATGTATGTTTCTACTCATGTCTAAATCTCCTTCCAGAAGTACTACTAACAGTCAGATAGCAGTGTGTTTGTGTAAAATATGCTTCGAAACAGTCCCACGTCAATGAGAAAAGCTTCAGGAGTACGTATATTTAAAACAAATATTATTTGTCATGTCAAAGTATGCTGTAAATGGAATGCGGTAGTTATCGAGTTAGTCGCGGCCTCATTTGCTATCAAAGCAGTTTAAGGATGTGTGAAAACACGCGATTTCTGCATGTTTGTTGATTAAAATGCAGAAGTTGTTGTTTGTCTAACAAACTCGATAGTTACGTCGTGAAGTTGCTTAGCAGGTTGCTTTGTTATGAGCTTATAAAGTCGTCTCAAGAACCCGTGGCGATTCCGTATGACTTCGCGAATATATACAGCATAACTATCAAAAATGTAACTTGTTGATGAGTTAGAATTTAATCTAGGTTAAGCTTATCCAATAGTATTTTAATCATAAGAGTTAAGCATGTTCGAGCTGCTTGCCGATGTATTCTCGTCCGCCGCATTCAAATACCTTACAGCCGTCGATGCCAGTCCTGTGTCAAATCAGCACGAAATAGGCGGGCTGATCAAGGCAGGCATTGGCAAAGACTTGGGAACTCCTGATGACGGCAGCCAGATAAAGATTGCCGCAATGCTTGTCTACCTCACTGAGGAGGAAGGCGAGCCGATCATCAGCGAGGATACAGTTACTTGGTACGATACACGCTACCAAGACCCTAACCGCTCTCCCGAGTGGCGTCTCTATTACAAATCTAACGATGTTAGTAACAGGTTTGAGCCCGGCGATTTCTTCTTGATAGCGGTTACACGTGAAGGGACGCTGCTGATGATCTTCTGTCCCCCTGGTAGCGAGTACGAAGATCAGATCCGAATACTTTTCGGTGTGCGGGATACCGATACCAATGAGAGGGGGCTAACCGGCGTGAAGGTCGACCAGCCTGGATTCACCCTCCCCATCAGGCTGATGTTCGCTCGGTACGGTATAGAAATCGGCTCCGACGGTACAGACTACCTTCAGCTTATCCTCGATAAGTTCGGTGCCGAATTTCCAAAAACCAAGGATTTCTCCAAATTTGCACGTGACCTAACAAGGGAGTTATCTCCGGTCGATAACCCCGACACGGCGCTCATAGAGTGGATGGAGACTGAAGAGTCGGTGTTCAGGCAGCTTGAGAAACACATCGTGCAGCAGAGACTGCGCGAAGGGTTCGGTGAGAATGGCGACGATGTCGACGAGTTCGTACGCTTTTCGCTCAGCGTCCAGAATCGTAGGAAATCACGGAGTGGACATGCTTTTGAGAACCATATCGAAACTATATTGTTTTCCAACGGCATCATGTTTGACCGCGGAGCCATAACAGAGGGGAGACAAAGGCCTGACTTCCTATTTCCCGGCAGTGGCAGCTATGCCGATACTAGTTTCCCGGTAGAGAAGCTCCGTATTCTCGGGGCTAAGACTACCTGCAAGGACAGGTGGAGACAGGTGCTGGCTGAGGGCAAACGAGTTCCGCGTAAGCATCTTATAACAATGGAACCAGCTATCAGCGAAGCCCAGACTCAGCAGATGGAAGAACTACAACTGCAGCTCGTGGTACCTGAAGCAATCCAAGCGAGCTATAAACCGTCGCAGGCCGAATGGCTGATGTCATTCAAGAACTTTATCGACGAAATCAAAAGTATACAGCGCTAGTTGGAGCAAACACAACGTGAATACACAAATGCAAGGGACGCAAACACCTGTCGGCAACGGTACTGTGCTTAGTCAACTGGATCTGGACAATAAAAGCATTCAGTTCGAGCTCCTTAGCTACGACAAGCACCAGACCCTAGAAGGACTACAAATAGAACCAGTTGCCATGACTTACATAAAGTACCTCGAACAACTAGGCCTCGAGGTGCTGAACGTTACGACAGTTATTGCTCTGCAGAAGGGAGCCAGAAATGCTCGCTGTTTCTTCGTTTGGGACCGAAGCAACAACTGGGCAAGTCAAGAGTATATTAGAACTCTTCATAAACTTGCGCCTAAAACCACCTTTATCGTCGGCTTCGACGAGGAAAGCTACGACTTCTACTGTCACAAACCCGGACAAGAAGAAAAGGTATTGCCGCTTCAAACCTTCCTGCAACGAAAAAGACGTTGCGCAACTATCCTTTTCCCCGCTATCCAACAGAATGTCAGGGATACAGAAAGACAGATGGCTGTTTTCTGGGGTAGATTACATGGGGCCTTTGAAACAAAAGATAATTTTAGGAACGAGGTGCTGCTTAATAGGGTAATGAAAAACTTCGTGATCCAGCCATTTTTCAGTTGGCTATGGGACCTCGATCGGATCGTCCTTTACAGAAAGCAGTTCTGGGAGATCGAACTCAAACACAAGTTCCCCTTTAGGCGCGGCGCCAAGGCTCCTCTCAAATTTGGTATCAATGTAGGCCAAGCGAAACTAGTCAGGGACTTAGGGAAGGCTGGTGTCCGCACCCTGCACCTGATCCTAGTAAAACCTGACTGGAATAAAGACTCCGATCCCGGCTACATCTTTAACCGCCGGGACATTTACAACAAAGTTCTGCTCATTGGCACCGAGTTGACCATAGCCAAGGTCGAAACTCTTCTGAACCAGAAAGCCCAAGAGAGCGATGAAACAACTAGTTTCACTGGTGCGACCAAGAACCGCTTCCTTGAGATTCCAGCAACGGATTTCCATGTCCTTGGTAGCTACCAGACTCCACCAGAAGAAGTGGCAGAGAATATAAAACTCTTGCTGGAAGGAGCCTCCCTTGAAAAGGTCACGGATAGACTGTTGGAAAGTTGCCGAATAAACAAATAACCCCCTCTATATGCGCAAATGCCTCAAATAGTAATTACTAAAGTCCACATCGATTCACCAGATATTCATAAGCTGTGTCGTTCGCTACGATGACTCGATTTAGGATATGCTTAGTACTGGATATCCATACAATATAAAAATACTCTCTGGGAATTTTGTGTGATAGAATTTACGTAAAACTCCCATAAAGTATCGTTATGTTATATAAAGAAATACTAATAGGCGATCAGTTTGACAAACTGAGAATCGAAACGAATAGATTACAAAGCAATAAGTTACTTAAACTACTTGTTGAGATTTATGATCAAAAAAATCTTGCTATTCAATTTCAGACGCTTGGCGGTGATTTCTCATCGGTGACAAGAGAAAAACTTAATAAGTGGAAAGCCTCAGCAGAAGAGCACCCAATCATTTTCCACGAAAGAGCGATAGCGCATCTTAGAGAAAATTTACTACCTCGTAAACCTACACACTGGGATAATCCTGATTTCACATTTATCGACTTATTCGCAGGTATCGGTGGAATAAGAAAAGGCTTTGAAGCCGCGGGCGGTAAGTGCGTGTTTACAAGTGAATACGATGCAAATGCTCGCAGAACATACCTTGCAAACCACTTTGTGGATGATAGCGAATTACCTTACTTTCTAAACAGTGAGGAAGATGACCCACATAGAAACAAATCATTTATGGATATTACAAAAGTAACAAGGAGTGGTGATGACACTGCAAGTAGATACGAAAGAAAGCAAAGTATCCTATCGCACATTCCAGAGCATGATGTATTGCTTGCGGGCTTTCCTTGTCAACCGTTTTCTCTTGCTGGAATTTCTAAGAAAAACTCACTGGGTCGCGCCCACGGTTTTGATTGTGATACTCAAGGAACACTATTTTTTGATGTTGAACAGATACTTATAGTAAGGCAGCCAAAATTCTTCGTACTTGAGAACGTAAAAAACCTTAAAAGCCACGACAAAGGAAATACATTCGCAACGATCATTAGAGCGTTAGATAAAGCTGGTTACTGGATTGCTGATATCAGCAATCAGCATAAAGATATTGAAGAAGCCATTAAAATTGTACGTATGCGTAAGCCTGAGCCGACAATCATTGATGGCGCAATATTTACGCCACAACACCGCGAACGTATCGTTTTAGTCGGTGTGAGAAAAGACGTATTAGCAGCCAAACCTGAACTAGCAAGATTAAGTTTAAAAGACATCCCTAAGCCAGAGCGACGCTATTCATTAGCAGACATTCTGCTTCCACTCAGCAAAGCCGAGCAAGATAAATACACGCTTACGCCAAACTTATGGAACTACCTATACCACTATGCTCTCAAGCATCAGAGTAAAGGCAATGGTTTCGGTTTTGGATTAGTTGACCCTAAAAATGAACAAGCAGTAACTCGGACTTTATCTGCTCGCTATTACAAAGACGGTTCAGAAATTCTGATAAACCAAAATGGCTTAACGGATGAGTATCTTGAGCGTAGAAAGGAGTTCGCTATTCGCAAAAATCAAGATAGAGAACAGTTTGCTTTAGCGTTTGCGAATAAATGGAAGAAAGGTCACCCTGAATCGACTGAAGATGCTTTTAATGAACAGATTAAAAAAGGCGAGACTATGTATGATGACAAGCACGGTCGTTATGCTGAGGAATTTGACTCCCAGTACCGCACTCCCCGACGTTTAACACCTCGTGAATGTGCGCGTTTAATGGGCTTTGAAAAGCCAGAAAAAGACAGAAGCGAAACTGATACTAATTTTAGAATTGTGTGTGCCGACACCGCAGCGTATAAGCAATTTGGTAACTCTGTAGTTGTACCAGTATTTAGTGGTGTGGCTGATTTGCTGAAAAGATGTTTGTAGGGAGATGAAATGTAAAAACCGTTTTCTTAGAAGTCGAAGGCGGTTCTAATATATACCTCTGTAGTTGCTAAATAAACAATGCCACTACAGTTAAAACACGCGGACAATAATGTATAAATCAATTAAATTTTCTGATAGTCACTTAGCGGAAATGCCTGATCCATTTGATTATAGTGATCTATCAGAGAATAAGTTCGAAATGGGTATGGGGAACTTCGAAAAATTCATTCTATATAATAAAGCCCCTAGATATCTATATGTTGTAAGGTGTGCAAGTTCAAACTTCTATAAAATAGGTATTACCAATGATTTAGACAAGCGTTTACAAACACATCAAACAGGCTGCCCTTTCGAGCTGACTTTAGTTCTCTTTAGTGAACCAGAGCTAGAAGACATGTATGCTCGCGAAATAGTCTATCTGGAAAAATTTCTACACAGTAATTTTAAAAAATTTCATGTCAGAGGTGAGTGGTATGAACTCTCCTATAACCATATATCCGATATTATATTCTTTTTAGAAAATGATAGAGGTCTTGAGGTTATAACTAGCGAAGATGATTCTTTATCAGTTTACGAAGCTAAGGTTGATGAAATCGTTCGGTTAGAAGGCAGGATGCCGTAGTGTGACTGATAGTCCGTTGTTTCTAAGGCAAAGATTTAGGATGATCGTTTCTTTTGTTATGTATAGGGCTGATTATGAGTATTAAACAGGCAACAGCGTTAACTTTAAGGCAATTGCGCAACCAGGTTGGACTAAGCCAAGAACAATTGGCAAGGAAGTCTGGCATTGATCGCACTTACATTTCTGGAGTTGAACGCTCAGTTCGCAACATAACCCTTGATTCGCTCGAAGGCCTAATTGATGCGTTAGGTGTGACTTCTGAAGAGTTTATCCGTAGATTACATATTGAGCTGATTAAACAGGGGTCATAGCTGCTCAGTTTGAGTTACTTTCATAGGCTGTTTTCATCTCAGGCAATGCGTAGTATCAAGGTAATGGTGTTAAGCCAACTCATTAACTAACACAATCATTGAGTTATCATACTTTTTATTTCCTTGAATAATTCTATTTGCCTCTGTCTCGGCAGCGTACCAAGCCTGACCCAGTTTAGAATCACGATCCTGCTTGTAGGCGGCATAACATTCTGCTGGTTCCAAATCGTGTTCCTCAAAGTAAAGAACAGCTAATTCTAATCCCTCTTGCGCTAGATAGTCAGGAACATCACCAACACCTTCAGCGCCTAATTCAAATTTATCCATCATTGTTTTTCCTATGTTTTCTTTCGATTGAGGCGTTTGCAACAGCCGTCGCTAAATCGCTCAGGATTGTGGTCCCATGATTAATGGGCTGAGGCTAACTGTCTCAGATATGCCGTTAATTCAGAAGGGCTTTCAGTCGCCAATACCACTTCGCTATCCTCACCCGTGTAGATTTCTGGGTCAGCCTCTGTACCTTCATTGATTGCCGTCATCACAAGGTAGCGTTCTTGCCCTAGTTCGCGGCTATCGGGTTCTTCATAGTCGACCCAAAGGACAAGGTACTGAGAACCTGCTTTAAAGGTAAAGCTTGGGCTGACGTCATTGTGCCAGCTCTTATCTGTCAACCAAGGGAAATCTGCGAGGTTAAAGCCTAAATTAAAGTCTTCACCAAACTCGCGTTTATAGTGTGTCATTTCAAGCTCCTGAGTTTTATGTCGGTATCCTATCATTTGAAACCATCCAATGGCGAGGGTATGACAGGACAATAACTTGTTGCTATTGCCAGTCTCTTATTTACAGAAAGGTATTCATTTCAAAAGGTAATCTTTAGACTAGAAGCGGTAGGCATTGCTGCGCATTTCCTGCAATGCCTACCTGATTGGCTGTTGTTATTTCTTAGATACGTTTCTTATTAACCTAACATGCATGTTAACGACTGAATAATTCCAACTCCCGTATCCATGTGCAAAATTAATGTTCCATGCATACCCCATATTGATAACATTGCCGCTTGCGGTTGATGTCCAGAATGGTGCGGCGGGAGTTTGTGGAAACGCAGCTTGTGCAATAGCAGGACTGTCAAAGTCACCCTCACATACCCCATCGCCAACCTTCCAATATCTTGGTTTGCCTGATGAGCAGTAAGTGAGTAAATTCAGCTCATCTTTTGTCGGTAAGCGCCAATCGGAGTAATTACCATCTGAGTATGACATTGCGTTTGCAACTGCCCAAGTGAAGCTGCTTGCCTTACCTTGGCAACTCTTGTTCTGCCATGTTTGCCCGATACTGCAACGCATCCACATCTGATTGGACAACAAGTCTGTAATGGTGCCATCGCCATTATCAAGATAACGCGTAGCAAGCGAACCATCACCAGTTGGGGTAAATGTGGCGTTAATTTGGCAATCTGATGTCACTTTTCCTGTTGTGTACTCATTGTTATTGAGCGTGCCGTTACAGCCTGTGACGGATTCAATTTTATAGCCGATGTCCGTTGAGATAGTAAAGCTGGTATTGGTGTTGTAACTGACATCAATACTCTCGGGACTGATTTTGCCTCCGGTTGTTGCTTGCGTGGTGATTTTGTACGTGCTGAGTTTGAAAGATACGGTGACTGCACACTGGGCATTTATGACTGCCGTTTTATAGCTGCTCTGGGTTAATGCGCCACCGCAACCACTGATATCATCGATTTGATAGCCGGTATCGGGTGTCACGGTGAAGGTGGTTGTATGGCCGGATTCAACCATGTTGATTGCTGGGCTGATTTTCCCGCCAAGGCTTGCCGTCGCTGGAATACTGTAGACGGTTGGGGTGATTTGTCCGTTGTCATCGTTGCTGCCACCCTCCGAGCCGCCACAGCCAGCGAGTAATGTTGCCGCGACTATGCTCAAAAGCAGTGGATTTGCCTTTGATTGTGTTGTCTTTACCGACGTTATGGCGTGTTTGATGCTTGCGTGAATGCACTTATTCATAGGTGTTCCCTGTTATGTCGTCCTGATTAAAGCAGGCTGTTGGTCTTGATTATTACTTCGTTACTTGATTGAGGAGGATGTTTTCTGGTGTGAATATTTCGCCGATAGCCTTGTTGAGTGAGTTACTGTAGATGTCATCTAGGGCATTATTGGCGGTGATATACGGGGTGTACTCTTTACCTTCTCCCAATGACAGTTGCCACCTTGTGGTATTCACTTCAAAGGTATCGTCGAGATTGATGAGAAACTGAATCGTCAATGATGCGCGCGTGACCTGAGAGATAAAGGCTTCATCGACTTTTCCTGTTACCGCTTCAGAGGCTTTTTGACCCATTTGCTTGAAGTGTTTCAGCTTCATATTGCAGGTATAGACCACTGTGGTAATACCATTGTTGGCTTCTTGCTCTACCCAAGCCGTGTTGGCGCAAGGCGTCCATTTATCAAACGCCTGACCTATGTTGGTTTGCTTGTAGTCTTCGAGGAACCCCTCTTTTACATAGATAATATTTAATGGTTCACCGAAACGAATGCCGAGAATGATTAAGACGATAAGGAACGCAACAAACGTAACAACCGCAGAGGATATGATACCTAACCAACTCGTCATCCACTTTGGCATCCAAGGCCATATAGTTTCACCGAGCTTGTAATAGCGGTAATAGTCATAATTAGCCGTAAGACCAAAGACAATAGAATTAATGATAAAAGGAAGCTTACTCAGATTCTTATCAGTAATGAGTGATGCAACCGCTAGGATTATCAGGTTCAGCAGCATTAGCATGAGAAACAGATAAATGCCTTTCTTCCACATGCCCTTAGCGAAGTAGTACCCCGAGCCAAACACAAAAGCGAGCGCATTCATGTTGACTACATTCTGCCCCTTTAATTGCTCCTTTTTTGGCCTTGAGGTATGTGCAGGACTTTTTGCTGAAGCAAAATAGCCCAACTTGTCAGCTTGTCTTAGGTCAAATTCAGCAAACACCTTTTGCCAGCCTTGACTTAAATCATCATAGGATTTCACTGTCGGTTTAGTGGCTGCTGTAACAGGCTTAGCTTCAATCGATGGCTTCGCTACTTGTTTTGGTGTAATAGGTGCGGTGGCTACAGGGGCTGACGTTACGGCTTGAGTTGCTACGGGCTTGATGTGGGTAATGATACCCACACCGTTCAGCTTGGCTTTTAGTGCGTTAGCTTCACTTTCGCTCAGAGCTTTCTTAATGCATATCGGGTTACCTGAGAACAACAGATGTGCTTTTTCTTCTGGGACTTTCAAAAACTTTGCCAGTGCCTGACTCAGCTTATGACGGTCTTTCCCTTCAGCTATCTCACCTTTAAAAATGACGTTGTAGGAGTTCATTACCTTTCCTTGTGATACGTGAAGAGCAATCGGCTTTGCTAGACATGCAGAACTCAGGTTTGCTCAAGGACTTAAATGAGGATTATATGCATTAAATGCGGATTATAATCCGTGGTTAGTTGGTAAGCAAATTCCCATAGTGGTTGCCTTGTGACGAAGGAGACACTATGAAAACATTAGCGACTGAATTTGGTCATGCGATGCGCAAAATGAGAAAGCTCAGAGGCTTATCTCAAGATGAATTGGCGTTACGTGCAGAGATTGACCGCAGTTATATCGGCCGAATAGAACGAGCTGAGGCGAACATCACGCTCGATATGTTGTACAAGATTGCTGAGGTGCTCGACTGTGAGCCACATGAGTTGCTGCCGAGTCGAACATCACTAAAAGGTTAGGCATTGTCTAAGGCTTAAATACAGCCACGCTGTTTGTAGCTGACTTGCCACTCTTTAAACAGCTCAGTCAATCTCACTTCATTTTGCTTAACGCCAGACGTTCTTTTGGTTTTTACTTTGGACTTGGCTTTGCCTAGGTCAACACCCGACAGTTCTTTACTGTACATTTTCGGCGTCACGTGGCTGTAGTGCTGTTCAATCATGGCAATGCTAGTGCCACATTGTTTAGCCAATACTTCCATGCTGACGTTACCTGATATCAGTTGCCAAGTAATGTAGGTATGGCGCAATGAGTAAAGTGTTCTAACGCCATGGGGGGATGACTTTAAACCTGCCGCTTTTATCGCTTTATCAAAGGCTTTACCGAGTTCATTGGTTTCACTTCCGTCGACTAAGCGAAACAGCTTGTCAGAAGGCTTTCTGTTTGGGAAACGCTCTCGTAACTCTTGAACGCTGGAGAAAATTTCATCACGGCAAACCACTTCTCGGACGCCCGTGTGTTTGACTGTTTTCCCCTTGGTCACAGTGATATAGAAGATAATGTTGTGCTCATTAGTATCGATGTGGATGTCACCCCATGTCAGGCTTTCCATTTCTGTTCCTGGTCGAATACCTGTGTTCACCGCAAACTCCATATAGTCCATCAGTAGCTCACGAATTTGGCGGGTTTTCTCTTTACGGCTGTTTTGCTCAAGCTGATATACAGCATCGAATGCTTTGTCGTATTCCTCTGGTGAAAAGTGCGCGCGACGTTGTGATTCAACCCCTTTGGTAGATAGTGAGGGGACTTGTGCTGCCAGCATCCACTTACAATCTACGGCTTCCTTAAACACTAATTGCAGGGCTGCGTTGTGGTTCAGTAGCGTTGATTTTGCGGGTTTCCGGCCAAGTAGCTTTTCACGCCATTCATCAAAATCACGCAGCTTTTCATTATTAATCGAAGTGATGTAAGTGCGATCGAAAAAGGGGATATGGTACTTGCGAAGCACCTGAATGTAGGTCGTAAACTTGTGATTTTTGTCTTTGTCTTTGTCCTTCTCCTTTTTGATAATATCTGCCATGGTATTAATGGCTTTTTCAGCCACATCACGAAAGCGCTTGGAACTCACCAGTTGATTACGGTCTGCCATAAATTGGTATTCGATTTGAAGCCGATACGCCATACCAATGGCTTTCTCTTTTTCTTTCTGCTTGGTGGCTTTAGAGTGCCACTTACCTGCAACTTTGATGCGGGCATACCAACGCTCGCTGTTATCTTGTTTATAGACGTATAATTCGTCTGAAATGTCATGCCGTTCGACTTGTTTGCTCATGGTCTGATTCTGATGCTATTTTGCAAAGAATTTGCAAAGTTTGTACTTGTGCCGTAACTATATGAAAAGTAATAGTGATATTACAAGCGTTATATTCAAAATCCCCCGCCCTTAAAAGCGTGCCAGTTCGAGTCTGGCCACTGGTACCAAATCCTTCTGATGAAGGAACTAAAACCGACCTAGAGTCGGTTTTTTTGTGCCTGAAATTTGGTTTTCGCTCGGTGCTCTAGGTTGAGCTAGTGGGATTCGGCGATATCCATTTGCGTCATAGTCACGCCTTTGATTTGTGCATAAATCGCTTTTCCATGAGTGAGTTGCAGTTCGTCGCAGGCCCAAGGGGTGATGTTGGCCCAAAGTTCATCGCGGCCTAGGGCGATTTTTAATTGGATTTGCTCGCCGTTATCGCTGGGGTATAACTCTTTAATTTCTCCCTTTAGCAGGTTGCGGATACTTGAGCCTTTGGGGATATCAGTGCAAACCGAGACATGATTTGCCTGAATACACACTTTGAGTTTCTTCGCCGTTTCAGCCAGATAGCCACTTACCCACAAATAGTTTCCATCATCCATCACGAGTCGAGTCATGGGGTAGTCGGGATGTCTGTCGGCGACCTTTGCACTGAGGAGTGAGCTGAGTTCCTGCAATGGCACCCAAGGGCGCATTTGCTCGCTATTCCACACTTCACTTAAGGCCCCTTGGGCGATCAATTTCCCCTGATGCAGCACCAGCATATAATCCGCCAGTTGTAAGATCTCATCTAAGCTGTGGCTCACATACACTATCGGCAGTTTTAGTTCCTGCGATAAGGTTTGCAAGTAGGGCAGTAACTCGCGTTTACGGGGTAAATCGAGTGATGCCAGCGGCTCATCCATTAGCAGCATGTCAGGTGATGTCAGCAGGGCACGGCCAATGGCAACCCGTTGTTTTTCACCGCCCGATAGCGTGCTGGGATAACGACTGAGGAGTTTTTCAATCCCTAGTAGTTGCACAATTCTATCGAACAAGACTGGGTTAGCTGTACGCATACCATAGTTGAGATTGCCCTTCACGCTATAGTGCGGGAACAGTCGTGCTTCTTGAAATACATAGCCAATTTGGCGCTTCTCTGGGGGAAGGTTCACTTTGCCTTGTTGATAAAGCAGTTTGTCGCCGAGGCGGATTTCACCGCTATCTGGGGTTGAAAGCCCACCGAGTAGGTTCACTAGTGAGGTCTTACCCGCACCCGAACGGCCAAAAACGGCTGTCACGCCTTGCAATGGCAATTGGGTATCGACTTTCAGTTGCAGTTGTCCGAGTCGTTTTTCAATATTGATTGTTAACATACGCTTGCCGTCCTCTGCAGGGCTTTTTTACTCAGCCATTGGGAGGCAAGTAAAGACGCGAGTGCGATAACGATCGATATAATGCACAGACGCATGGCCTGATATTCTGCCCCTGGGGTTTCAATAAAAGAGTACATGGCGAGCGGAATCGTACGGGTTTCACCTGGGATATTAGAAACGAAGGTAATAGTCGAGCCAAATTCCCCTAGGCTGCGGGCAAAGGCGATAATCATGCCTGACACTATCCCTGGAGAGGTGAGTGGCAGTGTGATGGTGAGAAATACTCGCCATCGACTGCTACCTAAAGTGCGTGCGGCCTGCTCGAGTCGAATATCAACGGTTTCAAAGGATTGGCGTATGGCTCTGACCATCAGCGGGAATGACACTATCGCCGCCGCGAGGGCCGCACCGCGCCAACTAAAGCTAAAACTGATACCAAACCAATTAAATAACCACTGGCCGATAAAACCTTGGCGGCCCATGCTGATCAGCAAGAGGTAACCCACTACCACGGGCGGTAACACCAGTGGTAGATGGAGCACACTGTCAAATATAGCCTTGCCAGGAAACTCGACCCTTGCCAGTAACCAAGCGCACAAAATACCCAAGGGTAAACTGGCGATAACGGCAACGGATGACACCTTTAAACTGAGCAGCAGTGCGGCAATTTCATAGTCGCTTAAAAGAGAGCCACTTAGCAGAGAGCCGCTTAACAAAGAACCACTCAGCACCCTAATTCACTCCAAAGCCATATTTCTCAAACACATTTTTTGCGCTTGGGCCCTGCAGATACTCATTGAACGCTTTGGCGCTTGCGGTCGATTCTTGTTTGACTAAGGCGACAGGGTATTCAATTGGGCTGTAACTCGTTTCTGGGAAGGTGCCAACGATTTTGATCTTTTGAGCGACTTTCGCATCGGTTGAATACACTATGCCAAGCGGCGCTTCACCCTGTTCAACCAAAGCGAGGGCGGCACGGACATTGTTAGCACGGGCGAGTAAGGGCTCAGCGGCTTGCCACAGTTTGAGGTTTTCGAGGGCTTGCTTGGCATATTGTCCAGCGGGTACATGATCAGGGTCGCCAACAGCCATACGACTGCCTTTTAATGCGGCTTTAATATCCCAATCGCCATTGAGCACGACTTCTGTGATGGGACTATTTTTCTCGGCAATCAAGACTAAGGTATTTTTTAACAAGGTTTTTCGGCTGTTAACATCGACCGCTTTAGCATCGACCAGATAATCCATCCACTTTTGATTCGCCGAGACAAACAGATCGGCGGGCGCACCATTGGCGACTTGTTTTGCCAGTGTTGAGGAAGAGGCGAAGGAGAATATCACCTTAGTATTGTGTTCTTTTTCATATAGCAGGCCGATTTCGTTAAGTGCATTGGTGAGCGATGCCGCTGCAAAAACAGTCACTTGCTCATTGTCTGCCGCAAAAATTGGGCTAGATGTCAGTACCATTGTGAATAACGAAGCCGTGGTAAAACGCAGTAATTGCTTAAGGTGAATGGATTTCATTGTGTTCCTCCGTGATAAAAAGTGATCGTTATATACCAATCTATATATCGATCATTCAAGTCCTAAGCAATCAATTAGTGATCTGTGTGCGGTTTCTTGCTGATTAATGGCATTAATCCGCTGAAATATCTCGGCAATCTTATTGGTATCCTCAAGACGATGAAGGACAATAGGACTCAAGTCAGACTTGGGTGCTGGATAAACGATGGATTTACATGCATTACTTACGCTTTCCCTCGGGGATAAGCCCTTCGCCAATCCTAGGCGGATAAGCCTGCTTGAGCAGGTTGCCAACACAGGCTCGATCAGCCAAGGCGCCAAGCTTGCGGGGATCAGTTATAAAGCGGCGTGGGACGCGATCAATGAGATGAACACCGCCATGCCCGAACCCGTAGTGTGTAGCGAAAAGGGCGGCAAAGGCGGTGGCGGCGCTAAACTCACCGAATTTGGCGAACGGTTGCTTAAGGTGTATTCCATCACCTCCCAAGTACAAGAAATGGCTTTGGCTGCCTTGCTCGATGAGTCCGTCGATATGCACAGTTTATTGGATGTGATGGCGCATTTCTCTCTCAACACCAGCGCCCGCAATCAGTTAACGGGGCGTATCAATAGCATTGATTCATTTGGATTAAATGACAAAATCAGCGTGACCTTAGCGGGCGGACAACAGATTCAGATTTCAGTGACCCATTCGAGCCGCGAACGCTTGCAGTTAGCCCTGGATAAATCTGTGTTGTTACTGTTTAAAGCCCCCGCTGTACTGGCGACGACTCATGCCTGTGAAGTTGATGGGCAAAATTGCCTAAGCGGTCGTTTGCTGAGCGTGACTGAACTTGGCGATAAGGCCGAATTAGCCATAGATATTGATGGCAAAGACATCATCTATTCAGTGATGCCACTCACCCAAATGCAGAGTTTGGCTGTCGGCGAATCATGTTTCGCCTGTTTTGATGCCACGCAGGTGATCCTCGCCAGCATGAATTAGTCGAATTGAATAATTAATTCGATTAATCATTGGGTTATTCACTGGGGATGGCCAGTAACTTGGCGTTATTGTTGTCGAATGGGATCGTTCGTTTTTGTATTTAAATCAAGAGTTGACCCAAAGGGGGAGCAACAGCAATCCTTTCTTGGATCTCCTTTGCCAAACAACGTCCATGTTTAACTGTCAGTTCACCATCTCAGGCTCTCGTTCGTAACACTGCTACACAGCACGGTCGCTTATCTATTCATCAACACTGATAGCTTCACTAACTTAACTCATTTAGGACGGCACATCGATAGCCTTGTTGGTGTAACAGGCATTTTTGTGCGTAGGGTTATACGGAGAAATGCAGTAATTACAGCGGCACTTCCAAGCAAACACGGTGAAGAAACTGAATGTGTTATCGACAGTCAGGATGGGCAAAGAACTGTTACGGCGACGGCATGACTATTCCATATCAGCAGATGACGCGCTTTGTGCTGTGAAGAAACAGGCTGAACTCTCATTAATTCATGGCTGTTGGGGTTATGAATTATTAGGGGATCCTACTGTGCTCTGCTTATATACCCTCTTTTGCGATTAACAGTGTATTAAAATGTAAGCTCTGGCTGTTCGGCTACTACACGTTTTTGCGAAGTTTTATTGATACAGTAGATTGCCTTGCTAAATCTTCAAGTGTTAATCATTGTGCTAGCAATGACTCTTGAGTTTCTTTAATTTTGGCCGTTTCCCCTACATCCTTTAATATTTTTCAGTTACTTAGGGTTTTCAGTGTGGTAGCGATTTTTAGTTATAGTATTAGCTTGGATCATTTTTATCTCCTCAAGTTAAATAAGTTGGCATCACAATATTACTTCAGAAAAAGAGTTATAAAGGTTTAAAGTTAAAGGTGAAAGCGTATCTATGATGAGTGTCATGATTCTATAAATGCATCACTAAAACACTTTTCCTAAAACAGTAACTTGCTTTAACTCGTAGATGAATTTAACAAAAAATTGACCAGCTTGAAAGTTGTTAGAGTAATTAGACTGTACATGATATATTAAAAAATTAATTTAATAATGATTAAAGTGTAATATTTATAGGTTTAATGGTTAGCTATTATATAACTCTATTGGCTTTAATAGTTTTTTATATCAAGGGTAAATGTTAATTATCTTATTTAAAATAATTGCTGATTAATGTGAGAGTGAATAGCTATAAATAATGGGTAAGTCTGAACTTAGATAATTAACTACTAAAATATGCCTAAACGACTGGCCATACGTTATAAATTTTATCAAATAGCAACTATTCTTTATTTTGGTTAAATGATTTATTGTTGAGTAACCCGATATAATTTTTTGCAAAAGCTTCTCTACCAACTATACTAAAGCCCAACCAGTAAAAATGTCGGCCATTACCATCAAGTGTTTTGTATCCGTTAAGGTACACATGTCCTTATATAGAAGAAGCTCTTAATCCTTCAGCAGCATCATTCCTTAAAGTTATGAAGGAAAACTGAGTTACCTGAGAGAGAAAAACTAATCTTGTTGCTATTCAATTTTTATTTTTATACATTAAACTTGCACCATGATTACTATTTTTGTATAACTATTTTAACTGATTAATTCATTATTTCTTAAATATTAAACGGGTTTTAATGCTGTTAAATCATTTTTTCATCGATGGTTTTAAAAACTTTTTATGATTTTGAGTATTAGAGTCTAGGGACGTATATGGCATTTAGTCATGGAAAAGTGATCAATATTTTAGTGGTCGATGATCATTCGTTGATTTTTGATGGATTAAGAGGCTGTTTAGCGCCTTATCCTGAACTTAATCTGATTGGCTCGGTTGAAGATGGGCTTGCGGTATACGAGAAATGCCTCAAACTCAGGCCAGATCTGGTCTTTATGGATCTTAAATTACCCGGAATGGGTGGATTGGACGTGATCCGTCAGCTCAGACAACGTTGGCCAGAGATGATGATTATTATGTTAACGGCGACGATTGAGGAAAAAAGTGCACGGGAAGCGCTTGATGTAGGCGCCAATGGTTATGTATTAAAAAATAGCCCTAAGAGCACATTATTAGCGGCAATTAAGTGTGTGAGTAAGGGCAAAAATTTTATCGATCCTAGTTTAGATGAGCAGCAAATAGCCGCTTTGAGTGGAGTGGTCGATGGGGATATCCCTTTGCTGACCCCCCGCGAGCAACAAGTGCTAAAACTGATCTGTGAGGGGCGCCGCAACCGTGATATTGCTGAAGATTTAGTGATTGGTTTAAAAACGGTAGAGACTCACAGAATGAATTTAATGCGCAAACTTAATGCGCATAATGTCGCCGAGTTAATGCATTGGGTGCAAAGACTCGGATTATAAAGATGGATGTGGCGTAAGCACAGTTTGTGCCGTGCTTGCACTTTTAGTCTAAGATCAACTTTCAGCGTCTAATGCGTGAATTAAATTATCGAGTGCGCTAAATTCTGCTAGGCTCAAACATTCTTTCGTTTCGAGTGCTACCTCTAAATCTGCCGCTTCATTTGCAATGTTTTTTTTACCTGCTAAGCCAGCGCTACCTTTGATGGTATGCAGTACATCACTCAATTCTTTCCAAGCTTGATTCTCTATATGTAACTTGGCCTGATGTGCCATATCTGCCAGATGCACGGCGAGTCTATGATTAAGATCTGTATGCGAAAAATCAATCATAGGCGCATCGATTTCATTGTTTATCACGAGCTGCATATCACGATCTAACTGCATATCAGCCGCGGCTTCGAGTGCATGGTTAAGTTGCTTCAATGACACTGGTTTGGTTATATAACTATTCATTCCCGCGGATTCTATTGTGTCATGCTCTTTAGGATTGGCGTTGGCAGTGAGTGCAAAAATTGGGCAATCACCATCGAGAATATCTTCACTATTGCGCCATCGTTGCGTTGTTTGATAACCATCGAGTCCTGGCATACGAATATCCATAAGGACAAGATCGAAGATATGTCGAGTACCTTTTTCTAACGCGGCTTCACCACTGCTAACGGCAATGACTTGTTGTCCTAATTCAAGCAACATTTTACCTATGATATCGCGATTAGTTTCGACATCGTCGACTAAGAGGATCTTTAACCGCCAAGGGAGAAGTGTTGGGGTATGCTGACGTTGCTTATGTGGCAGGTTGTGGCGAATTTCAAAGAGCCTCTGCCATAAACGAGCCGGCAAGTGAGCCAGTTCAGGAGATGCTAATGCCGGATTATCCCCTTCAATGGGGCAAGCTCCCCAGAGTGTGAGTTGTGGATGTAAGGCTAAAGGAGCGACAATCACAGTATTAGGTAAACATAAGGGCGCAGTTGGATCAACTAAGGGTAAATCGAGAATAAAAGTACTACCTTCGCCCAAAGTGCTAAACATTGTGAGTTTGCCTTTCATTTTGCTGGCGAGTTTCGCTGAGATAGGTAAACCAAGCCCTGTGCCCGATTTATGATGGCAAGTTTGTGCAAAAGGTTCAAAAATACGCTGCTGATCTTGAATAGCAACCCCTCCCCCCGTGTCTTCCACACTAAAATACAGATGCTGCTTAACCACTTCGATACGTAATAAAATCTGGCCAGCTTCGGTAAATTTAGCCGAATTACCGAGCAAGTTAACCAGAATTTGCCTGACTCGCAGAGGATCCAGTAGTGCTTTCTCGGCGACATTAGCATTGACTAAGCATTTTAGGGTGATGGGTTTATTCACGATCCGAGATTGGATGGTGATCATTGCATCATCAGCCAACTTCAAAATGGGGTAAGACTGTAAGTTCATTTCAATTTGGTCGGCTTCTATACGGGAAAAATCCAACAAATTATTGATAATGGCGAGTAAAGAATTGGCACAATTATATGCGGTATCACGCAAATCCATTTGCTTAGGTGTCAGTTGGGTATTACGTAGTAATTCGAGCGACCCAGTAATACCATTCAATGGAGTTCGAATTTCGTGGCTGATAGTTGTTAGATGCTCGGTTTTACGTTCATTGGCCTTTTCTGCTTCTTGCTTAGCCAAGGCTAATTCATTGGTACGAAGGGTGACTTTTTGCTCTAACTCGTCATAGCTTTCTTTTACTGTATCGAGTAGATGATTATAGGCTTTCGCAATTTGTCCCAGCTCGTCATTACGATCCTGTGGTAGTCGGTGTTCGAAGGTCGACTGACTGGCATTATTGATGATATTTACGAAGTTTCTCATAGGTTTGCTAAGGTTAATCTTTAATATATTCAGCAGGATAGTTGCTGTCAAAACTAAGACCAACAGAGCGCATGGCAGCTCTTTAAAAAAAGGTATTAACGCCATATCTTTAAGATAGACATCTGAAATTAATGTGATGTGCTGCCAGCCTGGCCCATGAATATGCTCTTTTATGACATAGTAATCGCCCAATGGGTGTGCGGTGTTCTTAGCATGTGGGTGGTCATGACTAAATTCATCTTTGAGTTTAACGAGTATCGACGGAGTTAAGGTTAAGGTAGATTTAGAAAATAACTCCCCCTTTGGTGTCATGAAAAAGCTAATGTCCCCAGGTCCTAAGGCATTATTTAGTGACATTGCTGACGCTAAATTGATACTAAAACCGACTTGTGGGGATAGGGGATCCTGTGGATCACTCGAGTAACTGAAACTTAAGTGGTAGTCTTCTGAATTCTTGTCCTTGAGCGGTGTTCCCCAACGATAACCTGTAGTCGACGCTTGTACTGAGAGCTGTTTTATCTCGCGTAGACGAATTTGAAAATATTCATCATTGGCATCGGATGCTGCATAAATCGTAATACCTTCGTTAGGTTTCAAGATGAAAGTATCTAAATATCTGTGTTGCCCAGCACTGCCAAATGTTTGCGCGACCCACATGGTCAAAGTATCGTCATGGCTTTTCGCTTGGAATGGAAAATAATGAGACACAATTTCCTGGTCATTCACTTTGTCTATTGAAGCGAACTGTTTGAGCTGTTTATCGAGCTGGCGCACATCATAACTGGCATCGGTGAAAAGTGTATTACTCACCTCGGCCCGTAATCCGCTGAGCTCACTAAAGGCAACTAAGGAGCGTTCGAGTGTATGGCTGAACGTGTTGTTATAGGATAGATATTCCATCATCAGCCACAGAGCTACGAGCACTGACATAAAGGAGACTGTGAGCTTAGTAACTAAGGAAAACTTCCATTGGATCTTCATCTATGTTCTCTGCTCATCTTATTTCGGCCTTTGTCAGTTAAAAATACGCTATTCATCTTGTTCTTGCATGAACTTCGAAATCCATTCGAACCATTTTCTCATCTTAACCACATTAACGGCCAGTGCTATCAGGTGAATAACTGAGGCTTGGTATTTTTCATCTACCTACCTTAAGTAGTTAAGGTGTTCACCTGATGGGCGCTAGGCTTAGACACTTACATACTGATCCCATGAAAGTGAAACAGGGTGTAAAAATGCTGACGAGATTGATTGAAAGTGGCTTCTTGGCTAGCCAAAACGTCGAAGGAAACACGACTTGGACCTTAGCCGAAAGACAAGCCCTCGTTCTCGAAACTGACACCTCTGTATCTATTGCAATAGTGCTAGCGATTTCGACCGATATTGCTGTGGATTGGCTAACACAAGCAACGCTCGCATTAGCCGCTAGTGATCACGCCTTAGATTGTGGCCTTCAGCTTAGAGGTGAACTCTGGTTGTTATGGCGTTATTACGATGAAATTCAAGATGATGAAGCTTTATCTAAAGGGATTGTCATGCAACTTGCTATAGCGAGGTTTCTCGAAAAGAGCCTGCTTAAACCTGTTGATAGCAATCGAGCTTCACTTATCGGGAGGACAGTATGAAAAAACTACTCAGTCTACTGTTACTTTGTCAGATTGGCCTAGTTCAGGCTGCACCACTGACAAACATTAAATGGCAAGGTGAACCCTTTGTAATGATCAGTCGAGGCACTGCGCTAGCCTCCGTCATCCAAGACTTTGCCAACAATTACGGCGTACCAGTCATTGTCAGTAACAAGGTCAACGACAACTATATCGGCCAAATCCAAGAACAAGATCCTAAATCCGTTATTCAAGATCTGACCCGTCGCTATGGCTTAGTTTGGTACTACAACAACGAAGTCTTATATGTTTACAAAGCCAGTGAAATTAATAGTGAAGTGCTACCGTTAACTAGCTTATCCGCGACTAAGGTCGACCATTACCTGCGCAGTGCAGGAGTGTTAGATAAGGGGGTCTGTAACATTAAATCTATGGCAGGGATCAGTGGCTTACAAGTCACAGGTGTACCCGAATGCATTAACAGTGTCACCAAACTTACGGCACAACTTGATGCCAATGCTAAACAAACCACAGAAAACCAAGAAACGGTTAAAGTCTATCCACTGAAATACGCATCTGCCACAGACTCTATTTATGAATATCGTAGCCAACCTGTGAGTATTCCTGGATTAGTCACGGTGCTAAAAGAAATGGATCAAGGTACACAAGTCGCCAATGCAGTGGCGGGTTCTGTGAGTAATATTAGCGGCCCAGTCTTTGCCGCTGATCCTCGTCAAAACGCCATCATAGTCCGTGGAAGTGCCCGTGATATGGCCACTTATGGCTCTTTGATAAGACAACTCGATACTAAGCCCACCATGATTGAAGTGTCTGTATCGATATTCGATGTGGACGCCTCTGACTTTAAACAGTTGGGCATAGATTGGTCGGCGTCAGCCAAATTAGGGGGTGGTTCAGTCAGTTTCAACAGTGGTGATAGCAGTGACAATTTTTCCACTGTCATAGGCAATACAGGCAACTTCATGATGCGCCTCAATGCACTAGAGAAGAACTCTAAGGCCAAAGTGCTCTCACGTCCCTCTGTGGTTACGTTAAACAATGTGCAAGCAGTACTCGATAAAAACGTGACATTTTACACTAAGTTGGAAGGGGATAAAGTCGCTAAATTAGAGTCAGTGACCACTGGTTCTCTATTACGAGTCACACCAAGATTGATTGATGAAGTAGGTCATCAGGCTGTGATGTTGGATCTCAATATTCAGGATGGTCAACAGAGCCAAGCAGTGAGCCGTAGTGAACCATTACCACAAGTGCAAAACTCCGAGATCTCGACTCAGGCGACGCTGAAATCGGGGGAGAGTCTGTTACTCGGCGGCTTCGTACAAGATAGAGATGAAACGACCCAGAACAAGATCCCGTTACTAGGCGATCTACCATTACTGGGCGGTTTGTTTAGAAGCACAGATCACCACACTCAAAGCGTGATGCGTCTGTTCCTGATCAAAGCGGAACCCGTTAACCAAGGAGATTAATATGTCTTCAGGATACAAGCTCTTATGGTTAAACGGTCCATTGCAAGGACGAGAGCTATCTTTGCCTCTTGGTAACTTAAGCATCGGACCCGATGGTGATGTGTTAGCCACACTTGAACACGTAGAACAAGTGGATTTATTGATCGATGAAGCGGGGGTTCGGCTGCAGTCTTGGGTACCGACTTGGATAGCTGGACAGCCTATAAGCGAAGTCAATATGTTGCCATTGGGGCAAGTTATTGAACTCGCTGGTGTGGGTATCCTCTTAGGCCATTGCACCGATGAATTACAGCAACAGGCAATACCATCACATTTTCAAACAAAGGCAAAGAAGTCGTGGTGGTTACTGGCGATAGTTTCAATGCTCTCTATGGTGCTATTAGCGACAGTGTTATTAGCTCCTGCAAAGATGCCTATCGCCGAGTTGACACAAGCACAATGGTTATCGCAGCAGCTGCAGACCGACGGTTTAAACGGAGTTCAAGCCCATTGGTCAAAAGATGGCGTGGTGACACTGAGCGGTTTTTGCCAAGATTCACAACGTATGGCGCAGTTTCTCGGTGATATCAAAGGACAAGGTATTTTATTTATAGAGCAGACCACTTGTGGCGATCAGTTGATACGTAATGTCAAAGATGTCTTAGTCCAAAATGGATTTGCCAATGCCCTTGTGACCTTAGGTAGTGAGCCCAGCAATGTCATCATCTCAGGCGCCATTCAGTCAGGGGAGCGCTGGGATAAAGCGGTGTCTAGCTTGAATAACCTGCCCGGACTTGTTAATTGGCAAGTTAGCAATCAGGTTGACAGTCAGCTCAAACCGTTAATCTCCGCATTGCGAAACAAAAATTTACTGGTTGGTCTCATGATAGAGCGGATCAATGATGCCATCGTCATGACAGGCAAAGTCAGTGAACAACAACAGCAACAGATTATGACTGTTGCGCAAGGATTAGAACCAACGCATGCCAATGGATTGAAGTTAGTATTTCAAAATATTCCAGTACAAAACGAACTTAATCATTTATTAAATGCTTCTGTGGTGACCTATGGTGGTAATGCTCAGTCTCCATTCATAGAGTTATCGAGTGGTGTTCGGTTATCAACGGGTAGCAAATTAGATAATGGTTATGTCGTGGAGTATATGAACATTCATGGATTAGATCTCAGTAGAGCCGGTGAGTTAATTCATGTACCACTTATTTTTTAGGAGGCATTATGTCAAGAATTACACAGCTTGAGGATGATATTAAATCACATAATTACAAACAGGAGGCTTACCATAATAGACTAGCTAAAATGCGCAGTAATATCTTATCTGGTAATAGTGGAACAATTCCATTGTTAGATGAAGCTATCAATGCGGCAGAAATAGTTATAGACACACTTGTTTCACGTTATAAAAAATAGCTTTAAATTTTAATCTAGTGGTTTGACCAGTTTTGTTTTATTCCCATCGTTTTTAGGTATCTTCAATACATAATAGTATTAATATATAAGTCAAGGGGTTAGTTATGGATATGTTCAGTGATATAAAATCAGTTATGCAAGATCTTCAGCAACGTAAAGCAGCACTTGGAGAACATATTAAAGAATTTCAAGCGCTACAAGAAGAAATAAATCTTCTAGTTGAACGTTCTGATAGGGATCCTGAAGCATTAGCTAAGCTGATTAAGTTAAAGAATGCATTCCCTGGTGGATTTGAATCACAGCAAAATACTGTTATGAATAAAGTCAGTGAATTGGAACATCATTTCAAAAGTCTCGAAACACAATTTAATTTGTTAGGTAAAATAGAATCTGGCGAGGTTGATAATGATATTGACTCAACTTCTAAAGAAAAGGTGATTGACAAGGTTAAAAAAGTTAGAAGTTATATGTAAGTTCAATAAAAATCATGCTTAATTTAAATAATCAATGAGGTGTTATTATGGATATTTCAAATGTAGGTAATCAAGGCACTAGCATTATTAACTCTCAACAACCTGAAAGTGTCAAAAATCAAATTGCTTCACGCGGTGATTCAGTACTCTCAGGGGGAATTGCAGTCTTATATATGTTTATGAATCTGCTTTCTGAATTAGCCGATGCTAAATACAGTCAAATGCAGCAAAAAGCTGATGTTTCTCGTCAAGCGCAAGATATGGCAAATCAGGTTGATGAGGTCATTGCAAACGTCTCCAAAGATGGTGATAAAGCCGTAGGTAAACTTCCTGATGATGTCGTGAAATACATGCATGATAATGGTTTCACCATAGATGGTATGACCATCGATAAGTACCTGGCCAAGAATGACCCCGACGGTAAAGGGTTAGATAAAGGTAAGTTACAGGCGGTGAAAGCGGCGTTGGAATCTGTATCTAACCGTGCCTCTGACTTCGTTTCACAATCTCAGCTACAGCTGCAAAAAATTATGCAGACTTACAACGTTACCGTCAGTTTATTAAACAGTATGCAAACCATGCTAGCGGAGATGAACAAGTCGATTGCACAAAACATTCGTTAATTTAGTGCGATATCGTTTTTTGTTGGAGGTAATCATTGTGGAAATTACAAATGTAGCAACTCAAGGTACCAGTATTACCAACAGTCAAGCGTCGGATGAGGTGAAAGCTCAGATAGCGTCTCGCGGAGATTCAGTGCTCTCTGGAGGTATTGCAGTACTGTATATGTTTATGAATTTGTTGTCAGAACTGGCCGATGCTAAGTATGGCCAAATGCAGCAAAAGGCCGATGTGTCGCGCCAAGCTCAAGACATGGCGAATCGCGTCGATGAGGCGATAGCTCAAGTCGCGAAGCAAGGGGATAAAGCCACGGTAAATCTGCCTGCTGATGTCGTTAAGTATATGAGTGACAATGGCTTTGAAGTTGATGGCATGAGCATCTCTGCTTATCTCAGTCACAATGATCCCTCCGCTGTTTATTTGAAAAAGTTACTAGACAAAATTGCCGCAGCTGGACCAGAAGGAATGCAATCGGCGAGTTGGCAAGATGTGATCAGTTATATGGATGAACACGGCATCAAGGTCGATGGTCAGCGTTGTTGTGATTATATCTGGGGTCTTCCCGAAGTCGGACAGCAATCATGGCAAAGCATCAGTAAGGTACATATGCAACAGATTGCCAATGCCCTTGGCGCTGCTGGAGGTCTAGATAAAGGTAAGTTGCAAGCGGTGAAATCGGCTTTGGAATCGGTCTCAAATCGTGCCTCTGACTTTGTCTCCCAGTCACAATTGCAACTGCAGAAAATTATGCAGACCTATAACGTGACCGTCAGTTTACTCAATAGCATGCAGACCATGTTGGCCGAGATGAATAAATCCATCGCCCAAAATGTCCGTTAGGGAGTCAGTTATGAAACAGGAAGAATTTGAAGTAATTGAACACTTTCTGCAACGGGGAGGCTCACTGCGTATGTTGGCTGACGTCGAGCAAAGTGACTTGAATGTGTTGTACCAATACACGTTGCAGTTAATGGCTTGCCGTGATCAACAGGGGGCGAAGCGGATCTTTTACCTCTTAATGCGCATAGACCAATGGAATTACGACTACTGCTTTTCTCTAGGAATATGCTGCCAGCAGTTACACGAACATGAAGAGGCCATTTTCTGTTTGGGCCGAGCTGGGATGATCAAAGTCGATAATCCGTTACCCGCTTATCATGCTGGTTTGAGTTACTTGGCGTTAGGTAACCATGATTATGCCCAGAGAAGCTTTAACGCCAGTCTACGTTGGTGTGAAGGCCACCCCGAGAGCACAGGGATTGCCGCCAGTGCACAGCGCGGGCTAGCCACACTCGCTAAGGAGAATTCCCATGTCAATTAACAGTGTGACAGAAAGAGGCCCTGAGAATGTGTCGGCCAATTATGCTAGCGCCCAGGCGCATGCTGTTAGCAAAGCAAGTTTGCCCGACTGGTCCATGCCTGTGACGCTCACTCAAACTGAGCATAAAGATCAGCATCAAGGTCCAGTCACAATGAAAGATGCACAAAGGGCATTGCAGCGTATTTTAACGCCCTTTTTTACCCCAGATCCTAAGACGGGCACTGTTGGTGGATTGGGATCATTGAATTCATTAGAAAAAGCGTCCATGGATTCCATGGTCATGATGGCTGCGAATCTCAGTATTTCGACCTTCGCAGACACAGCAAGCTCGGCCATGAAAGCTAGCAAGATAATGACCGATACTCAAGAGTTCCTGCGCGATAAAAAGGTGAAGGAATATCAAGAGCAACTGGCAAAAGCCATCGAGCAAGCTGATAAGGCCCACAAGGGTGGAATTTTCGGAGCTATTTTCGACTGGATTGTCGGAGCGGTTGAGGCCATTTACGGGGTAATTAAGTTGGTCGAAGGCGCCTTACGCTGTGCGGTTGGTGATGTTGCGGGGGGCGCATTAGAAATTGCCGGAGGTGCTGCCTATCTCGCTGCAGGGGTTGCTGGCATGGTTAAAGCCGCGGCAGAAACCGCCATCTTATGTGGGGCAGATAAAGATAAATGCCAGAGCGTAATTGATGTGGCAGGCAAAGTGCAATTAGGTTGCGAAATAGTGGGCATGGCACTGGATATCTTCCAAGCAGGGCGGGCAATTTCAGCGACACGTTCAATTGCCAAAGGTACAGAAACGGCGATGAAGGAAGCGGCTCCTAAACTCGTTGATGGTATTACTAAAGGTTCTACCGAAGCGGTCACTAATGTCGCGAAAGAAGTTGGTAAGCAAGTTGCCGAACAAGTTACTGACCAAGTTATGGCCAACTTAGGCAAGGGTTTAAAAGAAGCCGCTGAACAGGGGGGACGTAAACTTGCCAGCGGTCTGATGGATGCCTTCAGTAAAGAGGCGATTGAGCAACTCGTGACTCGATCTGTCGAAGAAGTCGGCAAACAGGCTATTAAGAAAGGCGTCCAGGTCACTGCCGAGGAAATCACTAAGCAAGTGGTGAAAGAGGTTAGCCATGAAGTGATTAAAACGGCAATCAAGGCATGTACTTTTACGACCTTAGATGTGATCCGTGCGACCGCTGGTGCAGGAAAAGCGATTACCGATGGCAGCATAGCCGTTGAGAAAGCCAAACTGCAAAAGCAAATTGAAGAACTGATTTTAAAACAGAATTTCTTAGAGTTTTGCTACGAGTGGTACGACAAGGCTAAAGAACAGCAAATGAAAACTGTAAAAGATCTGATTGAAAAACAAGGCGACAGCTTAGACGGTGCCAGTAAGGCGATCAGTCAGAGTGGCGCACTACAAGCTCGTATCGCAGGTTCAACAGTATAAGTGAGGTTTACCATGACAGATATCAACATTATTTCGGGCCAAGGCCACACTCCAGCGCCCGTTAACACAGACAAGACTGATCAACTGAATGACAACTGTGCCAGTGACGGTATGGATGCTATCTCGCAAATTAATGATCTTATGCTGAAATTGGCCGAGATGTTTAAAAAATTACGCAACGTATTACAGGACTACAACGTTAAGCAGCAACAACTCGGTTGGGACGTACAAATTGCCTCTATGGACGATAAACGTTCCGCCATTGATAAGGCCTGCGAAGCGAGTATCTGGACTGGTGTATTAGAGATCGCCGGAGGCGTGATAGGTATGGCAGGGGTTGGGTTATCGGGCAAGTTTGGAGATGCTGCGACTCACATGAGTGGGGCGTTTAGCAAAGGGATTGAAGGCACAGGCAAAGTGGTCGGTGCCAATATAAGCAAAGAGGCTGAACTAGAGCGCACTATCGGTGATTTTAAGGCGAGTAACGCCCAGAGCTATATCAAGGGTGTTAATGATCTGAATGATAAAGCAAAGCAAATTTCGGAGCAGATGCGCTCCTTGATCAAAGAGCTCGTCGAATTGCACGGCCGCATTAGCTCGGCAGTACATAACTAGCAGTGCTTCTATTCAACATCATTAAGTGTTAGGTCGAACCGGCCTAACACTAAGGAGATCAATATGGATAGTGTAAGTCAATATCTTGCCCGTCAAGGGGTGACAGTCAGTCCTGCTTATTTTGAAAACAGCCAGTTTGAATGGGGAAAATGTTGGGATAGTCCCCATTGGTCGATGGTGTATCGCGTCGACGAAAACACACTGACCATTTGTGACTTTTGCAGTAAAGGCAATACCTCGGGGGTCAGCAGTGCGGTTTTACAGTTAGTGGAACAATTACGTGATTTAAGGCGAGGTCTGCCGGATATTCAGCAGATCCGCGGCATGGTAATCCATGATGCAGGTAGGCCTGCACAACGTCTCGCTCGTCAGGCACTGAGAGAGGTATTGCTCAAACAAGGCGCCAAGGAAGTTAATCAGAATGGCGAGACTTGGTTGGTGTACTAGGGCAAACAAAAGCCGTTCATGGGCATGGTCAATTAAGAGGTAAAGATTATGACTGTCGAAGTCGCATTAGGTAGGCAACATACCTATCACTTTAACGAGAGCCGCTTAGAGCGGGTTCTCACCGCCAACACTTTAGATGAAGCGGGGAAAATGGGCTTACTGGACAAAATTCTTGATTGGTTTCGTGGTGGCGTGAAACTCGAAGCGATACAAGCTTTATATCAGCAAGTAACCCAGCCTGGCGTGCTCACTCCTTCCCAAGTGGCACAAAGGTTTTGTGCATTACGTAATTTAGCGGTCGATCAACATCAAACCAAATTTAAATTAGCTCTAGGCGACAATGGTGAGCAATGGCGTATGTTGCTAAGTATTGGTGGCCGTACAATTTATCAAACGGATAACCGCGATATAGACACACATTTCTATCAAGTTGCCGCAGTGAAAACCACAATAACGGCCAGTGATGACTTACGAAAAATGGCCTCTTCACTCACGCTGGAAAAGTATATTGAAGGCAATATTCAATGTATGTCTGACAATCAAGTTGTACAACAAGCCTTGCGAAATAGCTTGACAGATCCTCGCTTTAGCAGCGAAAAGTTTACTGGAATTCTCCCTAATGATAGCGAAGCTGCGACCTTTGTCGCTCAATTTGGCGATCTTCAGTGGACCTTCTCTAATCGCGCTGAAACAAATGGTGAATTTCGCGGCGGTTTACTTAAAAACGCTTTATCTTCAATTTATTATAAAAATATTGGCGACTTGGTGGCGAAAGGTTTTATGAGCTGTGAGGATAATTTTCTGCGTTATGCCGTCACACCATCTCGTTACGAATTACTTAATTACGTTACTGCTCATGGCATGGAGGATGAAGGGCTAATACGAGTGCTATATCAGGCCAAAGTAGGTAATACCAATTTAGGGGCTCTTTATGGTTTACCCGCCCCCAAAGATGCACCGCAACTAGACAATTTCGATGATTTTGTTTTATGCGATGAAGATATTAATCTTGGCGAATCCCAAGCGGATGTTTATGCCGATGAAGCTACATTCTACCAAGGTATAGGGCAGCACCAAACCACCACCATAGGTGATAACTGTTATAAATTACTTCAGTTGGATATCAATGAAGGCCTGCATTATCTCGCGACTAAAGCTAATCCGTATAAATTTCACGGAGGCATGCAGAACGCGTTCGACTACCTTGTTGGACGCAACTCAGGTGCGATTGCATTACGTAATTCTATAACATGCGCTAAGGCTGTCGATGTCAATATGGGACTCATGTTGGCTCGACAAAATGATAGCGTCGTTCCGCTCAAGTTTTGGGAAGCGATAGACACGAGAGCGGGTGTTATCAGTCAAGTTACGGCTCAGAGCCAAACGATAGGGTTATCGCCTGAACAGTCTGTCTCATCATTACTATTTAGCGCCTTGCCTCAAGGAAAGCGGGCCATAGTCACTGTCCCTGTCAGTGGGGGGAAAGATTCCCATGCCATGAATTTTTTTCACTTCGATTCGGGTAAATGTTTTTTGGTCGATGGACAAAATGGTAAAAGCTATGATCTTCAGCACCCAGAGGATCGCACCGCGTTAGATAGCCAATATAATGCTCAGGGCCGAGACCTAGCACCTATCACACTCCATACCACAGGAGACTTGCCGAAATTTTAAGTAGATAAGGCATTCAATCGGATAGTTTACGATTTTCTCGTTATTCAGATACAGGATAGCAATCCGATTTAAGACACTTATTCGCGAACATTTACCTAGCTAAAAACGAATGAGCATCATCTTTTTTTCATACTAATGGATAGATTTTCGCATTGTCGAGTGGATCCCCGTAAATGCATTTAAATTGAACCGCTAAAGGCACCTCAAATGATAAATAAAGAGATTGAATTAGATTTTGAAAAGCTTGAAGCAGCCTGCAAGTTAGCCTTAGTCGAACAACAGACCTTAGCTGAACAAGCTGGCTTAACGAGTCAAGATCTCGAGCTAATTTACCTATCAGGTACGAGTAAATATCAGGCAGGCTTACCCGCAGAAGCGATTGTCGATTTTACCTATTTGGTCATGCATCAGCCTTGGGATAGACGTTTTCATCTTGGACTGGGGTCTTGCCTACATTGGCTAGGTGAATACCAGCATGCCTTGACCTTCTATGGTTATGCACTCGTGATGGATGCCTGCTCTCCCGACGCGAGTTTCCGCATTGCGCAGTGCTTTCTGAGCTTAGATGATGACGCCTCGGCAATCGAAGCGTTACAGATGGCCATCTCACAGAGCTACAGTAAGCCAGAGCACCATTTTGTGGGGGAGCAAGCACAGCAATTGCTTAGTGCTCTCAATAATCAATAGACAATAGGATTTGCAATCTTCATTTATATTATTGAAAGAGGTTTATTATGAATGAGTTAACACATGTTCCTTTATCATCCCCGACTTTAAGTAGTTTAGATTTAGTCAGTTCGGCCCGCGCCTTGTTAAAAACACAATTAGGCAGCTTTGATCCCAAACAAGTGCCCCTGAGCTCTGAAGTCGACGGTAAGGTCACTGATATTCAATCCAAGGCACAACTGACTCGGGATGAAGCTAAAGTGGCTGCCGATGAGGCTAAAAAAGTGGGGGTAGATCTGGCCAAGTCCGGCTTTTTTAGTAAGCTCGCTTCGGTGGCTTTTGCTGGTATTGCGCTTGGCGTGTCTATCGCTGCCACAATACTCACGGGGGGGGCAGGGGTTCCCTTATTGATAGCCTCTGGCGTTGCTTTTACCTTAGCGGTCGCCGACGCGGGTTGTGCTTTTGCTGACTGGCGTAGTAAAGCGGCTGGGGGAGAAGGACTCGCCATGGGCAGCGATTCCATTGCTAATGCGCTAAATATCTTGTTAAGCAAGATGGGGGTAAATGATGATAGAGCACAGTGGTGGGGCAAAGCCGTTTCCATTAGCTCAAGAGTTGCGCTAGCAGTAGGCACTTTATGGAGTGCGGTGGTATCTCCTCCCTCTCTTCCCGCGCATATTGCTGGCACCGTTAATATGGTGAATATGGCCCGTAGAAGCGCCGAACCTGTCGTAGAAGGGGTTATCGGTTTAGTGAACCATACCTCGACCAAGGTACTGGATAAGTTAAAAGGCACTTCTCAAAATAAATCATTCGAAGCAGAAGTGTCTAGCGTAAAAGCATACCAACTGCGTCAGTTACAAGCCTCTGCCCTTACACAGCAAGGTAATATGAAACTCAGTGAGGTGCAGTTAGCACTGAAAGAGAGCCAAGCCAATGAAAAAACGGCGCAATTTGATGCCGAAATCCGTATGAAACAGAGTGAGCGATTCAGAGGAACTAATCAAACATTACAGCAACAACTTGCAGAGAAAGAGGGATTGCTACTGCAGAGTCAAAATCAATTTGAGCAACTACAGTCACGCTTCGATAAATCCAACGTTCAACTATCAGGCGTGATGCAGCAGCTACAAATGCTACAGCAGCAATTAGCAGAATTACAGCCTGCGAGAGCTAGAAATAATAGCTTTAGCTAAATCAATAACAGTCCTTAAACAATATAGCGAGGAGACAATATGTTAAGCAGTAACGCCTTTAACGCTAGCATAGCGACTGGGTTAGGCCGTTTTTCTCCCTCAGAGAACGCAAGGCAAGCAATTCGGTTATCGCCAGATCAAGCGATAACTCAAAGACAAGCGATTAAAGACCAACACATTACGCAATTATCTGATGCACTATGGCTTAGCAGAGACGGGGATACTGTGGTGGCAAAAGCATGTAAATCCGCGTTTAATGCCCTGGGAACGCAAGCTGATAAGCAAGATGCCGCTAAGCAGCACATCTTATGCTATGCAGCCCTAAAGTTAGACAAATTGATCCAGCATGGCAGTTATCTTGCGAGTCCTAAGGTGAACAAACAGGTACTGGCTGATATCGCTACTATGCTCGAAATCGATAGACACAGTGCAGGCAAGAGTGCCCTTGAGAGCGCTGCAAGGGTCCTAGTCGATAGAGTACATCTCGATCGAGTAGAACACGTAGATCCCGCAATAATGACCGCAGTTAGAGATAGATTAGTCTTAAAAACACTCCATTGTTTGACCGAGAAAATGAATCGGGTCGTCGATAAACATATTGAAAAAAAGGGGTTATACGGAAAAGAGGGCCATAGTTTCAGTTCTGCACAAATTGACCATAAAGTGTATGACCTCCTGCTAATTCATAAACAAGTTCAACGGGGTCAAGATCTTAATGCATTACGCAGTGGCTTAGTCTGAGTCATTACGGACCGTCAGCAAGGATGCTGGCTAGTATATCAATCGTTTTCTTTTTTAGTCGTTCCTTCGATTCTTATCCCACGGGTTAGTTTCTCATAAGTCGTTGTTGACGCAGCTGCATTTAAGCGAATTCAGATCTCAGGTTAACACCTGATGTCAACCTATCCGCTCGCGTTTCACAATGAATCATAGTTTGCAGTAAGGGTTAATCCATATGAGTGCAATACAAATAATTTTGTTTCGACAGCCAGGGAAAATCCACTATCAGGGTGAAAATCTAGCGGTCGGCAGTAATCAGTTAGTTGTAACCACTGAGGAGGCAACAGCTTCTGCTTTGAGTCGTGACAATTGGATGAGCATCTTTTGTTATCCAGGTGAGCTACACGCATTATTTCACGAAATTGCCGATCTGATTGGCCCGAGTGCTGAGATGAATCGATTTCAACCAGAATCAACAAAAATACTCCCTGTATTTGATGAGTTAAGCAATGTCATTGAACAGTTGAAAGGTAATCATAATTTATTGATTAAGTTTATTTTTATGTACTGTCTTGGCATGGATAACCGTTACTTTTCCGGTTTAATGCGTTACTTCTTAGCCCATAACGACAAGATGCTGAGCTATCTTGAGGGCAATTTTATGCAACCTTGGCCAGTCACACGCTTTGCCGAAAATTTAGGCATTGAAGTACGCCGACTCAATTTCTTGTTTTATAAAAACTATGGTGTATCGGCAAAGCAATGGTTGTTAGAACGGCGCTTAAGTTATGCCCGTCAGCAACTGATAGTGACTGAGAAAAAAGTCGCCGATATTGCCTTAGATAGTGGTTTTAGTAATCACGCACATTTTACCGAATCGTTTAAGAAACGTTATTTATGCAGCCCAACCGTACTGCGTGCAACCTTTGTATAAGGAGGTCCCATGGACTTAAGTGCCATAGTTAATCAATTGTCTCAGCTATCGACGCGCTCAGCTCAAGAGGTACAGGCCAAGATGTCTGCAGGCGATTTGACCGATCCCGACAAGATGATCAAAGCCCAATTTGCCATGCAGCAATACTCTAACTTTGTCGGCTATGAGAGTGCCATGATAAAAGCGATTAAAGACATGATCCAAGGGATCATTTCTAAGATTTAACCCCCTTCGATTGCAAGGAAAAATTATGTTAACCAGTGCCGATAAACAACTGTTAGTAGAGGCTGCTATTGCCGCCTCAAACCATGGTCTAACATCGCAAGCCTATGCTTTGCTAGCCATTTTTCCTCAACTGATTAGCGATGATGAAGACAGACATATTTGTGCCAGCCTTATTTACTTTGGTTTAAATGAAAATACTAAAGCATTAAGGGAATTAGCCTCTTGTCAGACTGAAGCAGCCCAAGGATTAAGGTTTTTATTTTCAGGTTCAGGCCCAACAGCTGGGCGGAGTGAAATTATTTCACAGATGTTACGTGGAGGTTCCAATGGAAATTCATAGCCTAAGTCAGCTTGCTAAAGTCACCCAGCAAGCCAGCAAAACTACAGAAGCAGACCCTAACTTAGCAAGCCAGTTTTCACAATTAATGCAATTAGGGGGATCGGATATAAGTCAGGCGGTGAACATCGCAACTCAGCCACAGGCTTCGGGTTCATTACAAGGTGTGATACAGAGTGCTGAAAGTCACGGAGTCGGCCACTCACCCTCTCCAGAGGCCATGTTAGGCGGACAGCTTTTGATGGGTAAAGCCATAGTTGAGGTCGATCTGGCGGCAAAGACTGCGGGCGCCGTCTCCCAATCCATAAACAAATTGGTGAATATGCAATGAAACATTTTAAATGGTCAATATTGTTGCTCGTCTTCGCATTGACTGGATGCAAAGTCGATCTCTATCGAGATCTTCCACAAGATGAAGCGAATCAAATGGTCGCCCTGTTGATGCTTAATCACATAGATGCCAGTGCTGAAGCGGATCAAAAATCAGGTAATGTGTCCTTAAAAATAGATAAAGATCAATTTATCAATGCCGTTGAATTACTGAGACAAAATGGCTTTCCTAAACCTCATTATGCCAATATCGAGGATTTGTTCCCTTCGGGTCAGTTAGTGACTTCACCCGCCCAAGAGGAAGCGAAAATGGGTTATCTAAAAGAGCAACAACTTGAGCGTACCTTGTCGAGTATGGATGGGGTGATTAGCGCTAGGGTGTCTATTGCTGAACCTGCACCCGACTCAGGGCGTCAGATTGCACTGACTAAGTCGGCCTCCGTATACATTAAATATTCACCTCAGGCTAACTTAACAAATACGGAAAATCAGATTAAGAGCTTAGTGCAGAATGCCGTTCCAGGACTGAGTTACGACAATATCAGTGTCTTTTTGCAAGCTGCGAGTTATCGCTATCAAGCAATTACCCAGCCCACTAGCAGTAGTTCATCTCAATTTTTAGCCCAGGTCGAAGCGTACAAGTTACCATTAGTGATCAGCTTATCTGGAATAATGCTACTCAGCATAGGCGGTATGTGGTGGATGAGACGTAAGTAACCATAACAATTGTTGTTTCTGGAGGAACTATGGAGGACTTGACCCCTAATCAACCACTAATACGGGTCGAAGCTACTGGCCAAAACAAGTTAAATCGAGTTATATCACCAGCATTATTGGCCTTCAATCGTCTCGTTTGGCAACCTGTTGCGACTATGCATCCGAGCTGGTGGCAAGAATTACAATTAACTCTTTGGCAGGCACAGTATCAAGCGGGTACCCGATTAGCGCAGCGAATCGAAGCAGTTGTGGTTTCCCGTTATGGTTTGGCAGGTCAAGATTTACCAAAGGAATTTAATGAGCTCGAGGCTAACCTGTTAGCCTGCCGGCATAAACTCAGTGCCATAGTGACGGCGTTGGGGCTCTTTCTCCTCAACCGCCCTGATTATGTGTCATTACGTGAATATCGTGATGCCTTGCATCAAGAGTTAAGCCAAGCACAAATTCAACAAATTTGGAATTTGTGGCCCCAGAGGCCCCAACTTACAACATATGTCTATCGAGACGAAGTGACTGCGACAGAGTTAGTTGGCGTAGCCCAGGCCTGCGCTATTAACCTGATAGGACAATTATGGGGAAACAAACCGTTCTGGCGGGCATTAGCCTTGACCTTACCTGTGCAAGCAACATTGCCATGTAAAGCGGACTCCCTAGCACCTATTTCCTTAGATATTCCTCGCTGGTTAATGAGATTGGAGCGACTACTATGAACCCATTTTTAATTGAGGTACGCCCTTGCGAGCTCCGTCGTGAAGGCCATCATTTGATCAGCGCCACAGCGTTACATCGGGCGAGTGAGTTAGCGGATATGGAACACTTAGTTCGTACGCGAATTGCCAAAGCACTCAAAAAAGCCCGCCGTCAACGCGATGCCGCGCAAACTCGTAGTGAGCAGATACTAGAGCAAGCACAACAGGATGCCCAAGCGCTTAGCGCACAGTGGCAACAGCAAGCTAAAGCTGTGGCCATCGATGAGGCCATTAGCTGGCATTATAACGAAGCCCATTTAATTCAATCGCTTACCGATAAATTACATGCCAATATTGCCGAGCAAATTAAAAAAGTGCTGACGACTTGGATGCAAGAACATGAGTTGTCTGCATTTCTAATCAAACGGTTATCCGATCAAGTCTGTGAACGAGTAGGGCAAGGTGCCTTAACACTGCTGGTTTCAAATGATGATTTTGCCGCGCTAGCCAAGGCATTCGATGGCCGTATGACAGTGCAAGTATCAGCGGAGTTAGTCTCTGGACAGGCCGAATTAAGTTCTTCGACTATGACAGCTAAAATTGATCTTAATGAACACTTACAGCAATTACTGGCGGCGTTTGTCCCCGAACCATTAAAGGGCGTTGGCTAAGGAGCTTATTATGGTGCGTATCGATGGTGCCAACGCAGTGGATTTTCATAACACAGCGAGTGTTAACGAAACCCATGGACAAGTGTTTCCGGCAAACAATGTAACAGACATGGCGGCCGCAGAATTAGCGGAAGTGCGTTCTGAAGCATTGGAAGAGACCATGGAAGGATTAAGTCTCGGATTAAGCAGCCATTTGAAAAAGTTAACCTCAGGTAAAGAGCCAACAGATCCCCGATTTACAGCACTCGAGCAGTTACTGCAACAACTAGGAGACACGCAAGCAAGCACAGTCAATAAACTGGCCGAACAGTTTGCGAGCTTAGGCGATGGTGATGAGATCCTCTCGCAACTTAAACAATTGGGTTTAGACAGCGGTAACATGATGCTATTAATGATGGCGCTAGTCATGTCGGGAAAATTAGGTCAATCCGCCCATAATAAGCTACGCAAATTACTGACAGAATTACTCTCGCAAGAAGGGGCTGAAATAGCATTATTTGCCGCCCTTGAAGGCGTTGCACTCGATCATGCTGGTTTGCAAGCCTTGCAACAACTTTATCAACAAGCGGTTCGAGGCGATGCCGGCCTAGCCAAATGGTTTGAATTACTTCAGCATCTTCCTGACCGCCGTAAGCGGATCCGTGTGTTGCTTAGAGCACTATCTGAACCTCTGAGCGATCAGCACAGCGGGAGAAACATGGTCAAGATAGCAGCAGCGGTAGATGACTTACGTCGATTGCTTATTTTTCTTACGATAGAGGAACATTGCTATATGCTCGCCCGTGCGACTCAGCTTGATGGTGAACAAGTGTTAAAAGTCACGTTACAACTGACAGAACAAGCTTGGGTGTATCCCCAATGGATAGATGAACAAATACGACTATTACCTTTAATGCCAGCAAGACGATTGGGATTTCTGCGGCGCTGGCGGGAACTGCTGAGTATTATTCCTCTGGCATGTTTTCGCGATCCAGAACAGAAAGAACATATTGAAGAGGCCATGTTGGGCTTACTCGATGACTGGTGTGATCAGGAATAATGAGCATCTGCTAATGTTAGCGTAACGCAGAACTCAGGCAACTGTGATGATATTACAGGAAAGATCTACATTCAGACCATGTGCAATACCTATACAGTCCATTTGCTGACGCATGGTTGCTTGATTGATCTGCGAGATTTTTTGCCGCATAAGACTCGACACTGGCCCGTAATACAACAGGTATTTAAGTTAGAACTCGATTAGTCTCAGGTGTACACCTGATATTCATTCCTCCTGACTCAGGACAAACTTTCATCAAGGTCACACTTTCACCAATTGAGGGGACGCTAGATGAATGTACATGACCAATTATTAGCTCAGCTCGGCCAAGCACTCGGCTTACCATTAGTGTTTGATGCTAATGGACAATGTCTGCTAATGCTAGATCAAAAATTAATGATCTCTATACGTTACGGCGATGCGCAATGGACCTTTTATTGCATGCTCGCTCAGAAGCCGCAGCTGACTGAAAACCACTATTGGCAAACTTGTTTGCAATTGAATCTCAAACTTGCCGAACAAGGTAAGGGCTGCATCTGCTATGAGCCTCAGTCCGATGCTTTGTTATATTTAACATTTATTCCTATGCCAGCTAGTTCCCCCCTGCTCAGCGAGTTTCTCGGTGACTTAGTCGACACGTATCAAGCTCTGCAGAGCCATGTTGAAACCGAAATGACTGGGACAACCTCATCAATAAATACCATAAATCTTAGTGCGGGGGGGCAATAATATGGCCTTAGATATCAGTGCATTTAGTCATGCGGCTAAGCTTGACGGCCGTCTTTCCTTAGTCGATACCCCCGAGGGTATACCGACGATTATAGTTGCCAAAGAAGGCTTTAAAGAAAAATTACTTAGCATGCTGAGCCATATTCCTTTACTCAAAAATACCCAAGCGGTCCAAGATTATGTCAATGGCTTGTCACTCGATAATAAGCAAGTGTTGGGCGTGTTCTTGCAGGCATTGGCGGTAAGATTTGGTCATGATATTGCACTGGATATGGTAGATGCTGTCGATTTGTCCGGTCATACTCCATTAACTCGGCGTACGATCGAGCAACTCACCGAACGGTGTGAAGCATTTATGCCGCTCCCTCCTTTAAACATATGCGAGACTAATGAAGATACGCTCAAAGTTCTTGCTTTACCTTCCCAGAGCGGGATTGAGTCCAAATCGTCGGAGAAGCAAACGCTCAGCCCATCAGTGCTTAAACCTTCAGCAGAACCTATATCCGTCGATAAAGACATCAGGGGAACGGCTTTCCATATTTTAAGCCAGCAGCTTATTACGCCACAGGATATTTTACACACACAGAATCAATGCCTTAAGCAGTTGTTAACTACACCAGTACCTCAAAAATTAACTATGCCGACCACTCAAACTTGGCTGGCGTCTTGGGTGTATTCAGAACCTGAACCCATTAAAACCTTACAACAAGCTATTAAAAATTATAATCAAGTACTTAGCGACACTCAGCTAGCGACATGTATACAGAACTTAAATCAGAGTCGAGATCCCTTGATTAGCAGCGATGAACTGACTGCAATGCGTGATCATGTCAAATTTAGGCTAGTGCAAATTAAGCAGGCTTTAACCCTAGTCGCTGAATTGAAAGCTAATTTGTCGGTGGAGCAGAGCAGTGTTCTGTCGCCGCTACTGGCCGAAGTCAATCTGGGATTATCACAATATGATGTGTTAACTGCGGCAATGCAGACATTTGAGCAAGCCTTATTAGCATCGACCCCGATGCGCCTAGCCTTATCTGAGTTTCATGCCCAGCTTCCCTATTCACTACAAAACAAACTGACAGCGGATACTTTAGTGAGTAGTTATCAACTGTTTTCCCCTTTAATGCAAAATGAATTCAGTCAGACAGAGAGAGTTGAATATATAGCGGCAAGCTTAGTTTCTATGCTCAATGAGGAGAACATTAGCGAAGTCTCAGGGCAAAAAAAAATAATGCCAGAGATCAAAAGCTTAGTATTACTTATTAACCAGTTTGTGCTAAACCCCATACAAGAACCTCTATCCATGAGTTCGTCATTTAAGACTCCATTTGAAGCGCAACAGGCTGAAGCCGAGCAACATCTAATCCAGCTAGAGCAAGCACAAACCTTACTGGCCGATTGCCTTACTCGGGCCAGTAATCTTAGCGAACAAGCGCTAATCGCTGTCGGCAAGCAAGTGAAAATCGAAGATCATTTAGCTGCAGTGAAACAGGCTGGAACCCAACTCAGTACTATATTGTATAAGGCTATCAACCCTTCTGGGGAAGAGGTCCATTTCGAAGATCTCACCGCAACATTACTGTATCTTGGCGGACAAGAATATGTCGAGAAAGGCAGTCGTTTACAGTTCGATGAGCCTGTTAACTTTGATGATCTCGACCTTGAGCAGACACTAAGAAATGAGCTCGATAGCTATACTTTAGCACCTCAAGTGGCAAGTTTAGCGCAGCAAGTTCTACAAACTCAGCATTATCTTAATTGGTTCGAGGGAGTGAGCTCCATCAGCTTTAGCCCAAATAATTCGCAAGATATTTCGTTGTTTGATGATGTTAACAACCTGCAACTAGTCTCACAGATTGAGCAAGATCAAGCTCGTTATCACAGTTTTCTGTCCGAACGTCTTGCCTTGTGTAATGATTATCACCGAGCCGTGACTGAGTTGCTGTCGGCTGTTCCCTCTGAGACGGTGCGCAATCAGCTAACCCAAGAGCTAGTGCAAATTAGTGCGGATCAAGATGCGACCCGAACTTTAGTTGAGCGACTCAATCGACTGCAGAGTGCACAAGATGTGCTAGTGATAGCGGGAAATAATGTCGCTAAATTGTCGGCGTTAACCCAGCAACTCGCGCAAGTTAGGAGGGAAACAAATGCTGAACGTGCCGAGGTCAATTTAAGTTATTTTCTTAGCCATCTTCCTGAATTACAAACTAATAATGAAAAAGTGCGCGCCTTAACTCAAGAGCAGCATCTTTTATCGGCTAAACTGGAAAAATTGACCGCACATTTACAGCAGTTATATGGTGAAGGGCTAGTACTCACTTTAGCCGAACCTGAGGCAAGTTCCCCTGAACTGCGAGCTTTTCACACTGTGACTCGCCAGTTAGCCGAAGTTAATCGCTCTATTGAAGATCTCGATGATGCCTACCAACATGGTTTGTTACAGCTGAAAAAGGCCACAATTGCAGCAAAAAATAATGGCGGCTATCCAGATCAAGGGGGGATGGCGAGTGGGCATGCATGGCAAAGTTGGTTAGTGCAAAAGTTTGTCGGCAATTGGTCTTCCCAATATCGTCCAAGTTTAGAAGAACTTATTTTATCTAGACAGCTGGCCAAAAATAACATGAGCAGTGTCGCGGAGGCTTATCTCGCTATAGCATCAAGTGTTAAAGCCTCGAAAGCTAGCGTAGCAAATGTGTCAGCTTTAACCTCGCCTCAATACATGATGGCTGCACTGGGCGACCTGCATAATTGGTCGATGGCACATCCGATCGAGGCACGTGAGCTCGCAGGCAATTTAACTCAAGCCTACAATATTATTTTGGCCAACCCAGGGACCTTTGGAATGGAACTGGTTAACACTGTCACCACAGTGTGGCAAACCGGGACGGTACAAAACCAAGTGCACGATATTCTGCAAGGCAAGAGAGAAGAGCTGCCGGATAAAACGAATTTCGCTATGACACCGCAAATGATTGCGTTATTACACATGGCACAGTTAGCGCCGTATATTGCGGGTGGGGCGAAAGGGGCTGCTAATACAGGCATAGGTGGGCCTTTAGTAAGCGGTGTATTTGGGATGATGTTTCCTGGCGCAGGGATGGCTACACCTGTCGTCGGCTTAGTTGGCGGCGTCCTGCAAACTTGGTCAGAACGTCAGCTTGCCAATAACATGCGTGCGTATCGTAGCAGTGAAGTTATGGTGAATGCTTTAATTAAAGGCATGCAGGCAGAAGGCGGGCTTAGTGCTCGTGGCGAGGCCATCGCTGGCTATATGCTACAGCGGCAGGCCCTGCAAGATGTTGGTACAGTCTCCCGTGATTGTTTTGAAGTCGGTAAAGTCGGTGCAGTTAAGCGTGCACTCACAGATATCGTTAATTGGTGGAAACATGCTTCAACGGGAGCCAAAGTCTTTGCTGTGGTGACGACACTTGTGGTTGCCTCTGTGGTATCGGCGGGAGCGATCGCGGCGGCATTGTTTACCTTAGGGACTGGTGGCGTCGGAATAGTGGCAGCTGTGGGGCTTGGATTGGGAGGATTAATGGCAGGCGCCTATTTTTCCAAGGCTGTGGTGTCGACATTGCAAGGGGCTAATTTTTTAGGCATGGCCGATACTGCCCGCGCGGCCGAGGCTGAAATGACAGAAAAACGAATCGAGCAAGCGTTCGCGCAATTGGCTCATACTCCCGTATCTCAAACTTCAATAATTAAGACAATTGCCCACAGCGTATCAGGCACCCCAGAAATCCCCAAATCGATGGCGGATGTATTGGGGCTTGAACAACACCAAGCCGCGCTAAAAGCACATTTACTGCCGCAATTAGTCGGCCTCGATAGTGATGCGCAGCAGGCGATCTTTATTCAAAGCATGCAACAATATGCTAATGATAAAAGTCACGAAATAGAAATTAATCAAGCAATAGACAGGGAGAAAACAGTCGAGCGGGCTATGAAATGGGTTGCTGAACTTGACATAGTACCAGCACAATTACAGCAATGTATGGAAGAAATCGATGCGGCCTTATTGATGGAGAACTCTTCTCGATAATCCATAGCGGTTGAATCGCTGTTGACTTAGTACTTGCGGGTATTCAGGTGTTCACCTGATACCCGCTTTTTATTGTCTGGGAGATGATAAGACCGAGAGTTAATGCTGGAGAAGCGATATGGATTTACTACTAATGCGCAACCTCGAACAATTTTTTCGGTTAGTGAATCGCTGGCCTGTGAAGCTTGAGGAACGCATTGAATGCCATTGGCCTCCACACGGAGTGTTACTCGAGTGCCATCAAGGACGATTATTGATGACGACTTGGTTGCTTAACACTCCCGCACGTGATCTCAAACCTTATTTATCACGTTGGCATCCAGAAGCTTTTGCGGGCAGAGTTCAGCGATTGTTCATCGTCAAAAACCGTTTAATGATCAGTTGCCTCTGTCCATCGACATACCAGGGTCATGATTGGTATCACTTGTACCTGCTGCAACAAAAATTCCTAAATCGTATGCTCATAGGAGGTCAATGATGAACCTCATCAGTCGTTGGTTAAGTAAAGCCGCAGGGCGTCACGATATCATCTTAAGTGCCATGTTAATGGTAGCTGTATTTATGATGATCTTGCCTCTACCGACACCTTTGATCGACGTATTAATTGCCTTAAACCTTGGCTTGTCGATAGTGTTATTGATGATCGCCATATACATCCGTGACCCTTTAGAGTTCTCAGTATTTCCATCCCTACTATTGATCACAACCTTATATCGTCTGGCACTTACTATCAGTACCAGTCGTTTAATTTTACTGCAGCATGATGCTGGAGATATTGTATACACCTTCGGTAACTTCGTGGTTGGCGGCAACTTAGCGGTCGGAATTATTATCTTTGCCATCATCACCATAGTGCAGTTTATCGTTATCACTAAGGGGTCTGAGCGGGTGGCGGAGGTGAGTGCACGTTTTTCCCTCGATGGCATGCCTGGTAAGCAAATGAGTATCGATGGCGACATGCGTGCTGGCATCATTGACGCTAAAGAGGCAAAGCGTCAACGGGCACAAGTTCAGAAAGAAAGTCAGCTTTATGGCGCGATGGACGGCGCGATGAAGTTTGTAAAAGGCGATGCCATAGCCAGTATTATTGTCATTTTAACTAATATCATTGGTGGTATCGCTGTCGGTGTCATGCAGCACAATATGTCGGCTGCCGAAGCATTAAATACCTATGCAGTCTTGTCTGTCGGGGATGGTTTGATAGCCCAAATACCTTCGTTACTGATTTCAGTCACTGCAGGCTTAATTGTGACCCGAGTTCCTGGAGAGCAGAGACAGAATTTAGCCAACGAATTAGTGATGCAAGTAGGGCGTCAACCTGCATCATTGCAAATGGCCGGGATAGTCATGTTCATCTTTGCTTTAATCCCTGGCTTCCCAATTTTAGTCTTCGGCACACTCGGTTCGGTCGTTTTAGGGGCTTCATTGTGGTTGAAGCGTCAGCAAAAACGAGCAAGTGCTCAAGGAGAGGAGAGCCATTTCACTGAAGCAGGCAAAAGTGACACGGCCAATGTCGACAATATGGCACCAGGGGCTGTACCACTGATTTTATATCTTGGAGCCGATGTGCCTATCCATGGGGTTAAAGAGGCACTGCAAAAACTACGTTGGCAATGGTTTGAACAATTGGGCGTGCCATTACCGGAAATCCAATTACAAATAGCGAAGAAAGGCAGCCTAGGTTGTTGTGATGTGCTCTTGTACCAAGAATCTGTATTGCAATTGCAGCTAGTACCACAGGAAGCCCTTTTGATTGACTCCATCGCAACGATTCCATGCCGTGTCGAGTCCATCCCTTTTAGTAATCAAAGATTGCATTGGATCAAAGGTAATGCGCTTGAACAGGCGGAAGCCCAAGGTTTAGCTGTTTGTCGTGATGAGCAAATTCCCGCTTATGTGATGGGTAAAGTGATCGACCGCTATGCAGGGGAGTTTATTGGTGTACAAGAAACCCGGTATTTAATGGATGCTATGGAGGCTCGCTACGGTGAGCTCGTCAAGGAACTTCAACGCCTCTTGTCAGTAGGAAAGGTCGCCGAGATCCTACAACGCTTAGTTGAAGAGGGGATTTCGGTGCGCGATTTACGAACTATTTTTGAAACCTTAGTCGAATGGGTGCCAAAGGAGAAAGACATCATCATGTTAACTGAGTATGTACGGATTGCGCTTCGCCGTCATATTCGCCGCAAGTTTGCTACCCCACAAGGTTGGATCGCTGTGCTCATGGTTGGAGAAGGAATTGAAAATGTGATCCGTGAATCGATACGACAATCGACTGCTGGCTCTTATTCGGCCTTGGACATGGCACAAACTCAGCAAATATTAACCTGCATTCAAGAACAGCTGCCACCGGAACAAACCTGTGTACTGTTGACCTCGCTCGATGTGCGTCGTTACCTGCGAAAAATCGTAGAACGCGAGTTATTTAGCACACCCGTTTTGTCGTTTCAGGAATTAGGCGACGATGCAGAAATAAAAGTCATAGGCCAAGTGGACTTAGTGGGTGAGGTACTCGATGCCGCACTGGCAAGCTAATGGAGGCGATAGATGAAATTACCCAGTAAAGAAACACTTTATGCACAACTCGAACCTAGTTTATTCGCCACTCAGAGTTTGTTGCCTGTTCCATCGGTTCGCTATTTCGGCAAAGTTCAAGAAGTGGGGGCCACACTCGTGCGTGCAACTTTGCCTGGTGCACATCAAGGAGAGCTTTGTCTCATTGGTAATCGCCTCAGTGCCGAAGTCGTTGCGGTAAAAGGCGATGAAGCCCTGTTATCGCCCTTCGACGTTACGGCGGGACTATGCAGTGGAGAATTAGTTGAAACCTTAGGCCATGGGCATCAAGTCCCCTTAGGTCAAGGCTTGCTTGGTCGAGTGGTCGATGGCCTTGGTGCTCCTATGGATGGCTATGGACTGACTGCAACGTCATTAAGGCCTAACCAAGGTTCTGCACCTAATCCATTATCACGACAACTTATTGATACTGTCATGCCCATGGGGATCCGCGCTATTGACAGCGCCCTCGCCTGTGGCATCGGCCAAAGGATTGGTATTTTTGCCGCAGCAGGAGGGGGAAAGAGTACCTTACTTGGCATGATCGCCGCGCACTGCCAAGCGGATGTGATTGTACTGACCTTAGTCGGCGAGCGTGGCCGTGAAGTCCGTGAGTTTATCGAATATAACCTCACGCCAGAGGCAAGAGCGCGCACTGTGATGGTGGTTGCTACATCGGATCGTCCTCCGCTTGAGCGAATGAAAGCCACACTAACGGCAACGACCATTGCTGAGTACTTTCGCGATCAAGGTAAGAATGTGCTGTTGATGGTGGATTCACTGACCCGATTTGCCCGCAGTGCGAGGGAAATTGCGTTGGCGGCTGGCGAGAGCCCAGTGTCTAGCGGTTATCCTCCAAGTGTCTTTGTCAATTTATCGGCCTTAGTCGAACGAGCTGGCCCCGCTGCCAAAGGTAGTATCACTGGCATATATACCGTACTGGTTGAAGGGGATGACATGAATGAACCTATCGCCGATGAAGTTCGTTCCTTACTTGATGGACACATAGTGCTATCACGTCGACTCGCTGGAGCGGGCCATTACCCTGCAATTGATATCAATGCCAGTGTCAGCAGGGTAATGGATCAGATTGTTAGCCCTGAGCAGCGGTGTAATGCCGCTAAGATGCGCCAGTTACTGGCATTGTATCAAGAGGTTCAATTACTCATCCGAGTGGGCGAATACGTGCAAGGTGAAGATCAAGAAACCGATGAAGCAGTGGCTCGCCATCAGGATATTCAGCAGTTTTTGTGTCAATCAGTCAATGAATTCAGTCCCTATGAAGAGACGCTACAAAAATTGAAATTATTGCTTTTAAGCCATTAATGGGAGGAACTCAATAATGAACCCATCCCAACTTACAGCGAAAGACGAGCAATTATTACAGCGATTACTCGTAATTCGTAGTGACAAAGAAGCTAAATTGCGCCGAGAGCTAGCCTTACATAGGCAAAAATTCAGGGAGCTACTTGACAGGCAAATCCTCATCAATCTCGAGCGGCAAGCGCAAACTAATCGGCTGCGTCTGCAGCAGATGCCAGAACAAATATTAACTCCAACTGAGCTAATCACTTTTAAATTGACCTTAATGAAAGAATACCAAAAAGAAAGGATATTAGCCGAAACTGCTGAGATGTTGGTAATAGAAAAAGAGCAGTTGGAGTCCACTATGGTGCATATGCAGCAGGCGATTCTTCAGTTAGTTAAATCCCAACAAAAACTGCAGGAGGTTGTCGATGAATAATCCTATGGCGATAGTGCGAACATCGAAAATATCTTTCCCCAGTGTCGAAGCCAGACAAGAGTCGGATCCAGAAATGCGTCGCTTGTTTAACCGTTATTTCTGCGGTCAACAGGAAGATGACAACACTATATCTACCAAAGATCGGCTTAACGCTAAGGCACTACTCAGCCGCGATGGTGGTGTGTACCGACAAGGAGCGGGCGAAGTAATCCGGCAAGGTGAGCAACTATGCTATCGCTTGCTCAATGGCCCTATGATGGGATTAGTGATCCAAGCCTGTTACCAACCACGAGGAATTCAATTGCAGTTGTTTCCTAAGACAGCGCGTCAATCGGAACTGCTCGCAAGACTCTTACCTCAACTCAGCGAGCAACTACAAGGGCGACGCTTTGCTATTCATTTAGATCTTATGCCAACCAACACAGCAGTGACGAGGTAGATGAATGAACATCAATAAACTGATCAATGCTAGCCAAGTTATAGGCCGTGGCCTAGCACAGCAAGCTTGCCAAATCGAACTGACGCGTATCGGGGGCGATGGAGTATTCTGGCAAAGACGCAATGCTCCATCAGGATCGGGTCTGTGGTGTTCTAAACAGGATTGGCAACTGTGGGTAACCGCAGTAACTGGCGTAACTTCCTCGACTGAGATTGCTTGTGATTTATTGCCCTGTGTTAGTGCGGCAGCATTTGATGTAGCGGGTGAATGGTTGGTCGATTGCCTTGAAGAAGTCCCTAAGCCATTTGGATTGGTGCCAGATATTTATCCCGTGCTAACGCTTCAAACTACGCAATTGGAACAAGGCGACGTGGAGAGTGCCGGTCAATTGGCTTGTGTCTTAGTTGATTGGCCGCAAGAGGACTGGCAGAGCCAAGTCGAGTCATGGTCAGCATTCTCAGGTAAAACGGTGGATGTTAGTTTGAGTTTAGTGGCCGGTTTTGTGCCCCAAATAACGCCTACACCTGACTTACCCGAAATAGGCGGGGGTTTATGGCTCGATGGTGATGTGCAAATCGAGCAGGGGGAAGCGCTGTTATGGGCGGATGGACCGTTGGCTAAGATCAAGTTCATCACCCCTATTGATGGTCCTCAAGCACAACTCGAAATTGTGTCTTTATTGCCTAAGATGGACGCTATTCAGCCCCCTTTGATCGCCGATATTGGTCGAGTGAGTCTGCCTCTGGCTAAGCTCGGCGCTATGATGACGGGTGACAAGTTAACGCTGGAGGTTACGCTGAATAATCAAGTGCGTTTAGGACGGTTCAGTCATCAGTACGGTCAAGAGCTGTACCAAACTCTGGCAAGTATTAATCTCCTGCGTGGAGAGTCGGGATTACTCGCACAAATCGAGGCTCTAGTATAAGGGGAATTGTGTTGCTTTTACGGATATGTCAGCGGTTTTTAGTTAGCTAAGGTCTTCACCTGATACAGGTCAATCACAAAGCGCGCCATGATGGAACCCTAGCCACAAAGGAGGTTTCCATGACCTTACTCGACCATCCAATCCAATTGATCATTATGTTGTTTTGCTTGTCACTGCTGCCGCTGTTCGCCGTGATGGGCACTTCATTCTTGAAATTGGCAATTGTGTTCTCTATGTTACGTAACGCATTAGGGATCCAGCAGATCCCACCCAATATGGCAATTTACGGCCTCGCATTAATTCTTACTCTGTTCACCATGGCACCCGTGGGGATGGCAATCAATGACAATCTAAATGCCACCCCTATAGTGTTCGATGCACCCAATGTATTTGAGCAAATCAACACTGAAGCCATAGCACCCTACCGCGCATTTCTCGAAAAAAATACCAGCAATACTCAGATTGAATTTTTCGCCAATATTGGCCATAAGGTCTGGCCCGAAAAATACCAGCAAGTGCTGACCAAAAACTCACTGTTAGTGATGGTGCCAGCCTTTACTATGAGTCAGCTCATAGAGGCATTTAAGATAGGTTTACTCATTTATCTTCCCTTTGTCGCAATTGACCTTATCGTTTCCAATATTTTACTGGCAATGGGCATGATGATGGTGTCCCCCATGACGATAGCCCTACCGTTCAAATTGTTGATTTTTATCTTGATGGGTGGATGGGAAAAACTGATCAGTCAACTAATGATGTCATTCTCATGAGTGAAACTATCATAGTACATTTCACCTCTGAACTACTGTGGATGGTGTTACTGCTGTCGCTACCTGTTGTTATCGTGGCCTCAGTTGTCGGAGTTTTGGTTAGCCTTATTCAAGCCCTGACCCAAATCCAAGATCAAACATTGCAGTTTCTGATCAAACTCATCGCCGTGTGCGTGACACTTGTGGTCTGTTATCACTGGATGGGTAGTTCACTGTTGAATTACGCCAGCATGGCTTTCGATCAAATTAGCCAAATGGGGGGGTAGTGATGACAACTCTGCTACCCAACCTATTAACAGCACAGCTTCCGGTGTTGGCACTCTGTATGATGCGCCCTTTAGGCATGATGCTGCTATTACCCTTATTTAAAGGGGGGGCAATGGGGAGCGCATTAATCCGTAATAGTCTGATTTTAATGTTTGCTTTACCTACTGTGCTGGCAATGGATGAAATGCAGCCGATACTGCAGCAGGCCGACACTTGGATGCTCATCAGCCTATTTGGCAAAGAAATTATTGTAGGCATGTTACTCGGTTTCTGTGCCGCCATTCCCTTTTGGGCCATAGATATGGCGGGATTTGTAATTGACACAATGCGGGGGGCATCCATGTCGACTGTACTTAACCCATTGATGGGACTACAATCATCGATTTATGGCATGCTGTTTACTCAAGTTCTTACCGTGCTGTTTTTAGTCTCGGGTGGTTTTAATTTTCTGCTAACTGCACTTTATCAGTCATATCAACAATTACCCCCAGGATTTAATTTAACGCTAAGCCAGCCCTTGATGGTGTTTATAGCCCATGAGTGGCAATTGATGTGCCAACTATGTCTCAGTTTTGCCATGCCCGCCATGGTGATTATGATCTTAGTCGACGTAGCCTTAGGGCTAGTAAACCGCTCGGCGCAGCAGTTAAACGTCTTCTTTTTGTCTATGCCCATTAAAAGCGCTTTGGTCTTACTGTTATTGATCTACAGCTTACAGTTTGCTTTGTTCCATTACCTGCAGACCATTTCTGGGGTAGAGCAGCACGTAGATATTTTGTTTGGACTCTTAGCAGGGCACTAGTGCCCCTGGTGGATATGACCTATGGCCGAGAAAACAGAAAAACCCACAGAAAAACGTTTACGAGAAGCGAGAAATCGCGGCCAGGTCATTAAAAGTGCTGAAATTGTCACAGGGTTACAGATGGCGATCATTCTCGGTTACTTTCTCTACGAAGGGCCTGCACTCGTCCAAGCCATTATGGCGTTAATCGACTTAACCATTCACGCCATCAATCTTCCCCTTGAAACTGCGGCCGAGCAAATCGTTGGTACCTTCGCCATGCTGGCATTACGTTTTTTAGGTGGGCTGACATTAGTACTCGTGTTTACCATAGTGGTGGGGAACTTAGTCCAAACAGGTCCCGTTTGGGCGGCTGAGTCTATAATGCCGAGCATGGATAAACTCAATGTCATGAATAATGCTAAGCAACTTATTTCACTGAAAAGTCTGTTTGAGCTCGCTAAAAATCTCGTTAAAGTCACAGTGCTGAGTTTAGTGTTTTACTATCTGCTCCATCGTTACGTTAACGCCTTTCAATACTTGCCTTTATGCGGAGAAGCCTGCGGTATCAGTGTGATTTCGACCATGATCACTTGGCTCTGGGGCAGCTTTTTAGGATGTTACTTAATATTTGGGCTCGCTGATTATGCATTTCAACGCTATAGCCTAATGAAAGAACTCAAAATGTCTAAAGATGACACCAAACAAGAATACAAAGATTCTGAAGGTAACCCCGAAATGAAACAAAAACGCCGCGAAACCCAGCGAGAAGTGGCGTCTGGTAGTCTTGCCAGTAACGTTCGCAAAGCCACAGTGGTTGTGCGTAATCCAACCCACATTGCCGTGTGTTTGTATTATAGTGAAGGTGAGACGCCGTTGCCTAAAGTGCTTGAAAAAGCCGAAGATCACATGGCCTTACACATAGTGGCATTAGCTGAGAAAGCTGGGGTGCCAATTGTCGAGAACATTCCATTGGCCCGCGCCTTATTTAAACACGTTGAGGCAGGAGACGTGATTCCAGAGAGCCTATTTGAACCCGTAGCAGAGCTTTTACGTCTAGTGATGACAATATCCTATGATAATATGGAGTAACAGGTCTTACTGTAATTAAATAGAATCCTTGATGATAATTGTCTCTTACGAATCCCATAATGAATCTATGAAATTCAAATAAGTAGCCACGCATAATATTGTTTGAAGTAATCAATTTTACCAAAATATTACTCTGAATTTGCACTAAGTTAGGTTTACGCACTCCGCTGAGAGATAGCACACTGCAAGTGTGGGGTGAAACTCCACGACGTTGATTTTTATTGAAAAAAATCAAATGAAGTCTGTATCTAGATTCGTTTTAATGGCTGAACTACCACAAGTGGCACAGTCATAGAATGTAGACAACAACAATTTATCACCTGACGATTTGGTATCGCACTAAATTGGCATGGCAGTCTAAGCACCACTCAATCGTGCTTTCCTTGTCAATTTCTACACAGATATTTGCAAATCTTTACCTGTTAACGACACTTCCTTCGTCTACTGTCTTTGGCTAACTCTATATACTGTTGGAACAATTTCAGTTCCTTAGCAAGATGAATGCTTGCTGTCTTTAGCATTGATGGACACGACAATACCGATGAAAAAATCCTCAAAGCGTAAATTGCTGCTCGCGTTAAGCGGCTTAATACTCCTTAGTGGCGGTGCTTATTTTATGTGGCATAAGCCTGAAACGGCACCTACCTATGTGACTGAAGCGGTGCGCCGTGGCGATATCGAAAACTCAGTGCTGGCCAATGGCATGTTGCAGGCATCCAAACTGGTGAGTGTGGGCGCACAGGTATCGGGGCAAATCTTAAGTTTGCCGCTGGCACTGGGTGATGAAGTAAAGAAAGGCGATTTGATTGCTCAGATTGATAGCTTAGCGCAGCAGAATAATTTGAAGGATGCCCTCGCATCACTCAAGAGTATCAATGCTCAGTTCCGTGCTAAACAGGCGCAGATCCGCCAAGCTAAGTTGGAGTTTAGCCGCCAGCAGCAAATGCTTGCTGATAAGGCCAGTTCCCGCGCCGATTATGAAGTGGCCGATGCTAATCTAACGGTTTATCAAGCCGAGCTTGAGCAATTAGAAGCGCAAAAACAACAGGCTGAGATTAACGTCGACAGTGCCAGAATCGATTTAGGTTATACCAAAATTACCGCGCCGATGGATGGCACTGTGGTGTATTCCGCGGTGGAAGTGGGGCAAACCGTTAACGCCAATCAAACGACACCGACCATAGTTGAAATGGCGCAGCTGGATACCATGACAGTTAAAGCGCAGATTTCCGAAGCGGATGTTGTCAATGTCCATCCGGGTCAAGCCGTGTATTTCACGGTTCTTGGAAAACCGAATCATCCCTACCGTGGCGTTTTGAGGGCGATTGAGCCTGGGCCGATTTCGATGGATGGCGACGATAGCAATATGAGCTCTAGCGACTCAGACGCCATTTATTACCATGGTCTGTTTGATGTAGAAAACCCTGACCGCACCTTGCGTATCGGCATGACGGCGCAGGTGTCTATAGTGTTAGCTAAGGCCGATGATGCGCTATTAGTGCCTGCGCAGATATTGCGTATAAAGCCGAGGGAGAAATCCGCGGTGCCAGAGGCTAAGTCTGTCGAGCGTAAAGCCCGCAGCGGCCCGCAATATCAAGTGCCTGTATTAGTTGATAACCAAGTGCAATATGTGGATGTCACTGTGGGGATTAACAATAAAATCAATGCTGAAATCACCGCGGGTTTGAAGGAAGGCGATCAGGTTGTGCTTGGTATGCCGTCTTCCGATGATGGCAGCAGTAAATTACGTCGCCCACCTAGCGTGAGGTTTTAACAGTGACAACGGCATTACTTGAAATTTCAGGTTGTTATCGCACTTTTCAGGCGGGTGAGCAGCAACTCACTGTGCTGAAAGATGTGAACTTGTCGATTGGCCGTGGCGAGATGGTGGCGATAGTAGGTGCTTCTGGCTCGGGTAAATCGACCCTAATGAACATTCTTGGTTGTTTAGATAAGCCGTCAAAGGGCGCGTATTTTATTAACGGCCAAGATACCTCGACTATGGACGTTGATGAGTTAGCGCAGCTGCGCCGCGAGCACTTTGGTTTTATCTTTCAGCGTTATCATTTACTGGGTGATTTGACCGCCATAGGCAACGTCGAAGTACCTGCTGTGTATGCGGGTAAAGAACGCACGGTGCGTAAAGATAGGGCCGAGCATTTGTTAACGCGTTTAGGCCTTGGCGACAGGCTTGACCATAAACCCAATCAGCTCAGTGGCGGACAACAGCAGCGGGTCAGTGTGGCACGTGCTTTGATGAATGGCGGCGATGTGATCCTTGCCGATGAGCCGACGGGTGCGTTGGATAGTCACAGCGGCGAAGAAATGATGCAGTTGTTGCAGGAGCTTCACAGCGACGGTCATACCATCATTATCGTGACCCATGATATGCACGTGGCCCAATATGCCGACCGCATTATTGAAATCAAAGACGGCGTGATCATCAGCGATGAACGCAGTCAGGATAAACAGACGGCTAAGCCACAAAGCTCGACGTCGCAAAGCTCAACGTTACAAAATACGGCGCCACAAAAGCCTAACGATGCAGTGGCAGCAAAAGATGGCTCGCGTGCGCGGGTGGCTTCGTGGGACAGATATGTCGAAGCGCTTAAAATGGCGCTGGTGGCGATGTCGACCCACAGGTTACGTACCTTCTTGACTATGCTCGGGATTATTATCGGTATCGCCTCTGTGGTTTCTGTGGTGGCCTTAGGTGAAGGCTCGCAGCAGGCCATCCTCAAAAGTATCAGTTCGATGGGGACTAACACGATTGATATTCGCCCCGGTTCTGGTTTTGGCGATAGACGCTCGGCGCGGGTACGCACCTTAACCGCAACGGACGCAAATGCTCTTAAAAATTTACCCTATGTTGATAGCGTGACGCCAAGCATTGGCTCTACTGCAACGGTTCGTTTTGGTAATAAAGCGGTATCGGCATCGGTGAATGGTGTGGGGCCTGAGTTTTTCCGTGTAAGAGGGTACGAGTTAGCGCAGGGCCAATTTTGGGATGATGCCAGTGTCGCATCGCTCGCCCAAGATGCGGTGATTGATGACAATACCCGTAAGGAGCTTTTCCCTAACAGCGCTGCCGACAATAACTCGGCGATAGGGCAAGTGATTTTCCTTGGAGATTTACCCGTACGTATCATAGGTGTGACTCAACCCAAAGAAAGTGCTTTTGGTAACAGCGATGCGCTTAATGTATGGGTGCCTTACACCACAGTTTCTGGCCGTATGGTGGGTAAAAATTATTTGGATGGTATTACCGTTCGACTCGATGAAACTGTGCCGAGTAACGCGGCGGAGCAGGGCATTATCGCGCTGCTTAAAATGCGCCACGGCACGCAAGATTTCTTCACCATTAATACCGATACCATTAGGCAGAACATTGAAAAAACCACGGCAACCATGACCTTACTGATCTCGGCTATCGCGGTGATTTCCCTTGTCGTTGGCGGAATTGGGGTGATGAACATTATGCTAGTGTCTGTGACTGAGCGAACCCGTGAAATCGGTGTTCGTATGGCTGTGGGTGCGCGCCAGAGCGATATTTTGCGCCAGTTCCTTATCGAAGCCATTTTAGTGTGTTTGTGTGGGGGCACCTTAGGCATCGCCTTGTCCTACTTAATTGGCGTGGTGTTTGCTCAAACGGGGGGCAGTTTCCAAATGATTTATTCCACCACCTCCATCGTTGCTGCCTTTGCCTGCTCGACCTTAATTGGTGTGCTATTTGGTTTCTTACCCGCCCGCAATGCGGCGCAGTTAGATCCCGTTGATGCACTAGCCAGAGAATAATAAAACCATGAATACTAAACTATTTAATCAACCATTTTCGCCTCGTAGCTGCGCTATTGCTGTTTGTACGGCTTTGGGACCAGCTCTGTGCATAGCCCTGTTGAGTGGTTGTGGCAGTGTTATGCGTTCAGACTTTGAACCGCCCGCACTGGCTATTCCTGAACAGTGGCAAAACACCACAGTGAACGAGCAAGTGAGAGTAGATCCTTGGTGGCAGCAGTTTCATCAGCCCGAGCTCGATAAGCTGGTCAGCCAAGTGCTGAGCACTAACAATGACTTAACCCTGGCGACCTTAACGCTGCGTAAGGCACGCTTGCTGGCAGGGCTAACGCGGGATGATCTATACCCACAGTTATCGGCAAACCTTGACGCTTCCCGTAATCAGCCATTTGAGGGTGGCGATGCGACTAAGAGTTATCAAGCAAAATTGTCCGTGAGTTATGAGGTGGATTTGTGGGGCAAAGTGTCGGCCAATATCGACCAAGCTCAATGGGCGGCGCTGGCGAGCGCCGAAGATAGAGAAAGTACCACCCAAAGCCTAGTGGCGACCACCGCATCCTTGTATTGGCAGATAGGTTATTTAAATCAACGGATTGATTTAAGCCAAAAGAGTATCGAGTACAGTCAGCAAACGCTGGCATTAACCCAAAGGCAGTATGATTCTGGGGCCGTGACGCAAGTGAATGTGCTCGAAGCTCAGCGCAGTATGGCGGGACAAGAGGCTGCTCATAGCCAGCTTATTCAACAATTAACTGTGGCTAAAAACGCCCTCGCGATATTACTGAATCAGGCACCTGCAGCTGTTCCTGCGCAGAGTTTAGCTTCAGGTGGAACTTGGGTTGAGATTAAGCAACTCCCCGACGTAGCAGTACCTGATGTTAGCGTGGGTGTACCCGCAGATTTGTTAGTGAGACGCCCAGATGTGAAGGCCTCCTTGTATCAACTGCGCTCCGCCTTGGCGAGTAAAGATGCGACCTATGCGAGTTATTTCCCAAGCCTGAGTTTAACCGGCGGTGTTGGGGAGTCGACCTCTGAGTTAAAAGAGTTGTTACGTAATCCCGTTGGCAGTTTAGGCGCTGGGCTAGTCTTACCCTTTTTGCAGTGGAATCAAATGCAAATCAATAATGACATTGCCGATATCGATTATCAAACCGCAGTGGTGAATTATCGCAAGACGCTTTATTCCGCCTTTGAAGATGTCGATAACGCGATTTCGGCTAAGCAGCAATATCGCTATCAAGGGGAGAAATTGGCGCAGCAATTCAGTGCCGCGGCAGCCGTTGAAGCCATTTATGAGAGCCAGTACCGCAATGGCGCTATCGGTATTCAGAATTGGATTGATGCCCAAGAGAATCGTCGCAGCGCCGAGGCGGCTTTACTCGAGAATCGCTATAACCAACTCACCGCCCAAGCGACGCTTTATCAAGCCCTTGGCGGCAGCGATATCGCTCCGCCTTTGGCAAAGGAATAGCGCATTTTTGTAAAAGCATCACAGCGCGACAGAAAAATAAAAAACCGCTATTAATAGCGGTTTTTTGTATTGCATCACTCTGGGCAAGTGCAAGCACTCGTGCTAGTGCCTTTGCGCCGCGTTTAGCCGTTAAGCAGAATTAGCTGCGTAATATTTGCAGCGGCAAGCTGAGCATATCATCGCCCGTTCCCGCTAAGTGCCAGATGATGCCGACTAAGGCACCAACCGTGAGCAAGTACCAAATAACCGAGAAGATTTGCCCGTATCTGTCTAATGGCAGCAGGTGGCTTTGATGGCGAGTGCGCCACTCGAAGATGATTTCTAAGCTACCGATCAACAGCAAGAAGCCCAATAGCGCTAAGCCTAAGGTGTAGCTGATATACACACCAAAAGCGGCACCAGCGGCGCAGGCGACCAAGCCCATAATGCTGTTCATCGAAAAGCTGATGCTCTTTAAAATATGCCCGCCATCGAGTGGCAGAATAGGCAATAAATTAAATAGGTTAAGCAGCGCATTAAAGGCGGCAAGGCCAGCAAAAAACACATTGCCCGTTGCGTGGTAAGCAATCAAGGACGCGATGGACATCAAGAGCCCAAAGGTCGGTCCCATGATAGAAATCACCACATCTTGCCAACGCGTATTAATTTTCTCATCGGAGAGCGCGAGTCCGCCCATAAAGGGAATAAGGTAAATCCCTTTGGTCTTCATCCCAAAATATTTCATTGCGCGAATATGGCCATATTCGTGAAATACCAAACAGGCGATAAGTGCGAGGGCGAATTGGAAGGAGAATAGCCAAGAATAAGCGGCAACACTGGCGCCCGCTAACACTACCTTTATGACTTTAGCGCTTTTTAACAGCTTAAAGCCGAGGGAGGCGAGTCCTATCATGCTGATTTTTTGCTGCTTAACGATGGGCGTTTCTGGTGTTTGGCGTTCGATATCTTTCTCTGTCCGTCGCCCTTGGTCGATAATCTTGTCATCCATCAGCAAGCAGTAATCGAGGCGGAAAGGCTGCCAAACGAGATCGGTTTCGAGGCGAACTTGGATTTTAGCTTCTGTTATGGCGATGGCTTGCTCACCACTTTCTGTCACCAATGGGCTGCTGTGGTGGGTGAGCTCAAAGACATGGACTTTGAGGCCGCCATTATCGACGGAAGCTTCTTTTTGTGAGACTAAGGTATTGTCCCAGTAGAGTTGTTGCCAGCCCGCGAGCGAGCCTTCTAAGCGCAGTTGTTTGCCTAAGCAGTCAATCTTAAGTAGTTCCAATTTCGGTTCCATCTATTTGTATATTTAGTGCCAACTTAAACGTCATCCCTTGAGTCGACGCAGAAAACGGTTATTTTGGAGTGCATCTTAAGCGCTTTATCGTCTGGCTTAGCGCTGTTGCACCGCGGCAAATTATGCCTGTGAATTGATTATGAGGATATTAGCTTTTAAGGTCATATTGTTTTTTATTGATTAACTGAGTCATTGATAGCCATTTATTATGGCTTATCATGTGTTTGCTGTTTATTCATCGAGGGTACGAACAATTTCGATTCCTTGGGCAATTGTCGTGAAAGCCAGTTTAGCAACACAACATTGTCCTAGTGCTTGGGCATGATTTTGAACCCATTTGATAAATTCATTGAGTGGCAAATCCTGTTTTTGGCGCAGTAATCGAGGTAATTCGCCAACAGGATCTTCATGGATTTTTTGTGGACAGGCACTGATAAGGTATCGCTGCCCTTTGGAGTCTAATAATTGATCGGTTTCGATGAAGTGATGCTGATAGAGACAGGCCAGTTCGAGCCAATCTCTTTGATGTTCTAGGTAAAGTAATTCGTCATTTTGAGTCAGTTTTACAATCGCTGGCCATTCAATACTCGACATCTTAACGCTAGTCATTTCAGATCCTTAGGAAGTTTAAAATGGGCTCTGAGGTATTCTCTGAGATCAATCGGCGGCAGTAGACAAGGATTAGGATTTAGCAAGAAGGTGACTTGGCTTACTGCTGCGTGCGTTTATCTGTGAGCAGTATGCCACGCTTGGAGAAGATAGATAGAGGCCAGAACGAGTTCAGAGGTTTGGCTACCGAGCGAAAGCCGCCTCAGCACTGGCGTTAAGAACCCTAGTGAACCTTATGTGCTCGGTGCAGCTTTGGCCTTGGCATTATAGTCAAAGTTAATCTCTTGATTAACATTAGCAATACAACAAGTGCCGTGTTCACGTGCCGTACGGTGATTTGCTGGACCTATATGCAGCTCAACGTTAAGGAATACGTGTTTAAGCACTTCGATGCGGTATTTTTCGTAGTAGCCTTCGACTTCTTGTTTAAAGGTATCGAATTCAAGCTCTTCACGGGTACGTTCGTCCATGATGCGATTCTTCTCATCAAGCATCATCTTTATTTGCTCAATCATAACCGCGTCAGCTTGCCATTCTGACTTGGGGGGCAGTTTATTGAGGCGAGCCTCGATATCTAAACTGGCGACGACCATAGCTTTAACGCTCTCATCGAGTAGCTTGAGATCTTGCTTGAGTTCAGCCTGTCCCATTGCGCAGTAAACGTCAGTTTTAGTCCCTGCCGTTGCACCTATGACAACCGCCGTGATGCCTTTTTCAGCGTGTGCAACTCCGCCAACCAGATCACCACGACGACCGCTAGGATCGCTGACCGTTAAACTGCCGGCGGTTTTGGTATTACTGTGCAGCAACTGTTTAGTGACTAAGATATTACCTTTGGCAACTAATTGAGAATATTGCACAAATTGGGCGCTGATCTGCCCTTGAGAATAGATATTGGTAGAGTATTCATTGGCTTTAATCTGGCGGCCAATGATGCCTTTACTCACAGTGACATCGCCTTCTGCTTCAAGGGTGGCGGAGTCCACAAACCCCATCACGGTAATATCGCCTGAGCTTTTAACTATCATGCCCTCGTGGACATCACCTGTAATTAAAATACTGCCCTTGAAGGTGACATGGCCTGTGCTGATGTCGACATCTTTAAGTTGCAGTACATCATCGACATTCATACCTGTACGGGTTTCGACGGGTTGCCCCGGCACTGTGGCGATCAGCTTATTGGGATCTTTGGGATGAAAAGCTGTGCCTGTACCCGCTTGAAGCACGGCATCCTTACCTGGTTTTTGTTTAAGGACTTCGCCCTTGATGTTGTAGCCCGGAGTGCCTTCGGTGGCTAAATGTTTAACCATCAAGAGATCATTGGCTTTAACAACGATCATTGCGCCTAAATTACGCATATCGACACTGCCATCTTCGCGCTCTTGTGGCTGAAGCAAGCGCTCCCGCGCAAGGAATACTTTGCGTTCTAATACCGCATTGAGTCCATTAACAGGGGCTTTGCCTTGGGCTATTTCGCTTTGGCAGATTTCCCCTGGCTTGAGTGTGCTGAGTTGCTTTAGTAGAGCTTGAATTTTGAGTTTGCTTAGCCCCATGCAGACGTTGTTTTTTTTGAGATGAGTGAGGATCTCTGGCAAATCTATCTGTTTACCACCCCATGCTGCGGTAAGTTTAAGGCTGGCTTGCATTTTATCGGGACTAATCTCGATAGCTATGCTGCCATCTCGACGTTCGGCCAAAGTAGTATAGAGCTCAAATTTTCCATCGTCTTGATTACAAAGAGAGTTGATTTTAGCGACGGTTTTAGTAATGGCTGGCTCTAGCGGAAACAGGGCGGCGAATTCAGGTAAAGACAACAGGCGCATTATGTCTTCATGGGTGACTGGACCATGGACATTAGGGATCAGGCGTAATTCAGCTTTTGTCTTATCGCTGTTTAGCTCTATGAGTTCAGGGTCCAGCATAGGGGCATTCCTAGTAATTGCGTTTTATTCTTGTTAAGAAGCTGTTTTGAGTATAACAGTAGAAACTTAGGGTAAAGAAGCCTTTTTGGCTGCAAAATCAGCAAATGTTGTCATTTTGTTGTTAATGGTCTATGAGTGAATTTTAAAATAGTTTTTTATAAAAAATTGAGTCTTATAATCAGTGTTATCTCTGGTTTTATAACAAAAATTACTGAATAAACCACAACTTATATTGATTTTGGGTTTAACCATTATTTTGATGTTTTAAATCGAATCCCTATGTTAGGAACGGTTGTTGAGTGACTATAAGTGGGGGATTGTCAGAATCGCTGGCATGCGGCAGATCACAATATTGAATTTTGTAACACGATGAAAGGGAGGTTTTATCTGCAAACAAACAGGGATTGGGATAAGAGTGAGTGGCTGAGTTGCCAATAACGCGCTTCAGCGAAAGCATCTGCGCGTTATTAATCAAACATCTATTTGTGCTGGAAGTAATACAACTTGTACTTGTTGTTGTCGGCAACCACTTTCAATTGGCCAAATTCGGCAGCGATAATATCGGAATAGGGCAGGTGGCGATTGGCGACTATTTGCCAAATACCATTATGTTGTAATTGCTTAGCGCTATCGGTAACAAAGTTCTGCGCTATGCTGGTGGTGCTGGCGAGGCCATCATGAAACGGCGGATTAGAGATAATGCCGTTAAATTTTCCTGTGGTTTGCGTGAGCCCATCGGATGGATACACTTTGGCTGTCATGCCATTGGCCGCCAGGGTGAGTTCGCAAGAAGCTAACGCCATGGCATTAATATCAACGCATTCTAGGGATAGGCTCGGTTGTGCTTTTAGTAGAGCGGCGGTGATTACGCCAGCGCCGCAACCAAAATCGAGCACTCGGCCCGAGAGTGTTGGTAGGTGTGACAATAATAATTCAGTGCCGAGATCTAACCGTTTTTCGCTAAATACCCCGACTAAATTACAGATACTGATCTCGCCTTGCGGCGTTATGAGTTGATACTGACTGACCCAGTCGCTAAGTTTCATTGCCGGGGCGCAGCCCTCTAAATTGCTACCAAACAGCAGGCAGTGGCGGGCGTTATCGAGTTTCATCCCCGTCGCAAAATACTCAGGCAATAGTTTAACTAAAGACTTAATCCCGCCTTTGTTTTCCCCAACCACTAACAGTTGGCCGTTAGGCACAAGATGGTTGGCGGCGAGGTTAAGTAGATAAGGTGCGAGGGGTTTAGCCTTGGGGAAATAAACGATAACCGTATCGTACTTTTCAGGTTTAATTGGGTCTTGCTGTGGCAGTTCGTGGCCGAAGTAGCAACGCAGTTTTGAATTCGCGTGCGGCGCTAAGTGTAAATAATGGTGATAATCCAAGGCGAGGGCATCGACCGAGGCCGCGACATCGAGCAGGGCTTTTGGCAGTAGATCGGCTTCATGATTGAGCACTAACACCTTATGTTGGCTTAGGCTGTCTTGATTACGAATAATGACTTGCGATGGATTAGTTAACACAGTTACAGGCACCTATAAACTTAAGTGTGGGCATTATACCCGTTATTCACGCCCGAGCCAGTTTGCATGGAATCACTGCGCTAAAACCTAATAAAATCCCTAATAAAAAGACCCAATAAAAAGGCAACTGCATTATGCGGTTGCCTTATGTGATTGTCTTTAATGAAAGGAATTGATTAACGCTTAGCTTTTAGGTTTCTTCGGTTTTGGCAATAAGCTGAAAATCTTATTGGCGATATCGATATTGTCTTGATGGCCGTTAAACAGCTCAGATGCGGGACCTGCGGCAAACACTTGTACGTCTGTGCCTGTATGGCCGTCGGTTGTCCAACCCGTATCAGTTCGCTTATCAATAACATGGCGAATCGCAACCGCTATGGTTTCTAATCCCTGCATTCTGGCGACCGTTAATTTTGCGATTTCTTCTTCGTTGAGCTCAAAACCTAAACCGCGGGCGAGATCGGCCTGCCATTGTTCACCGCTGATGGCGGCTAAGGCTAATGTGTCGGTACTGGCTGAAACGTTGCGTAGGATTTCAGGGTTCCAGTTGTACTTTCCATCGACGCCAATCGATAGGCCGCCGGTATTATGGTCGGCGGTGATCACCATCAGGGTATCAGGATGTTCACGCACGAATTGCTCAACCACTTCAATGGCATTGGAGAATTCATCCATTTCACCCATGGCTGTAGCTATGTCGTTATTGTGACCCGCCCAGTCGATGAGGCTTCCTTCGACTAACAGTACAAAACCTTGGTCATTCTGCGACAGTAAACTGAGCGCTTTTTGGGTTAACGTGCTGAGTTTTTTCGCATCTTTTTCATCAATCGCCCAAGGTAATTGGACTTCGGCAAACAAGCCTAGCACTTTAGGTTGGGTGATGCTGGCGAGGTCTTCAAAACGAGTAATATGTTGATAACCCTTGGCTTTAAATTGCGCTAATAGTTCAGGGGTAAAGTATTTTTGACCTCCGCCTAAGAATACATCGGCGTTGGTTTCTAGATAGCTGAGTGCTAAGGCGTCGTAGTTTTTACGGCTCTCGTTGTGGGCTAAAAAGGCTGCAGGCGTGGCGTGGTTTATCTGGGATGTAACAGCCACACCTGTGCTGAGGCCAAGGGATTTGGCTTTTTCGAGTATGGTCGGTAGCGGTTGCTTTTGGGTATCGACCGAAATCGCCCCATTGTAAGATTTAACGCCAGTGGCGAGCGCTGTTGCTGCCGCGGCTGAGTCGGTAACATAACCACTGACACTGGCGGGATAAGTGCTCGCCATCCCTACAAGTAAACGGTCGAATACGGTTTGTTCGACTTCCTCTGTGTCAGGATTATCTTTGTAGTAACGGTAAGCGCTAGTGTAAGACGGTCCCATACCATCACCTATCATGATGACAATGTTTTTGGGACGCGACGGTGCTTTCGTTGGACCTGTTTCTATGTTGGCCCAAGTCGGAGTCGATAGTAATAAACCTATGCCGAGTAACAAGAATGGCGCTTTGGTGAAACTCATATCACATCCCTAGAAAGTGGCTAGGCGCTTGTGATGTCAAAGCGCCTTAAATCAACAAACTCGTTGGTAAATTTTTATGCTTTGGTGTTAATGCGTGCTTCAATAGCATCCATTAACATGCCGGTGATGTCGACATCAAATGCTGCTTGGATCTCACGGATACAAGTTGGACTGGTTACGTTGATCTCAGTCAGCTTGTCACCAATGACATCGAGGCCGACAAAAATCAGTCCACGCTTTTTAAGTTCTGGACCAATGGCGCGGGCAATTGCCCAATCGCTGTCGGATAAAGGTTGAGCCACACCGCTTCCGCCTGCCGCTAAGTTACCACGGGTTTCGCCTTTCATTGGGATACGCGCCAAGGCGTAGGGCACAGGCTCACCATCGACCACTAAAATGCGTTTATCGCCTTTGGTTATCTCAGGGATAAAGGCTTGCGCCATGGCATATTGTTGGCCATAGCTGGTCAAGGTTTCTATGATGACCCCAAGGTTTGGGTCGTCCTGCTTCACGCGGAAAATCGAGGTGCCGCCCATACCATCAAGTGGCTTAAGAATAATATCGCCCTTCGCTTGGTGGAAAGCGCGGATACGTTTGGCATCACGGGTTACGATCGTTTCTGGCGTGAATTCGCTAAACCATGCGGTAAACAGTTTCTCGTTAGCATCACGTAAGCTTTGTGGCTTATTAACGATCAACACGCCTTGTTCTTCGGCGCGTTCAAGCATGTAAGTTGCGTAGATAAACTCAGTATCGAATGGCGGGTCCTTACGCATTAAGATCACGTCGAGTTCGCTCATCGGCGTGTCTGTAGCTTCGCCGAGTTCAAACCATTTGCTCGCATCATTGAAAACAGTTAACGGACGCATATTGGCCATAGCCACACCGTTGACCATGGCAAGATCGGCCATTTCCATATAAAACAGCTGATAACCTCTTTCCTGCGCGGCCATTAACATGGCAAAACTGGAGTCTTTCTTAATGTTGATCTCACTGATGGGGTCCATCACTATGCCGAGTTTTATCATTAATCTGTTCCTTATTTGTCGCCGTTTGCAGGCAAAAAAGCATTTATTGGATAATGGGGTGCCATACCACCGCTGTGTGCGGTTGTGGACGGTCTAGCCTAAATCACCAAATCTGAGTTGCAGTGCCGTAATGGCGGTGAGCGAGGCGGTTTCGGTGCGTAGCACTCTGGGGCCAAGCAACACATCGGTAAACTGATAGGTTTCTGTCATGGCGATTTCTTCCGCCGACAAACCGCCTTCTGGGCCAATTAATAGTCGCACGCGGGTATGGGCTAAATCTAAACCATTGATACCGTGTGCGGCACGTGGATGCAAATTGAGTTTAAGCGCTGAGGTCGGCTCACTGCACCAATCGTGTAAGTCCATCGCTGGGCGAACCACGGGCACTTGGCTGCGTCCCGATTGCTCACAGGCGCTCACGACGATCTTCTGCCATTGCTGAATTTTCTTTTCTAGGCGTTCACCGTTAAGTTTCACACCGCAGCGATCTGAAAACAGCGGCGTAATCGTATTCACGCCAAGCTCGACTGATTTTTGAATGGTGAACTCCATTCTATCGCCACGGGAAATCACTTGGCCTAAGTGTAAGTTGAGTGGCGACTCAGATAAATTGGCCTCACAGGAGAGCAGCTTTACTGTGACATGCTTCTTACCTGCGTCAACAATTTCAGCAAGATAATCATTGCCATCGCCATTAAATAGACTGATATGTTCGCCGTTGCCCATGCGTAGCACCTTGCCGATATGGGCCGCGCCATCTTCGTCTAAGTTCAACTGTTGATTGATGGCTAATGGCTGAGGTTGATAAATTCTTGGGACTCTCATTGTCGACCTTATTCGGCTAATTGTTGACGCTGTGGTGGCGCATTACAGGCATTCTGCACAAAGGGGTTATGGTTACCTTGGGTTTGCGCTATGGCGTTATCACGTTTGCACTCAATAGTATCAACTGGATAGGTTTTATCCCATGCCTTAAATAATTTTAATTGGCTTGAGGCGATTTTAAGACCATAGGTCCGCTGCATATAGAGGTAGGTTCTGGCTATCTTACCGCGGGTATTCGCGGGAGGTTGTGCTTGACGATTCTTAAAGTCGACTACCATAGCACATTGGCCATATTGGTCTGCCTTACCGTTCCATTGGCTAAATCGGAAGTTGCTGCGATCGCCATTGACCTCACCAATTGCGGGTACCAAGTTATGCATGTCCGATTCCATCTTATTAAATTCATTACTGTTATCGGCACAGTTTTTACGGCCACCCTTTTGCCAGCATTGGAGTTGATGGCCAAATTCCCAGGCGGGGACTATGTGTTCCCACTCGATCCGGTTGGCGCGGGTTTCCTGTTTACGGACTTGATAACCACAGCTGGCAAGATCGGGTTTCCACGATTTGCCTTTGATCTGAATTTCACAGCCACAGTAAAAGCTGACTGCGGGCAGAGTACCTTGGCGACTGCCTACGTAGAGCGCTTGTGACTTGGTTTTCGCTTGGCTGAAACTGCTGGGATGTGACACTGAGGCACTTGCGGGCACAGATAAGGTCGCCGCCCAAGTGATTAGGCACAACAAAAGTCGCCGTGAATTAACGGTTAAAGAAGCTATGTTCAAAATTTATCCCAAAATAACAAACACTACGCGAGCCTTTGGCTCGTCTTTTATGGCGTGATGGTAAGGGAAATATCGCTGTTTATGCAAATTGAGTCGTACTTAGGTGGGAGTTTTGTTTGCTGAAAGTCGCTAGATCGCAGTTAAATGGGTCTTACAGCGTTTACAAATATAACGACTTTCACCACGCAACACCTTGTTATGGCGGCGAATACTCAGTCGAATCGGTCCACAGGCGCAGCGATACTCAACATCGCGACTCGTAACTGAAGTGGTATTAAAGCTATGTGTGGTACTCGGATTGACCTTAAATACCGTTAACATCAAAGATTGCCATTCTTTACCGTGGGGCTTGGTTTTGCCAAAAAGCTGAAAACACAGCAAATGACAAATTTCGTGGGGGACGACCTCAGTCAGAAATGCCTCGCTGTTTTCGCGTAGCAATACAGGATTGAATCGCAAGCGATTCTGTTGCAGATGAGCCGTACCCGCACTCTTACCCCTTAGACTAAATTGAGTGACTGGGCGTGGAAAAGTGCGCTTAAGCGATATCTCGGCCTCTCGATAACAGGCTTCAATTCGCTCTAGTACTTGAATTTGTAGTGTCGAGAGTGGACGTGATGAACCAGTGAAAATATGCGCCTGAGCCGGATTGGGTGTTGGTGGACTCGTTATCACCTGCAACTTATCTTGGCTTTGGCCTAAGGCTGCGTACGTCGATTTTGTCAGCGGGGCAAGTGCTTCACTGCTGCGACGGCGTAAGGCATTGAGTAAGTCAGCGGGTTTCAGCATAGGGTTAGCGTTGGATCTCGTCGGTTAAAGATAAAATTGAGTGCTTAAAACTTATCGGTGATTAAGCCTGCCTAAGCGTTCACATCAGAAGCGTTCGCATCATAGCGAACGCTATCTGACAATGCTAGTTTCGGCCAGTTTCAGCCTGTGTTACTTGGCTATAAACTCGCCGCCGCTTGCATCACCATAGTTCGTACTTGTTCGATTATGGCTTGCTCAGTATCTGCGTCATAGCCTTTGACTCTTGGTGTGTGAATGTGGCCGACCTTGGCATGGCTATTAAACTTTTGCTGCAAGACTATGGCGCGATAGGAGATTTCATTAGAGAGATAACCGCCGCCAGAGCCTTCGACTGAGGTTTCGTTTTGCAGCTCATTCAATGATGTTGCACTAAATTCACCGCGGGCAAGGGTAGTGACAGTATGGTTATCATTGACTTTCCATTGACCATCTTTGACTTGCATAGCCGAAACAGGCAGTGAAAATTCCACAAATTCGGGGCCGATAAAATCTTTACCATTAAGTTTTGGGGCAACGGGCGCGGTTTTCGTGCCGCCAGTGAGGACGTTTTGGTTATCGGACGCCGCTGCACTGCGATTTCGCCCTGGGAAGCGTTCGATATCAAAATCAGTTCGGCCCATGCTAACGGTGAACACAAATTGGGTTTTGGGATCGCGATAAATCGGGCTCAATAGCGACTCGATAAGTCCTTGATCAAAATCTGCAAAACGTACTGGCACCATAGCGGTTTCGATTTGCGCCGTTTTACCATTAATTTCAAAGCGAAAACCATCCAAGGCGAGGGCAACTAGACCGGAAGGATTACTCTGGGTGATATCTTTGTCGAGGAAGAAAGGATCGAAACCCGTGAGAAATATTTTGATTTGGACATCATCACCATATTGAATATCGCTAAAGCCCCGTGATGCCTTTTCAACCGCACTCATTAATATGTCTTGTTGCCAATCGGCCATTTTAAAGTTGGCGCTGGTGGTTTTTAGACTATTAAGCATGGCAAGGCGAGCCCAGTATAAAGGTCGGTCGTCAAAATGCCCTGACTGTACATCGCGGACAGCTTGTTGCCATAATCTGTGTCCTTGGCGCGCCGCTAATTGGGTGGCGTCAACTTCGTTTTTCTTTGAGCTCAGCAGAGCCAGACCATCGTCAAGTGCTTGATAGCGAGTGACTACGTCGCCTATGGTTTTTTCGGCTGTTGGTAGGCGGGAAACTTCAACGTCACCAAATAACTGCACGGCACTGGCTGTAGTCATTAAGCTGGTGGTGAGGATGAGTGTTAACACTGGCTTCAACATGTTTGGCTTCCCTGTAGTGATTAGACGTTATTCATTGGAAATAATAATTATTTTTTTCGTGCGGATAGTCTCTTATGCCAAAAAGTATGCACTACAAGCTGAGGGTAATAAAGTTAAGCTCAGTGATCTTTGTCATCTTATGCCAATATCTTCTATCACAAATCATGTGGCGCTGGCATTAACCCATCTGCAACAGTGCAACAGTGCAATAGGGTCTAGTTTGCCTCTTTTTTGCCACAATTGGTCAGCAGTTTGCTAGGGCTTGCCAAAACCCTAAGTGATAGCCTTAATCACTTTTTTAGTTCATTGGATTGGTTGTTTTTCTACAAGGAGACTTTATGCGTTTGTTCACCATATCGGCTGTGCTGGTGATGTCGTCTATTTTAGTGTCGTCAAGCTTAGTGGCGCCGACTTTTGCATCTACTACAGCTAAGGAGTGGCAAGAAACCCGCAGTTGGGATGCTAGTTTTACTCAGCACCAAACTAAAGGCGTAGTGGTGTTATGGAATGAAAACAAGCAACAGGGATTCACTAATAATCTTAAACGTGCCAATCAAGGTTTTTTACCTGCATCGACGTTTAAGATTCCTAACAGTTTGATCGCGCTAGAGCTTGGCGTGGTGAAGGATGAGCATCAAGTCTTTAAGTGGGATGGTAAAAGTCGAGATATCGCAACTTGGAATCGTGATCATAACCTTATTACTGCAATGAAGTATTCGGTTGTGCCTGTCTACCAAGAGTTTGCTCGCCAAATTGGTGAGGCGCGTATGTCGAAGATGATCGCCTCGTTTGATTATGGTAATGAGGATATTTCGGGAAATTTGGATAGCTTTTGGTTAGATGGTGGCATACGAATTTCGGCTACGGAGCAAATCGATTTCCTACGTAAGCTTTATCACAACAAGATACATGCTTCTGAGCGCAGTTTACGTATTGTTAAGCAAGCCATGCTGACTGAAGCGAATTCTGACTATATTATCCGTGCGAAAACCGGTTATGCAGTCAGAGCAGAACCAAGCATTGGCTGGTGGGTAGGTTGGGTTGAACTCGATGATAATGTATGGTTTTTTGCGATGAATATGGATATTCCCGACGCGGCAGGTTTACCATTGCGTCAAGCCATTACTAAGGAAATCTTAAAACGGGAACACGTTATTCCTTAGCCCATGCTAGGTCGCGTAAGCATAGCGTATCTAAACCTTGCGAGAATTGCGTATGAAACGGCCTACTTAGCTGACATCAATCGTGATACTGAAAGCCTAGACTCAGATCTAGGCTTTTTTATTGGGCTTTCTTGAAACAGGCTTCCTTGATGCGACGGGAAACGTTAACCCATTAGGGATTGCAGGCTTTCTTGGCTGCTGAAGCGTTTTACAAAGAAGTCTAAGAAGACACTGATGTTGGTGGCCAGTTGGCGTCTGCTCGAATAAACCCCGTAAACCTTAAAAGGTTCAATCGGCCATTCCTGTAAAATCGGTACTAGCTGTCCATTAGCAAGTTCGGTTTTACAGGCTGAATTGGATAACATGGCGATGCCAAAATCATCTATGGCTAATTGCTTCACCATTATCGGGCTGTTGACCCTCACTTTACGCTGAAAGTTCGCCATGGTTTTACGCGAACCTTTACCCAATGGCCAAATTGGTGCTGAGCGAGAAGTCCCCAATAAAATCCCACTGTGCAGGCTGAGTTCCTTTGGGGTCGCGGGTGTGCCTTTGAGTTTTAAGTATGCAGGGCTTGCCACTAAAATTGGCTGGCGTTCAAACAGTAATCTTGCGACTAAGTCCGACGATTGAAGTGGACCATATTTGATGGCTATGTCATATCCTTCACCGACTAAACCAATATCGTTGTCGGTAAACTGGACATCCAATTCAACATTGGGATATAAACGCATAAATCCGCTACAGAGGTTAGCGATAAGTTCTTGGCTAAATGACACTGGGATTGCAATGCGTAATGATCCTGACACATCATCGTGAGTATTCTCGATAACTGCCTTGGCCGCTTCTACCTCATTGCGAATCGAATCACAGTGTTGATAAAAGAGTGCCCCGATTTGGGTCAAACTCAAATTACGGGTGTCGCGCTGTAGTAATCGCACGCCAAGTTGTTCTTCTAGCTGCGCGATTTTGCGACTTATGGTGGATTTTGGGTGGCCGGTTTCACGTGCAGCTTGGGAGAATCCCTTCGCTCTAACTACGGCTGCAAATAGCATCATACCGTTTAAATCTGGCATGTTATTCCCACTGTCTCATATTTGGAACAAAGCGTCCTATGCAGTTTAATGGCATTTGACGGGATAACAAAGTTATATTTATTGGCTAAAAATTTTCAGAGGCTAAGCAGAGGATCTTTTGATGACCAGCAATAATCAGCCCAAACACATGACTCAAGCCCAAACGCCCGATCCGCTTTTTTTACAGGCCGAGCATTTGGCAAAAGATTTTTCTCTGTTTCCTAAGCACAGTAAACAGAGTTTATCGGAAGAAATTAAAGGTCTTTTAAATGAGGATGCTATTCAAGCAAACTTAAAAGACTTGGCATCTTTAGATGTCGACGGTTACGTTGCTAAAGTGATCCAGCCGACCCAAGATAAAGGTCGTCCTGGTGCAAAACGTATTATTGCCGATCTTAAAGGTCGTTTGATTACGGAAACTCACTTGGGTTCTTTTTACAGTGCTGAGGTCGAGCTGAACTTTGGTTCACGCACTCGTCGTATTGGCTTTATTGCCCAAGAACGCACTACCGCTAACGGTGCTTGGATGCCTGAGCATCATTACGCCGCTTGTAAAGCAATTCGTCATTTCGCCGAATTGTCTATGCCTATTATCTATTTAATTGATACCCCAGGGGCGGATGCTGGCGAAATCGCTAACAGCCAAAACCAAGCGCATTCAATTTCTAAAGCCATCGCAGAAAGCGCCAACGTTGACGTACCGACAGTCGGTATCGTAATTGGTGCTGGTTATTCTGGTGGCGCAATTCCATTAGCGGCGGCGAACATTCTGTTGTCGTTGCGTGACGGTATTTTCAACACGATCCAGCCACAAGGTCTGCAAAGTATTGCTCGTAAGTACAACTTATCTTGGCAAGAATGTGCGAAATCTGTGGGTGTATCACCAGAAGAGCTTTATACCTCAGGTTGTATCGACGGTATCATCGACTTTTCACCGGGCGATCGTGACGAGCGTCAGCACAATCTGCGCCGCGCTATTATTAGCAGCGTAGAAGCGGTTGAGCGTGCAGCGATGAATTTTGTGCGTGAATCTAAAGATTTACGTGAGCATTATGATCGCAGTTTAACTCGTTTCCTTAATCCATCTAAAAACTTGATGGCTTTGGAACTGAATGCAGAATTGGCTGTGGCAACGAGCCCGACCAGTCACCATAACTTGTTCGGTAGCGCCTATCGCTATTTGCGTTATTTAACGCTACGTAGCCGTATCCATTCTATTTCTCAAGAGCAATATGGTCGTCTGTCACGTGCTAGCGTGCCAGAAGGTGATCTGTTGGCACGTATTCAACAGGAACAAGACCGTGTGTTCCAAGCTTGGTTGTCTAACCCTGACAAGCTAGTTTATGACGAAGATTTGAATAAATTGTGGACTAACTTTGTCGCTAAACGTGACGAAGTCTCTACCGAGCGTAACATGCTGACACGTTTGATTTTGGGTGAGCCAAAAGAGAACTATAAAAAAGCACGTAAGGCGTTGTTATTCAACATCAGCTGGTCTTTGTATCATCGCTGGAAGAGCAATGCGGCTAACAACTTTAAAGGGCTGATTCAGCACTTAGAAAGTTTGCCAAAGTCTGTGACTCAAGCTAAATGGCCTGAGCTGAATCAGCTGACTGTGCTTGATGTGGTGGTAAATGAAGAACTGCGTGAAGACTTTATTTGGCAATGCCATAACATTCTGATCTTCAATGCCTTGTATGACAACGTTGTGGGCAGCTTAGCGTCAATCGCTAAAGAAGCCATGATGTCGAAGAGTTTGTCACGTAACTCAGTGAACAACCTGTTGCACAAGTCAATTGACCATGCATTGTCGACGCAAGATACCTCGAACGACAAAGCTAAGTTCTATAAGTGGCTCAAGTATTTTATGGGTCAATCGAACCGCGCCGATTTGCTGGTGCGAGTAGAGCAGTGGAAGAGTGTGGGTTTCCCACAACTTAACGACAGTCTATTCGTGGTACTGACTTACTTCTTCGAGCGTTTACTGCCTGAGTATTTCGATAGTGAAAGCGATACCAGCAAGTACACTGGCGCGATCAACCCTGTGCGTATCGGTCGTCGTAAGGACTTCTGGAACCGCTTGACCATGGGTTATCAGGATCTATTAATCCAAAAAGTGCTGCGTGACGAAAAACGTAAAGGCAACATGACTTGGGAAAATGTGGTGAAGCAGTTCTTTACCCATTTCGAAGAGATCAACGGCGACAAGATGTCAGCTAACTTGCTCAACTTCCCAGGCTTCCGTTTATCGATTGAAGACGCATTAGATAAAGGCATTCGCCCATGTGGTTTGATCACAGGTATTGCTGACTTTAAAGAAAAAGGTCAAAAAGTGCGTGTGGGTGTGGCTGTGTCTAACACGGCATTCCAAGCGGGTGCATTCGATATGGCCAGTGCTGAGAAATTCTCTGCACTATTAATCGAGTGTGCTAAGCGTAAATTACCAGTTGTGTGCTTTATCAGTTCAGGCGGTATGCAGACTAAAGAAGGCGCCGCGGCGCTATTCTCTATGGCTGTGGTGAACGACCGTATCACGCGCTTTATTCGTGATAACGAATTGCCAGTACTGATGTTTGGTTTTGGTGACTGTACCGGTGGTGCGCAGGCGAGTTTTGTGACTCACCCATTGGTGCAAACTTACTATCTGTCTGGTACTAACATGCCATTCGCAGGTCAAATGGTGGTGCCAGCTTACTTACCATCAACGGCAACGCTGTCTAACTACTTGTCAAAAGTACCTGGCGCAATGGCGGGCTTAGTCCATAACCCATTCAGCGACAATTTAGACTCTCAGTTAGCAGGTATCGATCCTCTGATGCCAATGCCTTCGGCAAAAATTAACGATGTGATCATCAATGCACTGTCGACCTTAGTGGTTGAAGCTACTGTTGAAGAAGAAGTGATCGTGCAGAACGATCCACGTAAGTTAATGAAGCCAATTAACAAAGTATTGGTTCACGCCCGTGGTTGTACAGCTGTAAAACTTATTCGTAAGGCGCATGACAATAATATCAATGTGGTATTAGTGGCGTCGGATCCTGATATGACGTCAGTGCCAGCGGACATGCTCAAAGAGACCGATAAGTTAGTTTGTCTCGGTGGTAACACATCGGATGAAAGTTACTTGAACGCATACTCTGTGCTGAAAGTGGCCGAATATGAACAGGTTGATGCATTGCATCCTGGTATTGGTTTCCTATCAGAAAGCCCGCAGTTTGCAGCCTTATGTGTGAATAACGGCGTGAACTTCGTTGGCCCAAGCGTGCATTCAATGACGACTATGGGTAACAAGTCGAACGCAATTAAGACATCGCAAGCGCAAAACGTACCTGTTGTGCCTGGTTCGCACGGTATTCTGACCAATGCTGAACAAGCCGTAAACGTGGCGAGCGAAATCGGCTATCCAGTATTGCTTAAAGCGGTACAAGGTGGTGGCGGTAAAGGTATTCAGGTTGTAAAACGTCCTGAAGACATGATTGGTTTATTCCAAAAAACTGCAACCGAAGCGGCTGCAGCCTTTGGTAACGGTGACTTGTACTTAGAGAAATATGTGACATCACTGCGTCACATCGAAGTGCAGTTACTGCGTGATAAGTTCGGCAACGCGAAAGTATTAGGTTTGCGTGACTGTTCGGTTCAACGTAACAACCAAAAAGTGGTCGAAGAATCTGGCTCAACTATGTTGCCGGATGAGCTGAAGCGACAAGTGCTGGCCTATACCCGTGCCTTAGGCGACGCGACCGATTACATGGGCGCAGGTACCGTTGAGTTTATCTATAACTTAGATGCGAACGAAGTCTACTTTATGGAGATGAACACGCGTCTGCAGGTTGAACATCCTGTCACGGAAGCGACTTCAGGTATTGATATCGTTAGTGCGCAGTTTGATATTGCCGCTGGCCGTTCAATTGCAGCGTTAGAACCTAAAGAAATTGGTTATGCGATGGAAGTACGTGTGACGGCTGAGAAAGCGGCGCTCGATAGCCATGGCATACTGCAGCTGATCCCAAATCCAGGCAAGATCACTGAGTGTGTGTTCCCAGATCATCCAGATGTGGAAATCATTTCGATTGCTGCGCCAGGGAAAGAAGTATCGCCATACTACGATAGCTTGATTGCGCAAATCATCATGCGCGGTGAAAACCGTGAAGATGTGATTGCCAAACTGTACGAATACTTAGACAGTGTAGTGCTGAAAGGCATCGCGACTAACATTCCGTTACTCAAGCTGATCTTGAAAGATGGTACCTTCAACGAAGGTGTTTACGACACTAACTATCTGCCACGCTTAATGGCTGAGCTCGATATTCCTGCGTTGATCGCAGAAATGGAAGCTGCCGCTGAAACTGTGGAAGTAGACACTGAGTCACTGCGTGTTGGCGAAAGTAACGAACTGAAAGTGTTAGCCCAAGGCGCAGGTATCTTCTATACCTCTTCTGCACCGGGTGAAGCGGATTTCGTGAAAGAAGGTGACATAGTCACGGTCGATCAAACACTAGCACTAACAGAAGCGATGAAGATGTTCTCGCAAGTGACCTTAGCTGGCTTTAACCGCCAGAGTGCGATTCTGTACCCTGAAGATAAGAAGTATCGTATAGAGCGCATCCTGAACAGCAATGGTCAGCAAGTGTCTCAAGGCGACTTACTGTTCGTGGTCTCGCCTGTTGAAGAATAAGCTCAGCGTTTAACGCCATAGCTGAATGAGACAATACCCGCCATTGGCGGGTATTTTTTTGCTTCTAAATTATTGCCACTAAATTTCCTGTCACTAAATATAGGTAAGCGAACATAACACTCTTAATGTGCATGACGTCTTTGATAAATCAACTTAGCTTTAATAGATAAGCTCATCGCTAACAAATGGCCAATATCAGCTTTGTGCAATACGGCCTGTATCTCTGATTAAGTCGGCAAAGAGTTTCTTTAATCTATCGTTCGCCCATTTATTAGAACAAGCTGCATCAAGAACCCACCTCTGGCCTCGAGAATCAACGGAATCTCCGTGCTTTATTCGTAGTAATAGAGGTTCATCAAACCTCATTTTAAGTTGAAACTGAGTCTAAAATGAGCTGGGTGTGGATAACTTTGGGGGTAAGTGGTGGGTATGGTGTGGCTAGATTAGATAATTAGAATTAACTGCAAATTTCCTGAAAATAGGGGTTGCACAAAAAGTTTCACTCCCTATAATGCGCATCCACTGACACGGCAGACGGCGTTAAGCAGCATGGTGTGACAGTTCATCGATGAGTTTACTGATTGATGAGTGTTAAGAAAGTTTGCAAAAACTCCTTGACGCGAAACGGGAAATGCGTAGAATACGCAGCCCTAGCCAACTGGAAGCGTTCGACGCTCAGTGTGGTACTCACCTTCTCTTACGAGGTTGAGTTGCTCTTTAACAAGATAAAACAAGAAATCTGTGTGGACACTCACAGG
>NZ_JADWMP020000022.1:0-98850 GCF_015767295.1 Shewanella sp. DW31
TCCATCAGATCACACTTCAAGGTGCAAGTTCACTCCAATCTAATGATTTATATGTAAATCATCAGGGGATTCTTCAGGGCTCGACGACGGCATCCATGCCGCCAACGGTCACTTACATGCCAGTGCTTAATTCAGTTAACCCTTGCTAATGTCTATTCTTCCATCACAAACTAATAAATTGGTAGGATAGACACCAGCTTTTAAACTATTGATTGTCATATTTAAAGTATAAAAATCTCTTAAATCAATACTAAATATAACTTAATTATTAATTTTTACGACTAATGTTGAAGTGAAAACCTACTAAATCTGATACTTCTCTATCTTGAGATGAATCACTATCCCCATCTTCTCCACTAACATACCAAACTGATGCTTCAGGATGTGGTATCGAAGCGACAAGAGATAATGCATAAAAGATCTTTGGCCCAAATGGGAAAAGTACTACCTTGTATCGATTTTTGTTAGCCGTAAGCAGTGAGTCAAGAGAAAAAATTGCCTCACTTGGCGACTCAACTTTATATGAAAATTGGTCATTTTGAATTACAGACTCTAAAATACCCTTATTCTCATTCACAACATCATTATAATATTGTTCCTCATTTGATCTAGGAATATATAAACACGTTTTTGAGCTTTCAAGATATTCAATTGCACCAATGGCTTTATCTCTTTCATAGCCCAACCCCACAATTGACATTACAGGCAATCCTGGCCTATTTGACCAACCAGAAAAAAAACTAGATACAGGTTTTACTAAGTTATTAATACCTAATTTCCCTGATGGTGGAGCATACTTTGCAAGTGAATACACAACATATATTGAACAATTTTTATCATATGCAAGCTTAGCTATAAGAGAAAATATACTAGCCAAAGTTTTTCGATCAATAAGTGAAATGTCAATTGCGATTTTCAAGTCTTGTTCAGCTTCCACTTTAAAGTTAGTAATGGCCTCTTCAACGATACTGACATCACCTGCCATATCAATAATTTGACTGTTATTAAATGCTTTTTGCCCGAGATGACTTATAACGTCACGAAAATTCCCTCTCATAGTTAAAATAAAGTGACTATTAAGCATGACAGTTTTAATTGCCTCATAACTAGTCAAATTGAAAATATTTTTTATATAGTATTCTGAATTCATGAGAATAAGTCCTGTTGAATGTTCGGTATTTCACACGACTTTAGTATTGGAGACTTTTCATATGAGTAGTTAAGTATCGTACTTAAATTTATTACTGGTCCCGTAGTAAGATTTAACTCAAATTTAGGAGCTAAAAGATAAGACAATCTAAACCTCATCCCTTGCAAACTGTCGTAAGTACCGAAAATTTTATCGGCATCAATTGATACAATAGCACCATAATTCCAAGCAATCATCAGAGATGACTCAATATCAGGAGTTGTATTTTTATCAACATTGAAAGTGCTAGGAGAGGCGATCTTGAAATCTTCATCAATCAATCTTGAATTAAAATAGTTCCCTATTTTTTCAAGCAACTCAAATATTGGCTCTTTTGTTGAAAGCCCCATATTATTTGAGAGAGGTAATGTTTTAAGCATTGCACAATATGAACTAGTAGAACGTTCTATTTGTTGCATTTGTGCTGGAATAGTTACTTTATTACTATCTACAATAAGTGAATTCAAAACAGATAAAAGCCAACGAGGATTCCCTTCACTTATTGTAGATAAAGCATCCCAGCCAGAATAAAACTCAGACAAAGAACGTCGTCCTTTTCTTTTTCCATTAACATTAAGAAATGCGTTCCTAAATGCTACAACAGGTGATATTTTCCTTACTAAATCTGATGTAGCTATTTTATCCATCAACTCTTCTTTATAGCTTATTTTTTTCAAATTAATATAATTTCTAAAACTAGCATCTTTTTTGTAAAGCTCATCAAATGAATGCAATAAATTTTCAGAGCTACCTTTCGAAGATGAGCCGAATTTTGTAGATCCTAATTTATCAAATGGGTCATCAACTCCATAGCGAGAAGCTAATATACTCCTACAAAATTCACTACTTTCACCTTTTTTTGCATACCATAACTCAACCACTGAGTAGTCATTAATAGAGCTTGTCTCACTTTTAATTTCTTGGTGAAAACCACATGGTACAAGTGCTACTTTAAAAATTATTTTTTTAGCAGAAGAACGCATACTAGAAATAACTTTATCTAAAAGATAACGAGGAGCAATTTCAAATTCATCTAAAAGGATTGCCCAGCGATGTTCAGGTCTTTCTAGTGCATTATCAACTACATCAAAAATGGACTCTAATATTAATTTAAGATCTGAATATGCATATGGAACTTTACTTTCAAATTTTGAAAAATCAAAATTATCAGCACCAGTAATACTTAAATATCTAGAATACTCCCCCAAAGAGTTTAAAGTCATTACAAGCTCGTGTCTTATACGAGAAAATGAAATTTTTGTAATATTTATTTTTAAAATAGAACAAATAGACTCCATAGCCTCATACAAAGCCATTTCCTTCAATTGTATTTCTTCTTTTGGCAACCTTTTGAGTGAAATTTCAATTCCTTCAATTGTATTTAAAAGCACATGCGTAAAGAAAGCTGAATATGCAAAAGATTCAGCATATGACTGCTCTAAACCAGCGTGCGAAAGTGATTTAATCATTTCCCCCCAAACTAAATCACCTGGGACATAAATACCTTCATAATTAATAGCACCTTCATTTTTAAGATTTTCATAATTTTTCCACTTTGGTAGAGTACTATTGCTCAACATCCGAAGAAATGTAGTTTTTCCACTACCACGAGGCCCAACAAGAATTGTATGATTATTTTTAGCAGTTTCAAAGAAAAGTGATGAAGACACAAAGTTATTAGCGATATCTTCACTTTTTAAGTGTTTGGCATTAAAAGAATCAAAAATGAACTTCATACTAGCCCCTCGACTTTTCTAAACTTTCAAATTCACTATCAGGTGTACGATTAAGGTCTATATTCCGCTCTTGTAAATATGCTTCTAAGTTTTTTAAATCATGAGGGACACAGTTACTTAACTCCGGAAAATGGCGAACAATTGCATCCCAAGGAGTACTAGTGACAGATAATAAATGGTCTTCGATTTTATCAGCTAGCTCTTCAAGGCAACCTACATCACCAAAACCAACCCCAGTGAATACACCATCTTTAGTTCTCTTAGATAAAGACCAACAATTTGCTTGCCATGAGTAAACGTCTAATGTTCCTTTTGGCGTTCCTCGTTTTTTATTCATATCAATATTTAAAATATAAAACTGGTTAGCGAAATCATCACCTAAAGCCAACTTATGAGCAGATAAAGTACCAGCAGCAAAAATAATAGTTTTTTCACTTCCGACTGAATGATAAGTCAACTTAGCATGGTGCTTATGTCCATGAACTATAATCCATTTCCCATATTTATTAAGCATTTCCAGAAGACTTTGCCCACCCCTCATAAAATCATAAGTGCCAAGTTTGTGGTCAGAATGTAAAACAGGGTGATGATGACAAACCAATATTCCCAATTTTTTATTGTGATTTGCATTTATGTTCTGCAAGGACTTTTCTAACCACTTTAATGTTGACTCAGATATCGTACCTCTTTCGTAATCAATGGGATCTGCCGTATGTGCACCACAGCTATTTAAAATAACAAGTCGATACTCATCAGAATCATCATACAGTAAAAAGTCTGAACCAAAATAATGAACACGGTCATTATGAGACCTCTGCGAGTTTGAATTATTTATATCTACTAATGGGTATGCAGGCTCTAAATGTTTTAAATGTTCAACTGGGCTATTGTTTCGTTCTAAATCCCTAACAACATTATCTATTGGTTTGCTCCGGCTATTTACATCATGATTGCCTGTCGCTGTAGCGAGAAACTTGCATCCTAAAGCTTCCGCTAGTTCATTAAGTTTACTCCAAGCAAACTTAAGTGCTTTAGACTCTGCATGAGTTGTTATATCTCCAGGACAAACGAGTAAATCAGCCCTGATTTCGTCCGTTTTAATTTTTTCTAGCAAACTCAGCCAAAAACCATCATTGAAAGAACCATCAGATTCAAATGTAAGCCAAGAATGGTGAGTACCATTTTTAACATTCTCAGTATTTACGAAATGCAGATCACTTACTACCGCAATTTTTAATACATTTGGGAGCATCAAATCTTCCTTGCCACATACGATCCTTGCAAAATATTACAATAGCTTACAGGATATAAAGTCTTTGAGGAAGAAAGCTGATAAGTGTATCCAAAAATTAATTGTCCCTAAAAGGTCGATTCAATTTTATCTAAAGTGTCTTGTATTTATGGTCAATCACCAATACTAACGGAATACACCATCCCCTCGGAGTTTCCGCAGGGCGAATAAGCAAATTGCGTGAGTCTTTCCATGGCTTCACGGCGTGTCACGGAAGCAACTGCACTCGATTTACAACAGGCAACGATTCAGATTCAAGCAATCACTCAAAGAAGTCTTAATCCCCACACCTCAAAGGCATCACGACTTAATTGTTCCCTAAAATCTGGGTGAGCGATGGCGATCAGCGCTTGTGCCCGTTCGCGCAGTGAACGGCCGCGTAGATTAGCGGCGCCGTATTCGGTCACAATGTAATGCACATGGGCCCGAGTGGTGACAACCCCTGCGCCAGGTGATAACACGCTTGCAATGCGAGAAAGCGTTCCCCCCGCGGCAGTGCTGGGCAGCGCAATAACAGAACGACCACCTTCAGATAACCCTGCTCCGCGGATGAAATCCATCTGGCCCCCGACACCAGAATAGATTTTAGTGCCAATGGAATCGGCACACACTTGGCCTGAAAGGTCGACCTGCAGCGCCGAGTTAATCGCCATCACATTGGGATTTTTACGGATAATGGCCGTATCGTTAACTTGCTCTATGTCCATAAAGATGACCGCAGGATTATCATCAACATAGTCGTATAATTTCTGGCTACCCAGGGCGAAACCTGTGACGAGTTTTCCCGGATAAAAACGCTTCTTGCTGTTGTTAATCACACCCTTTTCAACCAGTTGCAATATACCGTCAGAAAATAGCTCAGTGTGGACGCCTAAGTCTTTATGTTCGGTTAAGCAAGACAGCACGGCATCGGGGATCGCACCTATACCCATTTGCAAACAATCGCCATTACGCACCAATTGGGCAACATTTTTACCGATCGCCAAGCTCACCGCATCCCCCGTCGCGAAGGAATGAATGGGCAACGCCGCGCTCTGCTCATACACAGCAGCAAAACGGTCGATATGGATAAAGCTGTCGCCATGGGTGCGCGGCATTTGTGGATTAATATGAGCGATGATCTTACCCGCGACTTGGCAAGCTGCGAGCGTTGCTTCAACCGAAATGCCTAAGGAACACATGCCATGCTTATCGGGTGGCGACACTTGGATAATTGCGGTATCAATTTTTTGCTCGCCGGAACGAAATAACTTAGGCACTTCAGACAGGAAAATCGGCACATAATCCGCGTCACCACTTTGCAGTAATGCCCGCGTTGGCAGCCCACCGAAAAAACATCGATGGCGTAAATGCCCCTGTAAACTGGGATGGCTTAAGGATTCGGCGCCTTCAGTATGTAACTGTAACAGGGTGAGATTTTCTTTGGTGAGTGCATGCTGCGCCAACGCATCTAATAAAATGCGCGGCGTGGCGCCCATGGAATGAGTCCACAGCGTCTCGCCGCTTTGAATTAAAGCAACCGCATCGAGCGCTCTATGACAAATGATTGGAGGCATAATGAATTCCCTTCGCTAAGCATGATGGCGGCAATCGCCCTAGCGGCAGTGTAAGGGATATCCTAATTAAGCAACATCGATTTCAATGGCTTAGCGCGACTGTTTACTGATAATTTGCGCTATATCAAAACTCGGCACTTTGCCCTTGATGATGAAACTCAGTACAGGGTTAATCCAAGCGCTTCGAAAATCTCACACTGGCAATCAATAACCCAATACAAGTAAAACCTATCATCCACAGGGCATCAAATTGCAGATCCATCACTTGGGCATCGCGCAGCACTATGGCCCGTGACATGCGCATAAAATGGGTTGCGGGTAAGGCTTCGGCAATCCACTGTGCCGCGATGGGCATGGCTTCGTAGGGGAACATAAATCCCGACAAGAGAATCGATGGCAGGAGGATAAATACTGTCATCTGCATCGATTGCAACTGAGTTTTCGCTATGGTCGAAATCACTAATCCTAAGGTTAAACTGGCGCAAATGAACAACATAGCGGCAAGGGCGATGGAATCAAGCCCGCCGCGAATGGGCACATCGAACAACAGATGCCCTGCGCTCAGGATAATGGTCACTTGCACAAAGCCAACCATCACATAGGGCACGATTTTACCCAGCATCAACTCCAGTGGCCGCACAGGCGTAGTGATCAAAAACTCCATATTGCCCTGCTCGCGCTCACGCACTATGGCGGCGGAAGTAAACATCACCATGGTCATAGTCAAAATCACCCCCAACAGGCCGGGCACTATGTTGACCACAGAACGTTGCTCGGGATTGAAATATTGCACAACTTCAAAACTCGGTATCGCCGTTTTTAGTGATCTTCCTGCGACTTCATCCAGTGGCATTTGCCTTAGGCTACGAATAGTTGAAGCGACAACCGTATCTGAACCATCCACCAGCCATTGGCCAGCGGGTTGTGCGATATAGGACTGCGCTAAATATTGCTGACCCACAAAGCTTGGGTGACGCACTAAGCGCTCATCAAGATCGGCGGGCAAATACAGCACAGCTTTGACTTCGCCGCGAGTGATCGCCGCCTCAGCCTCGGCTGCACTTAAATAACGCTGTTTAAAATCTACGACCTGCGTTGCTTCCACCGCCTTAACCAGTGCGCGACTGTAGGCAGAATCACTCAAATTGACTAACCCAGCAGGCAGATGGCGAGCATCGGTATTGATGGCATAACCAAACAACATCAGTTGCACTAACGGGATCATGACTATCATGCCAAAGGTCATGCGATCCCGCGACAACTGCCGCAGCTCTTTGACCACAATAGCAAAAATCCTACGCCACATGGTCAGTCTCTCCCTTGGAAACCCCAGCCAAGCGCTCGCCAGTACAAGTGACAAACACATCTTCTAAGCTAGCGCGCACTTCTTCCATCGTCCGGCTGGCAACCCTAGGTTTAAGCCAAGCGAGCGGATTTTCAATATCGCTGCGCACTAACACCCGCAAACGACTGCCGATTTGCGCCGCCGACAATACCGCAGACTCGCTGATCAGTGATTGTTTTAAAGTGCGTAAGTCGTCCCCTGATATCTCAACCACCCGAGCCCCCATAGCCGCCATCAGTTGCTGGGGTGAACCGTCGGCGCGTTTTATCCCCCGCTCTAAAATCGCCAGACCATGGCAACGCTCGGCCTCATCCATATAGTGAGTCGAGACCAGTATCGTGGTGCCTTGGGCACAGAGATCGAATAAGCGCTCCCAAAACTCGCGTCGATTTTCAGGATCGACCGCCGATGTCGGCTCATCGAGAAACAGCAATTCAGGGTGATGTAAGGTCGCCGCCGCTAAGGCTAAACGCTGTTTCTGGCCGCCACTCATGGAACCCGCCATTTGTTTCTCGCGGCCGACTAAATCGTATAGCGTGACTAACTCGGCTATTCGCAGCTTTGATGCTCGGCGGTTAAGCCCATAAATTTGCGCGACAAACTCTAAGTTTTCCCGCACCGAAAGATTGTCGTACAGGGAGAATTTTTGCGTCATATAGCCAATGCGGCGACGCAGTTTTTCCTCGGCGCCGGGTAAGGTTTCACCCAAAACACGAATATTCCCCGATGTGGGACTCAGCAACCCAGTCAACATGCGAATTGAAGTCGATTTTCCGCAGCCATTGGGGCCGAGAAACCCATAAATAGTGCCCTTGGGAATGGCGAGGTCGAGGTTTTCCACCGCATTAACACCACCAAAGGCGCGGGTCATACCTTGGGTCTCGATAGCAAAATCAGCGCTTTTCATGGCTGCTCCACTTTTTGCTGCACTCCTTGCAGCACATCGAGTTCAACTTCTAATGCCATGCCAGTAGGTAGGTCCTGATCTGTGGCAGAAATAGTAATATCGGTCAAATACATCAGCCGCGCCCGATCACGTTCATTCAGCGCATAAAATGGCGTGTAAGCAGGTTGACTGCGAATATTGCGCACAGTGCCAGCAATCGGTATCTCGCGGCCATCTACAAGAATATTGACGCTATCACCCGCCTTCACTCTGTCTAACCAAGTCGCGGGCAGGTAAACCCGCACATAGGGATTATCGCTCGCCAGCAAACCAATCAACTGGGTGCCTGCGGCAATGCGATCGCCGACTCGCCAAGGCAACGTATCGACAACGGCATCACGCGCCGCCACTAAGCTCAAATCTGCTAAGGCTTTTTGTTCGATGGCTACACTGGCGCGAGCTGCTGCCACCGCGCCTTTGGCTTGTTCAAGCTGCTCACTACGGGTGCCATTTTCTAGTAGTCGCAGGCTTTGCTGCGCCTCAGCTTGTTTAGCGAAACTGGTATCCCGCGCCGCACGGGCCGTATCTAAATCCGCTTGGCTAAGTACTTTAGTGACAAATAAACGGTTTGTTCGTTCAAAGGCTCGCTGAGCCTCTTTCACGCTGGCATTCGCCCCGTCGAGCACGGCCTTGGCGCGTTCTATATCCTCTAAACGCGCACCTGTGACCGCCTCAGAAAGTTTAGCTTTAGCCTGTTCAAGCTCGGCTTGGCGCAGGGCTAGGCGCGCATTGGCTGAGGTTGTATCGAGCTGAATTAACACCTCACCCGCCTTAACCTGTTGACCTTCAACCACATTCACTTGAGTAATCAACTCACCTACGGGTGCGGTAAGCGTCAGCCTGTCCCGCTCGACAGTGCCAAGCACTCTGGGCGGCGCTTCAGTGCAGCCGACTAATAGCAAGATCACACAACCCACACTCACGTGCGTAAGAATTTTAAAATTCACACCCATTACGACTTCCTCGGTTCACGCAGTACACCTTGGGTAAAAACCTGCATATTGTGCAGCGCTAGACGCTGTAAACCATCAGCATCGGCACTAAAAAAGCCGAACTGACGCATTAACACCGGGGGCGCAATAAGCGGAAAAACCATCAGACTCACGAAACTGAGGCGTACTAAATCGGGATCTAATCCCTCCTTCAATAGCCCCGCATTGACTAATGTGGATTCGAGCCATTGCCGCGAGAGGGATAAAATTTGCTCAAAAACAGACAACATAATGCGATAGGGTTCTGAGCCATCGCCTTCCTGTAACACCCGTATAATCAACCGTGGCAATCCCAGGTTAGGTGCCATAACACGATAATATGTCTGCATAAGTTCACCCAAGTTATTAGGGGCATCCGCAGCGGATATTTCACGAAAACGCGCTAATACGGGTTCAAGGGTTTCCCGCACCATTTGTTCGAACAGGCCCGCTTTTGAACCAAAATAATAACGAATAAGTGCGGCATCAACCTCGGCTTCGCGGGCAATTTCACGGGTAGAAACGCTGGGATAACTGCGATGACTGAAGAGATTTAGGGCTGCGATAATTAAGCGTTGGCGGGCATCGGAATCCCCTTTAGGACGACCAGGAGTCTGCGGCTGTGATTCAGTTTGGGCGGTAAATGGCACAACCCCCTTTGGGCGACCGGGAATAAGCGACATGGCAAGCTCCAGCAAAATTCATCTATTGATGAATATACTGAAAAGCCGCGTAAAAAGGCAGCAGTTAAATTCCTCATTTTCATTGATATTGAGGAATTTAACCCTAGGACTGCATGGTTAAAATTTAGATACCGTTCAATCGAAAAATTAAGCGGCCTTCTATTAAAGATTTATACAGTAAAAGCTTATGCGCCTTTCACTATCGCACTCAAACGGGTAATGAATTGCTGTACGGCTTCAACTGTGTCAAAACTAAAGGCAAGGCCATAGTGGGTTTCGGTCAAACTCTTATGTAAACGTTTGGGGAAACGTGTCATCTCGGCATTGTGGAAATAGTCGTATTTGGCATGCACGCCTGCAATAGTGGCAAGTTCGCCGGAAAAGACTTCGAATGCGGGACGAATAATCAAGTTTGGTGATTTACCGTCGAGGTGTAAATAGAAAGCCTCTTTGGTTTCTGGGAGCATGTATTCAGTAATGTTTTTTATGGTGAAATTAGTGCGACATTGCAGTCCACTTAAGCAACTCACCATCTTATTATGTTCTATCGCCAAACTTATTCTCCCGTGTTTGTTGTCTATTTAGATTAAACCTGCCCATATCGCGCTACTTTTTCTACTCCCAGTCAATCCATGGCTCAGATGACTGATTAAGATAAGAAGAATATCATCTCGGCAATGTTGGTTCTTATCCCGTTTATCCCACTTTACCTCAGCTCAGCCTAATCGGTTTAGTCTTTAAATGCACTAAAGTGATACCCATATCCCAGAGTAAATGGGCGAGTTTGAATTATTTATCACAAAAAACCTTTATATACAGAACGATAAACCTATTAACTCAAACGCTAAATGGGTGTCACAGAAAATTCTTTTGTGTAAGCAAATCGCTATTTCAAACACGATAAAACACAACTTAGTTTATTAGGTATTGCTTATCATCAGGTTATCAGCCTTTAGTTTGACATTAAAACGAACCGTTCAAAATGCGACCCAGCGATTGCATTTTATGATGATTGTTTTACTTGCCAGCTTAAAATGTTGCGTCTAGGTTAATAAGCTTGAGTTAAGTCCTGTTGATAATGGCTAAGTTACGGCAATCACATTTGATGCCAACGTAAACTAGCGCATTCACGCTATCCCGTCGTATTCAGGCCTTAAGTCATGTTTTACCCAAAGTGAGTAACCCGCGCTTAAGCGCCTATAAACCGAGCCATGCCAGCCGATTTCAAGCTTATTTACGGCAAATCCTGCATTAACTGACTTGCCCTGAACTGTCGCAACGGACTGGCGGCCACAATCAACAAGACCAACAACACGAGATATAGCCATGAAGATCAAAAAAGCCCTCATGCTCTTGGGTCTGTTCGCTGTCAGCCCTGTAACGTTAGCCGCAACCGGAGTCGCCTTTATCCATGGTACGGGTCACCAGACCAATGCCTTAGCCGATTACTGGACGCCCGAATTTGTTAACTCAGTGCGCCAAGGCATCCCAGTGCCAAACAATTACACAGTGATCAACTGCGACTTTGACCAATATATGTGGGAAGAAAGCGCCGCAGGTTGTCTGGCCACGCAGCTCAATAGCTTTATCCAAGCCAAAAATATCGACGACTTAATTCTGCTGACCCACTCCAATGGTGGCAACGTAGTGCGGTGGATTTTATCTAACCCAACGTGGGACAGCCGTTATCCTGCAGTGATCAACGCCACCTCAAAGGTTATCGCCATCGCGCCTTCCAGTGCTGGTACGCCGCTGGCCGATGCGGTGAACCAAGGTAATGTGTTCGAAACCAGCTTAGGCTGGCTCTTAGGCTATGGCAGCAATGCGGTGAAACAACAGCAAGTCGGTTGGATGGCAAACTACAACAACGCTTGGCTTAATGGCACAGCGGGTCGCCCATCGCTGGGTAAACCCTTCGAAGTCGTGGTGGGCTCAGATGTTGATTCCGCCATTTGGGACAGCGACAGTTACTGCGCGGGTTATCAATACCAAGTCGCGCTCGAAACCACCCAAAACTGGCTCGATAGCTGCTCCGACGGCTTCTTAAATTGCAGCTCACAAAAGGCGGCTGGCACTGTCTGGTTTACTGATAAACAAAAGACCCGTGGCCAAGAGCCCTTAAGCCATCAGCAGAGCCGTCGTACGTGTTTCAATTTAGACACGCTGATCCGCAACCACATTTAAGGAGCACTAAGATGCACACACTCAGCAAACTTGCCAGTGTCTTGGCGCTAAGCGGACTGCTTGCAGCCTGCCAAGATGAAGCCACACCCATAGATCCCAAAACCAATGCCAGCCCAATGTACGCCAAAGGGTTAACCTTAGCCGCGCCGAGCGATACCGATTTAGTCGATAGCAATATTGCCAGCCCAACACTCACGCCCATCAACACCAGTACGGATTACATTAGCTTTATCACCCCGCTGTACGGTGAGTATCAAGCGAGTATGCTTAAGCTTGAGCAAGCCAGCCAAAGTGACGAGTATTGGGTCAATGTAACAGGCGCACAGCTTAATGCGGGCGTGGGCCTCACCATGAGCCAAGCGTCGAGCTTAGTGCGCATTGCACCTCGGGGCGATACCCGCTCTGGCGCCTTAATGCATGCAGAGGCTATTGCCCCTGAGCGCGTACAAATTCAGCGCGTTACCCCTAATCAGTCACCCCAAGGCAAAGCAGCCAACAGCAGTGGAATAAACACCAATGAGTCACTGGTCAAATCAATGGTCAACGCCGATGCTTTGGCTAGCGCAGGGTTAACCGATGATTCCAGTGCGCTGCAAATGTCGGCGAAGGCCACACCGGGCGAATATCGCCTGCAGGTCAGCCAGCCGTTAACACCGAGCGCCAGCTACTTAGTCAATGTGAAGGAAAAAGGCTCGCCCTATCAACTGAGTGTCAAAGCCTCCTCCGCTATCGCGGCTGATGCGCAAACCCTTGGGCTTGAACTCGCACTCAGCCAAAGTGATAACACCTTTGTGCCACAGGCAACACTCAAGCAAGCCGATGGCAATATGCAACCGCTGGCGATGGTAAAACAAGGGGAGACATGGCAAGCGGTGATCCCCGCGGGCGTGGCACTTTCGAGCAGTAATGCGGGTTTCAGTGAAGTTGAGATTACAGTGCAAACCCAAGTCGATGGACGACCTGTGCAGCGCACGGTTAAATCTGTCTTTAAGTCCTATGTCAATTCGGCGAGCATCAAGCCCGAAGTGCTCACGGTTTGGGATAAAGGCTTGCCTAACCAAATCAACTTTGAGTTAACTGTCGCCGAGGCGGGACGTTTTGGCTTAAGTGGCACGTTAACGGGCACCAATGCCGAAGGTCAAAAGGTAGCGATTCTACGCACCCAAGCGGCCAATTGGCTGACCCCAGAGTCGCCGAAGTTAAAGCTGATGTTAGATCCTAAGCTTATCCAAGCCTCGGGTTTACAGCCGCCCTTCGAACTCAATGAATTAGAACTGCAAGATCAAGGTCAAATGGCCAGATTAAGCTATCAAGCCAAGGCACTAACCTTAACGCGCTAATTCAAAGGGACCAATGTTAAGGGGCTAACGCTGATAAGTCAGGCTTGTTAGCCTTAAGTTCCTCTCTAATACAAAGTGCCCAATCACGGGCACTTTTTTATTGTTGATCTTTTGCAATCGACACCTAAAAGCCATCACCTTATTTAACATCTAGCGTAAAGCACAAACTGTTGACAGAAAAATGACAAGCTAAAGACTATTTACCACACCACACCCTGATAAAATTTACATTGATTATCAAGGGTTATTCCTTTTAAATAACAATCATCAACGGCATAATGTCAACGTCTTGACGTCAGACCTTTGAATGACAAGCACAGATCTTTATAACAATACGTATAACAATAAGAGTGACTCACAGCGCAAGTTTTTACCGTGCCATGGTCAATACTCAATAAATGGACATCGTTATGAGTGACAGCACATTTTTCTTTGGTGAATGGCAAATCAATCCCAGCGCCAATAGTCTGCTTCTTGGCAAACAAGTCAAACAACTTGAGCCCAAGGCGATGGATGTGCTGCTGTTTCTCTGTCAACGGGCGGGCGAAGTCGTTAGCAGTGATGAAATAGTCAGCCACTGCTGGCCGGGTGTTGATACTGGCGACAACCCACTACATAAAATTATCAATCAGTTACGTAGAGCATTAGGCGATAGCGCCACCGATCCCATCTATATAGAAACCATACGCAAACGCGGCTATCGCACCTTAGCCGAAGTGCGTTTTCCTATCGGCCACGAGGCCAGCGCCACGCCGCAAAGTTGGCAAGGCGGCTCGCCCTTTCCGGGTCTGCAAGCCTATAGCGCTAACTATGCCGAGGTGTTTTTTGGCCGCAGTGAACAAATCAGCACTTTGCTTAACCGTATCAGCCAGCAAATCATCTATGGTCGTGCCTTCTGTCTGGTTTTAGGCCCAAGTGGCAGCGGTAAATCCTCCCTGATAAATGCCGGTGTTGTGCCCAATTTAATGAAGGGCGGCGGCTATAACGGCATTGGTGTCGCGTCATTCAGCAGCTTAGATTTTGCCGATGTGAGTAAAGGGCAACTGTTAACCGATCTTGCCAGCGCTATGCTCGACTGGGAAATCAACGACACCCCAGTATTCGAAGGCATGAGTGCCGATACTCTGGCAGTTCAACTCGTCGATGATATCCAAGGCGTAATCAACCAGTGCACCCAAGCGCTCAAGGCTAAACCCTTTTCCAATCCGTTTTTTGCCTTGTTTATCGACCGATTAGAAGTGTTGCTCTCATCACCGCTATTTAGCGACACCGAGCGCACAGTATTTGTTGAACTGCTGGAGCAACTCGCCACCTCAAAAGCCGTGATTATCATCAGTGCCTGTCGCAACGATTTTTATCCTTTACTTGTGGGCTACCCAAGCTTAATGGCCGGCAAATCTCGCGGCGCCCACTTTGACTTAGCGCCGCCGACACGCACTGAACTGTTGCAAATGATCCGCCTGCCTGCGGTGGCCGCCAATTTAAGCTGGGAAGTTGACAGCGAAACCGCGATGCCGCTCGATGAAATGCTCTGCAGCGACGCCGCCAGTAACCCAGATGCACTGCCCATGTTGCAATACACGCTGCAGGCCTTGTATTTACAGCGCAGCGCCGACGATAAGTTATTAGTCTCGGTTTATCATGCGCTTGGCGGTATTGAAGGGGCGATTGGTAAAAATGCCGAGCAAGCGATTTCCCATTTAAGCGATGCCGAAAAAGCCAGTCTGCCGCGGATTCTATCCCTGCTAGTGACCCTACGCGAAGATGAAAAGTCCATCACCAGCCGCACCGCCCGCTGGTCGCAGCTGCAAAGCACCGCCGAAACCGCCCTAGTGCAAGCCATGGTCGATAGCCGCTTATTCGTGTCGCATCTGCAAAATGGTGAACCCTGTTTTAGCATCGCCCACGAAGCCCTGCTGCGCCGTTGGCCACGGGCGACGGCTTGGATTAGCGAACATAGCGACAGTTTGAGCATTAAGAGTCGCCTGCAGCATCTTTCAACACGCTGGCTCAGCGAAGCCAAACACAGCGCCTATCTACTCGCTGAAGGTAAACCTTTAAAAGAAGCCCAAAGCCTCAGCCAAAATCCGTTATTCGATTTAGACGATCCCGAAACCGCCTTTATCACAGCCTCCACCAAACGCGCCAATATGCTGCGCTGGACGAGGCGCTTAACCGTCACCCTATTATGCGCCCTCACCCTCACTTCCATTATCATGAGTGTGCGCAGCATAGAAGCTGAAAAACTCGCCCTGCAAAAACGCCTCGCCGCCGAAGATTTGCTCGGTTTCATGGTGGGCGACTTCGCCGACAAGATGCGCGGCATCGGCCGTATGGACTTACTCGACGGGATCAGTAATAAAGCACTGGAATATTTCAGTGATTTTTCCAATAAAGAGGATGATGCACACTTAAGCTTCGACGCCCGCTTCCAACACGGCCAAACCTTAGAGGCCATGGGCGAAGTGGCATATTCGCGCAATAAAATTGATGAAGCTCGCAGCGCATTACTCGCAGCGCAAGAAAAAATGCTGCCACTATTGAGTGTACAGCCGGAAAACTTAGCCCTACTAAAAACTCTAGGTGCCAATGCGTTCTGGTTAGGACAATTAAAATATGATGCCAGTGATTGGGCGGCGTCACGTCCCTTCTTCGAGCAATACTTAGCCTATAGCCAATCTATGTACGCCCTTGCGCCCGAAGATAAAGATGCGCTCATGGAGCTATCTTACGCCCATAACACTTTGGGCTCGGTTTCAATGAAGCAGCAGGAATTTACTCAAGCACGGCAGGATTTTGAAGAGTCGCTAAGGCTAAAATTGCTCGCCTTGGCCAAAGCACCTGAGGATAGTCAGCTGATTGCGGATGTGGCGGATACTCGTTCTTGGTTAGCCAGTGCATTAACCTCACTTGGCGATATAGATACGGCAATCAAATTTCAAGAAGAAACACAGGACCAATTATTAAACTCGCCAAATCAAAATGACGCTTATATGCGCGATAGACTAGCGAGCACTTTAGGCAGATTAGCAGAGCTACTGGAATATAAAGGTGATCTTGTTTCTGGGCTCGATAAGCTATTATTAGCACAAAATATTATAGAGAAATCGCTAGCCTTGGATTCTGAAAACGAAGTTTGGAAAAGAGACTTATTTCATGTCCGTACCAAAATATTTCATTTAAACAGTTTAGTTAATGACTTTAGAGTAAAAGAAACATCTCAATCTCTTTTAGACACTCTGGACACTGAATTTAATTCAACCAGTGAAGTTAAAAGAGAATATTTACGCGCCAATGCCCTTTTAGCAATCGCAAATAAAAATATAAGCAATCATGAAATTAGCCAAAATCATGAAGAAATAGCAGAGTCTAATGTTATTTTTATAAAACTAACCAATAAATTCCCAGATGAGAAAGATTATCTCATTGGACTTGTAAAAACTAATTTAACAATCGCTAAAATTAATTTTGCAATGGGGAATAAAAATGCTAACTTTGAGTTATGCAACACAGCAAATAAACTATTGCAACCTTTAATAGAGAAAGATAAAAATCCTCAAATAATAAAGCCATACTTAGAATCTGAAGACTGTCTTGAAAAAATAAAACCGAACAAATAACACAATCAATAACTGTACTTAAAAAAGGATAATCAAATGATAACACCACAAGGTACCGCTCAATTTATTAAAGTCAATGTTAATCTAGAAAATGGTGAACCTGTATTTATCTATACCGATGCCAACGGTCAACAATGCCAAGGTGATATCACCGTCACTCAAGCTGGTACTGTAACCTACCTGCTAAATGACCAAACAGGTAAAGGTTTAAAATTTGTCGGTGTAGGCTTTGTGACTCCATTTGATGAAATAGTCGATGCCGTTACCATTAGCAGCGATGGTATGTTAGTACAACTTGTTGACCTCGATAGAACTCCAGGTACCACTAAGTTCCAATTTGTATTAAGTAATACAACTAATACCTTACTAATACTAAGTCCTGATCCGCAGATTATTAACAAACCTAATTAATTTAAAAGATTAAATCGGGGACAGCTTACCCTGTCCCTTCTTTTATTGACCCAATAATTTTTTTTCACAATTCTTTCAGGACAGCCAATTCTTTCAGGACAGCCATATATTTTCTAGATAAACGCCTCCTGAAATGAGCTCAAAATGCTCTGCTGCTACGGCAGAGCATTTCTCCCAAGACATCCGCTTATCCTCCGTTTTCCCATGAAAAGCGGGGACAGCCATGTCTTTTTGGGGAGAAAAGCTGGGACAGCCATATCTTTTCGAGATAAGAGCCTCCTGAAATGTGCTATAAATGCTCTGCCGCTACGGCAGAGCATTTCTCACAGCACATCCGCTTATACTCCGTTTTCCCATAGCAGCACTGTCTTTGGTTGCTAGTAACGCTGAATCCCGTAAAATACAGGCTAACAAAAGCGGGGACAGCCATGTCTTTTTGTGCTTTGTCCCCTCTTATACTAGCCTTTACATTATCTTGATTGCGTCTGTTTGGAGCGGATGATGACCTCGGCCAGAAGAATGCTTATCGATGCTAATACAACGCCCTTCTATCATGTGATAAATCGCTGTGTCAGAAGGGCTTTTCTGTGCGGTGAGGATAAACTCACAGACCGCAGTTATGAGCATAGACGTGGCTGGATTGTCGATAAAATCAAAGCATTATCCACCATCTTTAGACACTAAAATCCTTTGCGTTTGCCGCTTAATACCCAAAAATCCACTCATGAGTGCCACTCTTTTAACTTAGCCATGCCCCAAAACCTCGTACGTTTCAGCTAAACCTGAGAATTCACCGCGAGAAGAGTAAATTTAAAACCTTTATAAACAATAGATTAAATCGGAAGGTAAGCAGAAGGTATCTTTTCTTTGCGAAGAATAAAGTCATCATCAGAAAAGCGCTTAGCGCAGATGACATTAGGTTCTCGGAGAATGATAACAATGACAAGCTCACCTAAACTGACACGTTCACAACATCCATTATCACTTGTGGGTGAAGGCAATGGCTCACAGTGTACTGCGCAGCAAGGCTTGGTCGAGCCCGCATTGCCGTTAACCTTCTTCGAACATGCCTCGATTGAAACGATTCAACAGTTTATTCAGCATCTGACTGAACCGGTGATTATCGTCAATGCCCAAGGTTACATTTACTTTAGCAATAGTAAAGGTGCTGACTTACTGACGTGCCCGCAGGCCAGTTTGAAGGGACAAGATTGGCGCAACTTTTTGACCGAACACCATCAAGCTCGCTACGACAATCTGCTGAGCAATGATATTAAATTAGGCAAAAATTGCGGTATCCCAGTGCAGCACTGCGCCGAAGAAATCACCCTCATTACTGCCTCAGGCAAAGCAAAAGATGTTGAGCTTTCCATTTCCTACATCCCCAGCCATGAACCTTTGTTTGTGATGATGATGCACGATTTGACGCAGCACAAAGCGGAAAATCAAAAGCTACGTAAATTGGCCGCCACAGATTCACTGACAGGACTGGCGAACCGCCGATATTTTGATGAAATGCTGCATCACTACTGGGAAGAATGCACAGGTAAGCTGCGCCCGATCAGCGTGGTGATTATCGATGTGGATTACTTCAAAGTGTTCAACGACCAATTCGGCCATATCCAAGGGGATGAATGCCTACGTAAGATTGCCAAAGTGATTGCTGACATAGTGCCGATAGAAGTTGGCCTGGCAGCGCGTTACGGCGGCGAAGAATTCGCGCTAATTCTGCCAAGCCACAATGCCAAAATGGCACTAACGATTGCCCAAAAAGTGCAGCAAGGGATTAATGACCTGCGCTTTACCGAGCAAGGGCTGCGCGATTATGTCTCTGTGAGTGCGAGCCAAGGGATTGCGAGCGAAATCAATGGCCAGTTCCGTACCTCACTCGCCATGCTGTGCGCCGCCGATACCGCATTGTACCGCGCCAAAGCCGATGGCCGTGACAGGATCAATACATCGCTTTAATACCCATTAATTGGCGACTTGTTTGCCCGCAACTGATTTACCCAAAACTGATTCACCCAAAACTGATTTACTCAAAACATAGTTACCCGCGGCTTAGTTATCCGCAATTGATTAACAACGGGATGAATGACCTCAGTAGGCGCTTTAGCGCATTGAGGAAAACACATAAAGCACACGAAAGGACTCATGAATATGGACAAGCTTGAGGCATCAAGAAATATACGGGCAGTGATTGAAAAAAGCTTACCCGTGAGCACGTCACCCCTTGCCATATTCACTTACCAGTGTTGGTTGAAAACCAGCGCAGGTGGGCGTGTGTTCCATTATAAAACTGATAGGGAAGATACCTATTTTGCGGTGGATATTAATTCACTGGGGCATATTGAATGCGTGATTAATACCACCTTACTGCGGGTTGAGGCAATATCAACCTTAGGTGGACTCAACGACGGTCAGTGGCACTTATTGTCCATCTGCCATGAATACCATGAAATCAGTTGTTATGTGGATGGTGAAATTATCCATACACAACTCAATAACCTTTCACTGGTTGCTGACAATGAGTTTTTAATTGAAAACGTGTCATTACCCAATCACCGCGACACTCATTTCGATGGTGAAATATTTGGCATCACTTTACTTAATCGATTATTAACCCGAACCGAAATCGTCGACTATTATCGTAATCCGGCACAACAAAAATCGATTACCGAAAATAACCTTTACATTTACCAGCATCAAGATGTATATAATTTTCGTGATGAAAACGTTATCCCACTTAAAAGGCAAAAAGTGCTACTGGTCATATTTAATGATACTGAACATCAATTCATAAAAACCACTACGGATAGCAACACCTATAATCAACAACTGCCTAAGATTATTCTGCCCCACGAACGCCGAGCCTATATTATTGAATGTAACTATAACACTTGGCCTAATTTTAGTTATTTAGTTAATTACACGGCGAGTAATCAAGCGGATATTACACTCAATATTGAAGTGTTTAAATCGCTGACAGCCTATCGCTCTAACATTAAAGTCACCGTCGCAAATGAACTCGAACGGGATTGTCTGATTATTCAATCGACCGAAGAAGAATTAAGTGCTGAAGTGCGTATTAGTGAAAACTTAGTGATCACTCAAGCCAAAAACTTTGTTAATTTCATCAATGAAGTTCGCGCACACATTCCGGCCGATAATATTATTACCGGTGGCCATTATTATAGTGAGCAGCAACTCTCGGTCAGCACGGGTAAGCAAATGATCGCCTACCAACAGGCTTGCCAGCTGTTCAACCGCAGATTACAAAAAAAGCCACTGGCGATCATCAAATGCACATCAACTGAAGAAGTCAAAATCGCCTATAAGGCGGCCATCGATTATAACTTGCCGATCAGCGTGCGCTCGAGTGGGAATGATCACGAAGGTGAAAGCACTGAAACGAATACCGTAGTGTTAGATCTGCTGAAGATGGATAGCCTCACTTTAGATCCCATCACAGGTATTGCGGCCATTAGCCCAGGCAATCGCTTTATCAATCTCACCACTGCCCTTGCCAAACAAGGCGTGATGATCCCCCATAGCTCCAGTGGCAGTATTGCCTTAGCGGGATTTATTATGGGCGGCGGCTCAGGACCTTGGACCCGCAAATACGGCATGTGCTGCGAATCCCTATTACAGGCAGAAATTGTCCTCGGCATTGGTGAAACCCAAGTCGTCTCGGTTGCCAATAAACCAGAGTTACTCTGGGCGCTCAAGGGTGGCGGTGGGTTAAGTTACGGCATTGTGACCCGCTTTTTTGTGCAAACCTTTCCACTACCGCCTTGCCTGCTCAAGTTTGAATTAGAGTGGAATTGCTATGATAAACAAACCCAAGAACTCATTGAGCACACCCCAACCAAAGACATTTTACAGCGCTGGGAAGCCATCATTAATGCCGACAGCACTGGCTGTTTGATTGGCACTAATCTCAAGATTAATGCCAAACATTTACCCGCAGAACAACACAAAACGCCTGACATAGACACTGAGTCGATTAAGCATAACTGCTTGATGTATGGCTTTTGGGAAGGCAATTCCGCCAGTCTGAATCACTTTATCCAGACACAATTTAATGAATTTGGCCTAGTCCCCAATGATATTCACATCGAGGGTATGGGCGGACTCACCAAAGCCTATGGTGAAAACTTAATGCCCAGTTGGGAAAGGGAATCTTTTCATCATCTGCAAGCTGACTTACAAGGCATAAGCCGCTCACCTAATCCAACCGATGTGGATGAACCCGCGCCCCATAAAGTCACCTCACGCTTAGTGAATCAAACGGGCCTGAGGGACGGTTATAAGCCACTACTCGAAAGCTTAACTTCTCGCTATGTGCTTGAAGGTAATCGCCAACTGGGGCTATTTACCTATGTTACCCTTGGCGCTATAGCGGGTGATTATTATCGCACTATGGGCGAAGAGCAAAAGAGCCGCAGCGCCTTCCCCTACAAGGACAGACAATACACGATTCAATATCAAACTTGGTGGAATAACGCGCTGCAAGAGAAACAACAATTGCAGGATAGCCAAGTGTTTACTCGCATCAATCGTGCGCTCGATTGGATTGATGCCAGCCGAAATTATGACATCCCCAACACCTCAGGCGCTTTTATCAGTTTCAAAGATAAGGCCATTCCTACAGATGTGTACTTCGACCATAACTACGCCGCGTTAAAACGGATTAAGGCGGCCTACAGCCAAGATAGCTTTAACCATTTCCGTTCACGTAAAAGCATTATCTAAGTTAATACATCGGCATAGCCTAGGGTGAGTTTTTAAGGCAAAATCGACGCCGTCCACAGGACGGTGTCGCCCTTAAATTCTTCAGTTACAGGTTGCCTATGCCAAGCTCAGCTTTAGCTATCATTTTTGCCCTATTGGCGGCCATTCTTATGGGCACTATCGGTGTATTAGCGCGCTTTGCCGCCCTGCCCGCCGAACACATTACCTTCTACCGCTTACTGCTCGGTGCCCTATTTCTATTGGCTTATATGCTGCTCACAGGTAAAGGCCATCAGATTCGCCATAAACCCAGCAAACGAACCTTAGTGAATGGCGCTATGCTCGCGGGTTTTATGGCGTTTTATATTGAAGCCATTCAGTACACCCAAATGGCCAAAGTAATCATGATTATTTACTTAGCCCCTGTGGTGTCGGCTATTTTCGCCCATTATTTCTTTGCCGAGAAACTCACCCGCTTAAGCATGGCAAGCGTGGTCGTCGCGCTGGTGGGCTTTATGTTAATGAACCCAACAGGGCCGCAGCAAGCGAGTAATCACACTGAATTATTAGGTTATTTTTATGCCCTACTCGCCTTATTAACCTACTGCGGTTTTATGTTAATCAATCGAAAACCTAGCCTGAGTTCGCCCTATCAAAGCACTTTAGTACAGCTTAGTGTCGGCGCTTTGTGCCTACTGCCCTTAGTGATAAATGCACCGCTGACGCCAAGTTTGCCGCAAATGGGTTGGTTAATTGCGATTGGATTCTTCCCCGGATTTTTAGCCATTTTGCTGGCGGTAAAAGCCCTGCGGCAATTGCCTGCAGTCACTTTTGGCACCCTCGCCTATGTGGAACCTGTTATCGTAGTGACGTTAGCATGGTGGATATTTGGTGAAACCTTAAACCCAATGCAATTAATCGGTGTCGGCTTAATTCTTCTGGCCGGCATTAGCCAAGGCTTTATCAGTCAGCGCAACGTATTGATTACGAGCGGCTAACCAACAACACTTTGCCAAGTTGCTGAAATAATGTGAAGAAAATAGTGTAAGCTCGACAGAGGATTGATTGAACATTGCACCGAAGACGTGCGACTAAGACTTAAGATCAGGAGGTCAAATTGAGAAAGCTACTGTTAGTCATCTGTATATTTTTGCTCAGCGGTTGCTTAGGCATGCCTAAACTTGTTCAACCCGTGAATGATTTTGAGCTGAATAAATACTTAGGTAAATGGTACGAGATTGCACGATTAGATCATTCATTTGAAAGAGGGTTAAGCCAAGTTAGCGCAGAATACAGCCTGAAAGAGGATGGTGGTGTTAGGGTCATTAACCGTGGATTTTCAGCGGCTAAAAATGAATGGAAAGAAGCCGAAGGAAAGGCCTATTTTGTGAATGGGGACTCAGAAGGCTATTTGAAAGTCTCCTTCTTTGGGCCATTTTATGGATCGTATGTGGTCTTCGAATTAGATCATGAAAACTATCAATACGCTTTTATATCGGGACCCGACACGGGTTATTTGTGGCTATTGGCTAAAACCCCGACTGTGCCACCCGAGGTGCTGCAAAAGTTTGTTGAAATGTCTAAAGCCCGCGGCTTTGATACCGACAATTTGATTTATGTGCAGCAAGAGTCAGCGCCCTAACGAGTGCCGCCAATGCGCTAAAATCGAGTGCGCGAAAAGCTAATCGCTAGATAAAAGACAACCAATGGATACAAAAACGCCGCAATACATTGCGGCGTTTTTATTGATGCTGCATTTAGCTGCACTGTATTTAAATGCATGTATTTAAATGCATGTATTTACACATGCAGCTAAATAACAAATAGCGTTAGACTTCGATGCCTTTGCTGGCAAGGAACTCATCATAAGTGCCTCTGAAATCATTCACGCCTGAGTGAGTGACTTCAAGGATACGGTTTGCCAGAGACGATACGAATGCACGGTCATGACTCACGAAAATCAAGGTCCCTTCGTACATTTCCAGCGCGTTGTTTAGTGATTCAATCGATTCCATATCCATGTGGTTGGTCGGTTCGTCGAGCACTAAAATGTTGGCTTTTTGCATGATGAGCTTGCCGAATAACATACGACCTTTCTCACCACCAGACAGCACTTTGACTGACTTTTTAATGTCGTCAGAGCCAAATAACATACGGCCTAAGATGCCACGTACCGATTGGTCGTCATCTTCTGGCTTGCGCCATTGGCTCATCCACTCGAACAAGGTCATTTCGTTAGCGAAATCAGACTCATGATCCTGTGCATAATAACCAATATTAGCGTTTTCAGACCATTGGATAGTACCTGCATCCTGCGGGATGTCATGGATCAGGGTACGTAACAGGGTTGTTTTACCGACGCCGTTTTCACCCAATACCGCAATGCGCTCGCCCACTTCAACAATTAAGTTTAAGTCTTTGAATAACGGAGTGTCGTAGCCTTTAGTTAGGTTTTCAATCACTAAGGCATTACGGAACAATTTCTTCTCTTGCTCGAAACGAATGAAGGGGTTCACACGGCTAGAGGCTTTTACTTCATCTAACTTAATCTTGTCGATTTGACGGGCACGAGATGTGGCTTGTTTCGCTTTAGAAGCGTTAGCCGAGAAGCGTGCTACGAAGGTTTGCAGTTCAGAGATTTGGGCTTTTTTCTTCGCATTATCAGACAATAAACGCTCGCGAGCTTGAGTCGCTGCTTGCATGTATTCGTCGTAGTTACCAGGGTAAACACGCAGTTCGCCGTAGTCTAAGTCAGCCATGTGCGTACAGACTGAGTTTAAGAAATATCTATCATGGGAAATAATCACCATAGTACTGCTACGTTGGTTCAACATGTCTTGTAACCAACGGATAGTGTCGATGTCCAAGTTGTTGGTCGGTTCGTCGAGCAGCAGCACGTCTGGATCAGAGAACAGGGCTTGTGCTAACAATACACGCAGTTTTAAACCCGGTGCGATTTCAGACATCAAACCAAAATGGCTTTCAATACCGATACCTACACCTAACAGTAATTCGCCTGCACGGGATTCGGCGGTATAACCGTCCATCTCAGCAAAATCCATCTCTAGGTTGGCGACGGTAATGCCATCTTCTTCACTCATTTCGGGTAAAGAATAAATACGGTCACGTTCTTGCTTTACCTTCCACAGTTCGCGGTGGCCCATGATCACGGTATCGATCAGGTTGAATTCCTCATAACCGAACTGGTTCTGGCTTAATTTACCCAGACGCTCATTCACATCTAACGAGACGTTACCGCTGCTAGGGTCTAGATCACCACACAGGATCTTCATGAAGGTCGATTTACCACAGCCATTCGCGCCGATAAGACCGTAACGGTTACCACCGCCAAATTTAACTGAGATGTTTTCAAACAGCGGCTTAGCGCCGAACTGCATGGTGATATTTGCTGTTGTGATCAAAATGAACTTCCAAATCGAGTAATGTTGGCCGAGCCCGCTGGCGCCGCTTTAAATAAGCATAAACCAAATAACGCTATGCCGAAGGGGTAAAAATAAACGTGGCACTATAGCAGTTTGGGCTAAATTATCAACTAAAAAGGCGGCTAGAAAGCCAGAGGGAATGCCGAAATCGCCGCACTATGCCTGTATGAGAAGCGTAATTAATTTTACCCTATTGACTTAGCTTTCAATGTATTCGAGCAGAATGACAATCTGATGACCCTTAGCGTCGTAAAGCTTGCCGACGCTAAGGACTTATGTGGTAAGTGCTAATGTGGACATAGCCCTAAGCTAACTCAAGATACCCGTTTCAACATTTTAAGTTAGCTTAGGTATCGACAACTTATAACTTCTGTCGTCTTAAGCGGTTGGCGTTCGTGACGACAGTCAGTGAAGATAAGGCCATGGCGGCGCCAGCGATCACAGGGCTTAATAACATGCCCGTAAGTGGATAAAGCACGCCCGCCGCAACCGGAATACCCAAACTGTTATACACAAAGGCGCCGAACAGATTCTGCTTAATATTGGTAATCGTCGCCCGCGACAATGCCAATAAGTTAGCAATCACTATCAATTGCTGCGACAACAAGGTGATGTCCGCACTTTCAATCGCCACCTCAGTGCCCGATCCCATCGCGATCCCCACATCGGCGCTCATTAGAGCTGGCGCATCATTAATGCCATCCCCAACCATAGCCACCACATGCCCTTGCTTTTGTAAATCCAGCACATGTTGTTGTTTTTGCTCGGGCAGTACGCCGGCAATCACTTCGGTGATGCCCACTTGGTCGGCCACCGCCTGCGCCGTTTGTGGGTTATCCCCCGTTAACAGCACCACGCGAATGCCCCTTTGCAGCATGGCCGCAATGGCTTCTTTGGCATCGGGTTTAATCGGATCTGCCAGCGCGATAGTGGCCACTAACTTGCCCGCTTTAGCGACATAAATCGGGGTTTTACCTTGATTTGCAAAACTTAATGTCGCCTTAGGATCTAAGGCACTGCCATCGGAATTGACAATCTCCAATGCCGTCATCAAGGCGAGATTACCAATCGCCAGCGATACGTCATCGACCTTGCCCTCAATCCCCTTACCTTGATGGTTCGTAAATGCCTGTGTGTCGGGCAATTGCGTCAGTGATTCCTTGGCATAACTGACAATCGCCCCCGCTAACGGATGCTCAGAGTGCTGCTCAAGACTCGCAATTTCGCCCAGCAAGGTTTCTTTATCTGCATCACTCAGCGTTTGCACTAATACAAAGTCAGTGACTTGCGGCTTGCCTAAAGTGACAGTGCCGGTTTTATCCAGTACCACACAATCGACTTTACTGGCGGTTTGCAACGCTTCGCCATTTTTAACTAACACGCCCATTTGGGCGGCGCGGCCCACAGCCACCATGATAGACATAGGTGTCGCCAGCCCCAACGCACAGGGACAAGCTATGATAAGCACACTCGTCAGCACCACTAACGCATGGCTTAAGGCGGGCGCTGGACCTGCAAAATACCAAATAGCCGCCGCCAGCAGCGCTATCGCCACCACAGTCGGGACAAATACCGCTGAGATCTTATCGGCCAATCGACCTATGGGTAATTTTGACGTTTGTGCCTGTTGCACCAGTGCAATGATTTTGGCGAGTTTGGTATCTTGTTGTCCCGCCGTCACTCGGTAAACTAGGCTGCCATTGCCGTTGACTGTGCCCGCGCTCACACTGTCTCCCCGATTTTTAAGTACAGGAATAGGCTCACCTGTGAGCATGGCTTCATCGAGTAGGGATTGTCCCGTTTCGACCTCACCATCAAGGGCAACTCGGTCACCGGGGCGCAAACGCAGCTTATCGCCCAGTTTCAACTGACTTATCTCAACCTTTTCATCACCCTTATCCGTGATACGAATCGCAGTAGTGGATTGCAACCCGAGCAGTCGCTGCACCGCTTCGCTGGTTTTGCCCCGCGCTTTAAGCTCGAGTCCATGACCTAAGTTAATCAAACCTAAGATCATCACACTCGCCTCAAAGTACACATGGCGGGTATCCATAGGGAATGCGCTGGGCATAATGACCACCAACATGGAATAAGCCCATGCGGTACTGGTGCCCAGCACAATCAGCGTATCCATGTTGGTGGTTTTGGCTTTGAGCGCCCGCCACATACCTTGATAAAAATGTCCGCCTGTGGTGATGAGTAAAGCCAAAGTGACCAGTCCCATGATGCCCCAGCCTAGCTGCAGATTTGGGCTGTTGATCATCATTTCACCGCCCAGTAATCCCCACAGCATCATGGGCACACCCACAACGAGCGCGGCTATAGCTTGGCGCATCCGCAGTCGATACTCGGCGGCATCTTCAAGGCGTTTTTCTTCGGCGGCGACTTTAGCATCAATAACGACCTGCGCCGGATAACCCGCATTCGCCATCACAGTCAAGGCGGTATCTGCGCTCATCTTGCCTTCTACCGTCACTTGCTTATCGGCGAGATTCACACGCGCTTCGACGCCCTCTTGGGCGGCAAACGCCTTTTCAATTTTTGCGACGCAGCCAGCACAATTCATATTGGCGACATAGAGTCTGGTCATAGACATGGGAGATCCCTCACTTGATGTTTCACACTATAGGTCTAAGATAAAGTCTCCCATCACTGGAGAGTCAAGGATGAATTTGCTCAATGTGATCACATCGACAATTAATTGTTGGGCGAAGTGGGTGATACCATTCAGTTAGAAAAATAGAGGTCAAAATGAAGATAGGTGAAGTCGCGAAACAAACGGGCTTAAGTGTTAAGAGTATCCGTTATTACCATGATATTGGTTTAGTGTGCGGCGAGCGCAATGAGGCGGGTTATCGAGTTTATCGCCATCAAGATATTGAAGCACTTAAGTTTGTGCATCAATGTCGCGACTTAGGTTTTAGACTAGAGGATTGCAAATCCTTGCTTGATCTTAAGGGCAATGAAAGCCGTAATGCCGAGGACGTTAAGCAGCTTACCCAAACGCACCTTGCCTATGTCGAGCAGCAAATCAATAAGCTACAGCAGCTTAGGGCGCAATTACAGCACATGGTGACCCAATGCCAAGGCGGCGATCAGCCCCACTGCGCCATTATCGACAGCCTAAGTCACGAGACTCATGGCAGCCATGAAAATCACAAGAGCCAGCAAAATGCTGGCTCTGAGTGTTGCAGTAAAAGCCAATCGCAATAGTGATGGCCAAGTTCAATAACGGTCAATACCGCGTTATTGACTTCTCACTATAGTTGGCTTTAGCGCCGCGGCGTTATCCAATACCAGTGTTGCAAGCTTACCCGCTGGGGTAAAGTTAAACACTTGCCCATAAAATGCCAGCTCAGTTTCTAATCCTGCGGCCTTGTGCTCAGGTTTCCAACCGCCGTGGGGTTCATCCTGATAAGCGATATAAGCCGTGGGTACGCCTCTCACTTTCAACGCCTCATAAATCTGCCGCGACTGCTGTGGTGGCACGATTTGGTCACGTAATCCTTGAAAAATTAATAAAGGCTCATTCAATCCTTCAAGGTGATGCAGGGGCGACAGTTCCCTATAGCGTGCTTGATTTTCACCATAGGGGCCGATAAGCAGATCTAAGTAGCCAGTCTCGAATTTATGGGTACTCTTGGCGAGCTGTTCAAAGTCACTGATCCCCGCATAGCTCACCCCCGCTTGAAATACATCATAAAATGCCAAGGACGACATCACAGTTAACCCACCAGCGCTAACACCTCGAATCGCCAGCTTTTGTCCATCAACCCAACCTTTATCAACTAAATATCGGGCCGCATTGACCGCATCTTCCACATCAACTTGACCCCATTTTCCGTAGATACTTTGACGGTAAGCACGGCCAAAACCACTGCTGCCACGGAAATTAACATCGAGAACCGCAAAGCCTCGGCTGGTCCAAAATTGAATGTCACTGCGATAAGCCAGACTCGCCCGCGCCGTTGGGCCGCCGTGCAACATTACAATCAAGGGCGGACGGGTATCATTAGGCGCAGTATAGTTGGGGTTAACCGGACCATAAAAATAACCGTAAGCTTGCTGGTTAGCACCTGTTTTAAAAGTAATATTTTTAGCACGGGAGATATAGTTGGGATTAAGTTTTGGTAAGTTAGGGGTATACACCAACTCAGTACCACGACCGATCACTTTATAAATGCCCTTCTCTGGCGTCGCCTTAGCGCCGACAAAATAAACAGCATCTTCCCCTCGGATCACTTGGGTGATTTCACCAAAGTCGACGGCCAAAGATTCGGTCAGGCCTGAATCTAGATGCAGTCGAATTAAAACGGCCTGACTACCAAGCATATAACTGGCAATAATCGTTTTTTCGGATTCAAAGGCATAGTTATGATTGCCTAAATACCAATCAGCCACCGCAAACTCGGCCTTTTTCTTTAGTACTGGGTCTAAGGTATTTAGTGCCGTGACTCGATAGATATTCCACCAGTTACTGATATCCGATACGACATACAATTGCCCATCGGGGCTAAATAACGGCTGCGACACAGAAGAGTCCGCAGGCGTGTTTACCTTACGAATATTGTGTAATTGCCCTTTACGGTCCAGATCCCCAAGCCAGAGCACGCTATTATCCCATGGCATATAGGGATGTTCCCACGTGATCCACGCCAGTTGGCTGTTATCGGGCGAGATGGCTGGCGAAGAAATAAAGTCATGGCCCGAAACAAAGGTATCGCCTTCACCGGCAAAATTAAGATTAATGGTAACAAGACTCGCCTTAGGCTCACCCGCTTGACGATGATCTTCGCGCACACAGATAATCCTCGACCCTTTGGGGTAAGCAATACAATCTGCATGGCGAGTACCATTTGGCGTTAAAGGCAAAGGGGGTTGATTAGGGGCAAAACGATAAAACAGTTGGTCCTGTGCCTTAGTGGCAAACAGACTCTGACCAATCCCCAAAAAGGCGGCACCACCGTATTCATGAACGGCGGATTTAACATTAAACGCAGGCGGCACTATGTCGGTAATTTTTCCACGTTGGTCGAGGCGTTTGATCCCGACTTGGCCTTGTTTTTCACCATCAGATTCAGAGAAATAAATAGCACCATCAACGCTTTGTAACTCAGCCACATTATCGGCCTGCTCAAAAACTTCAGTCGCCGATAGCGGAGACTGCCAACTACCATAGGGCGCAACTATGCGCGCGCCATTATCACTAAGATGCGGCGTCTCTTTGTTCGAGCGCTCGCAAGCACCTAAACAAAATAAGCCCCCCAGCATCCATAAATATCCATGTAGCTTCATTGTTTCTCCCCAATGTTTGCCAACTGCACAAACCGAAACAAAATATGAACTTGCAGAAATGAGTTATGTGTAAATTAGTTATTTTTTAAATTTTTTTAAGAACCAATTTACCACTTGCACTTGTTGTACTTGCGTTAAACCAAAATAAATACACACCCAAGGTGAGATAAGAAAAAACCATGGGATCACGGCCACAGAGCGGCCACTAAAGAGCAGAAAAAAGAAACCGCAATAAATCACAACCAACCCTAAGATACCCACGATCAACATCATGCGCTTAGTGATTTTCTCAAGCCAGTGGGCTTTTTCCTGCCAAGACATCCGGATTTCAAGCTCCATTACATGTGATCAACATGTTTGTAAAGTTATGTAAAAAAACGGGAGAGCGATTGTTGAAGGTTAACAACTAAATGTCAACTCCAACAGTGAAATCTAAATAAATCCGAAAGCTAGGGTATAAGAACCATTATCTTTATTTACCCTATAAAAAAACCGAGCCTAAGCTCGGTTTTTATGCAAATCAATAAGATATCGCTCTAAAGACGGATACCACCATCGATTTCAAACACACGACCGTTAACATAATCGTTTTCAATAATAAAACGTACGGTAGAAGCTATCTCGTCGGCATGACCTAAGCGGCCAACAGGCACGAGTTTCTCTAAACGCTCCAACGCTTCTGGCTTCATTGCCGCCGTCATCTCGGTCGCAATCACACCTGGTGCTACGGCTGCACTACGGATATTGTAGCGCGCTAACTCCTTCGCCCAGCCAACAGACATAGCCGCAACACCCGCTTTTGAGGCCGCGTAATTTGATTGGCCCATATTACCCGCCTTAGCAAGGCTAGAGATGTTAACAATCACCCCCGCTTGACCCGATTCAATCATGGCCGCTGCGGCCTCACGGCCACAAAGGAAACTGCCGGTCAGGTTCACATTGATCACCGATTGGAATTGCTCGTAAGACATACGATCAGTGACTTTGCCGTCTTTGGCTTTGACTAACATGCCATCACGCAGAATACCGGCGTTGTTCACTAACACGTTCACTTGACCAAAATCTTCGAGAATATAGGCAAAACCCGCGACGACATCTTCTTCGTCGGTAATGTCTAAGGCATAACCTTGAACTTCAGTGTCCGATCCAAGCTCAGCGCAGGCTCGCTCGAGTTTTTCTTGGTCCACATCGATAAGCGCTATCTTAGCACCCGCCTGCGCAAAATTTTGCGCCATTGCTAAGCCTAAGCCACCCGCGCCGCCAGTAATGACGACAACCTTATCTTTTAAATCCATCTGGTGATCCCTTGTTATCTGTGTCTATTTTTTAAGTGGTGCAAATTGTTCAAATATACTGGAAAAATCTCGGCGACCATTGCCTTGTCTTGCATGATTAACATACAAGCTGCGGGCTAAAGCGCCCATTGGCGTGCTAGAGTTGCTCAATAATGCAGCTTCTTGTGACAGACCGAGATCTTTGACCATCAAATCTACCATAAAGCCACCCTGATAGCCCTTAGAAGAAGGCACTGTTTCCATCACGCCTGGGCAGGGATTGTACTTCTCTAGCGTCCAGTTTCCGCCACTGCTGACCTTCATAATATCGGATAACACTTTGGGATCGAGACCATGATCGACGCCCATTTGCAGGGCTTCGGAAGTACCGACCATCAACACAGATAACAGCATGTTATTGCAGATTTTAGCGACTTGCCCCGCCCCTGGACCGCCTGCGTGGAAGATATTCACACCCATAGCCTTAAGTACGGGCTGCGCACGTTCAAAAGCGTTATCCGAGCCACCACAAATAAAAGTTAAAGTACCCGCCGCCGCGCCTGCCGTGCCGCCAGAAACTGGTGCATCCATAAATTCGATGCCGCTTTTAGCCGCTTCGGCCGCCACTAATTGTGCGCTTTGCGCATCGATGGTTGAACAATCGATGAGCAAGGTATCACCCGCAACCACTTCAAGCAGACCTTTGTCTGTTCCATTGCCTAAATATAAACTTTTCACATGCTTGCCCGCAGGCAGCATAGTAATCACCACTGTTGCGCCCGCTGCAGCGCCGCAGGCTGTACTTGATACTAAGGCGCCTTTTTCAGCCAATTGCTGCATAGCTTCTGGGACTAAATCAAAGACGCGAACCGTCATGCCTGCTTTTAATAAATTGGCCGCCATTGGGCCGCCCATATTACCTAAACCGATAAAGGCTACTGTACTCATGCCATCACTCCTGTGTTGTTCTTTTTAGTGTTGTGATAATACTATCAAATTGATTATGCTGACTTTATCACAGAGTAAAGCGAGCTTGGCTAAGCAGATAAACACAGCGCTTAGCCAACTCGGCCCTTAAACGCTTAACTCAGTTGGTTAAAGGGATGCGCCTCGCCCCATGGGGAAGCCAATATTTGCTCAAGTACCGCTGTGGGTACTGAGTTAACATCCTTAAAACGCCATTGCGGTTTCTTGTCTTTATCAATCAAGAGTGCACGAACGCCTTCGCAGAAATCACCGTGGGCACACACGTTAACACTCGCGGTTAACTCCCATTTGAAACATTGAGCTAAGCTTAGCTTAGTCCCTAACTGCCCTTGGATATAAACCAAGTGCCAGCTGATAGGGCTACCCGCAAGGAAGGTGTCCCGCGCTTTCATTAACCACTTTTCTTCCGATACCAAAGTTGACATGCGTGCTGCAATATCCTGCAGACTGCCCGCCATAAGCCTATCAATTATGTCTTGGCTTTCGGCTAATACACTGTCGCCCTTCGGAATATCCACTTGATTAGACAGCTCGTTGATCATGCTATCTAAACGTTGATGATTAAGTGCTGGCGTATCACTCCAATCTAAGGTTGCCATGGCATCAAACATCAGCTCTTTGTCGTCACGGTTCAGGTAATGATCCGCAAGGCCCACATAACAGGCATCGGCGGCATTGAGTTGATAGGCGGTCAATCCCAAAAACAATCCCATCTTGCCCTGCATACGATTAAGGAAATAACTGCCGCCCACATCGGGATACAGGCCGATAGTCACCTCTGGCATAGCGATACGCGAGGTTTCGGTAACGACTCTGTGGCTCGCGCCCGCCATCAAACCGAGGCCGCCGCCCATGACTATGCCATCGCCCCACACCAACACAGGTTTGCCAAAGGTATGCAGTAGATAATCGAGGCGATATTCCTCTTCGAAGAAAACCTTTGCTTCCTCAGTCACTTGCCCATTAGCGGCAATGGAAGCATGGTATAAAGCGCGCACATCACCCCCGGCACAAAATGCCTTCTCACCGCTGCCATCTAATACGATGCAAGCGATAAGGGGATCTTTCTTCCACAGATTAAGCTGCGCCGTCATAGCGCGCACCATGCCTAAATCTAAGGCATTGAGGGCTTTTTCCACATTGAGTGTGACCACCCCAACCAATTTGCCAGAAGCAGTGGCTAAGGTTTGAAAAACCACATTTTGTGTGGTCTTGACCTGATTTGCGACATGCTCGACCACGTCATTATCTACTACATTCGTCATTAGCGGTTTCTCCACTCAGCTTTACGTTTCCCTAAAAACGCATTCACGCCTTCGGCCTGATCTTCAGTATCAAATAATCCGACAAATAACTCACGCTCAATCGGTAGCGCTTGGCTACGCGCCATAGTGCGCCCCGCTTGAATAAGCGTCTTACACGCAGTCACGCTGCTTGGGCTTTGATTCGCCACTTTGACGGCTAAGGCAATTGCCGCATTAAGCGCTTCGCCAGTGTCGACCACTTCTTCCACTAAACGTAGATTCAATGCCTGAGTCGCATCGATACGCTCGCCGCATAAAATCATCCGCTTAGCCCAACCTTCACCGACGAGTGCGGTCAGATTTTGAGTGCCACCCGCACAGGGTAATAAACCGACCGTCGCTTCGGGTAATGCCATCACAGCTTGAATTTCGGCGATACGAATATCGCAGGCCAACGCGACTTCTAAGCCGCCGCCCATGGCATAGCCGTTAATCGCGGCAATCGACACACCGCGGAATTGGCTTAAGGTTTCAAAGGCTTCACCAAAATGCTTTGCCATCGTTGCCGCATTACCTTTGTCACCATCGCTAAACAGTTTTAAATCGGCGCCAGCGGAGAAGAACTTTTGCCCTTGGCCAGTTAACACTAAGGCGTAAATCTCTTTATTGGCATTCAGCTCAAGCACTTTGGCTTTAAGCGCCTGCAAACTCTCGGCGGTCCAAGTGTTGGCTGGCGGATTGTTCATGGTCAGAATCGCCGTGTGGTCTTCGATACGTTCAACTAAATATTCCATCTTTATAGACTCCTTTTCAGTTATCGCCGACCTGTAAGTCACGCATATTGCGAGTTGAATTACAGGATTTGTCCTGCATTTTCATCGAGTAAACGACGGGCGATAATTAAGCGCATAATTTCGTTAGTGCCTTCTAAAATCTGGTGTACACGCACATCACGGAAATGACGTTCCAGCGGGTACTCCCTTATATAACCATATCCACCATGAATTTGCAGCGCCGCATCGCAGACTTGAAAACCCACATCAGTGGCAAAGCGTTTCGCCATAGCGCAATAAGCCGTGGCTTCAGGATCACCACTATCGAGTTTAAATGCCGCAAGACGCACCATTTGGCGGGCTGCGACTAATTCTGTCGCCATATCGGCAAGTTTAAATTGCAGCGCTTGGAAAGCCGCTAAAGGTTTACCAAATTGCTGACGCTCATTCATATATTGAGTTGCGCGCTCTAAAGCCGACTGCGCCGTACCCACAGAACAGGTAGCGATATTGATGCGACCGCCATCTAAGCCTTTCATCGCGAACGCAAAACCTTGGCCTTCTTCACCGAGCAAATTCGCTACTGGCACGCGCACGTTTTCAAAGGTGATTTGACGGGTCGGCTGTGCATTCCAGCCCATTTTATCTTCGGCTTTACCATAAATAACGCCAGCGGCATCCGCCGGAATGGCAATCGCCGAAATCCCCTTAGGCCCAGCTTGACCCGTACGGCACATCACGACTAAAAGCTCAGTGGCGCCCGCACCTGAGATAAACATTTTCGAGCCTGAAATCACATATTCATCGCCGTCGCGCACCGCTTTGGTTTGCAAAGATGCAGCGTCCGAACCCGCGCCCGGCTCAGTCAAACAGTATGACGCTAACATCTGCCCTGTGGTTAACGGCTCAGACCAAGTCTGACGCAGCGTTTCAGTGCCCCAAGTCGTCACCATCCAAGTCGCCATATTATGAATGGTCAGCATGGCCGTGGTCGCGGTGCAGCCCTTGGCAAGTTCTTCAAAAATAATCGAGGCATCGAGGCGCGATAAACCCATGCCACCTTCGGATTCTGCCGAATACAGAGAGCAAAAACCCAGCTCACCGGCTTTTTGGATCACGTCTTTGGGGAAATGATGTTCTTCATCCCACTTGGCAGCGAACGGGGTTAATTCTTCCGCGGCAAACTGGCGCGCAAGATCGGCAAACTGGCGTTGGTCATCGTTGAAATTAAAATCCATTGGGCTCTCCTATGACTCTATGGTCACTTTTTTATTGAATAAATTGGGCGCCATAAAGACGCCGTGGTTTATAACCGAGCTTAGCGTAGGTTAATGCTCATATTTGGCGTTGAAGCTACGGCAATATCGGACTCAAACCAGCGGGAAGTGATGGTCTTGGTCTCGGTATAGAAACGCACCGCTTGCTTGCCATAAGCATGTTGATCGCCGTAGAAACTGCCCTTCCAACCGGTAAATGAGAAGAAAGGTAATGGCACAGGAATCGGCACGTTAATCCCCACTTGGCCGACTTCGATTTCGTGTTGATATTTACGGGCAGCTGCACCGCTAGCGGTAAAGATAGACGTGCCGTTGCCATAAGGGCTGGCGTTGACTAATTCGATAGCGGCTTCTAAGGAGTCTGATTCCATACAACAGAGTACAGGGCCAAAGATTTCTTCCTTGTAAATGCTCATATCAGTAGTGACTTTATCGAACATGGTTGGGCCAATCCAATTACCGGATTCATAACCTTCTACGGTAAAATCGCTGCCATCGAGTAAACACTCGGCGCCTTCGGCTTTACCTTGGGCGATAAGTTTAAGCACTCGCGCCTTAGCGGCTGGGCTGATAACCGGACCATAACCCGCTTCTTTATCGTCCCATAAACCTGGGCGAACTTTGGCTAAGGCTTCTTTTAATTCTGGGATCCACTCTTTAGCGGCACCAACAAACACGGCAACCGAAATCGCCATACAACGCTGACCCGCCGCGCCCACAGAAGCGCCGACTAAGTTGTTGATCACTTGCTGTTTGTTTGCATCTGGCATGATAACGCAGTGGTTTTTCGCACCCGCAAAGGCTTGCACGCGTTTTAAGTTATCGGTACCCGTTTTATAAATATATTGGCCCACAGCCACAGAACCGACAAAGGAAATGGCTTTAATCGCAGGGTCTGCCAGCAGGATATCTACGGCAGCTTTATCGCCATGCACTAATTGCAATACGCCCTTAGGTGCGCCCGCCTCCACAAACAACTCAACTAGGCGCTGCGGCGTCATAGGATCTTGTTCTGAAGGCTTTAAAATGAAAGTGTTACCGCAGGCAATCGACAGTGGGAACATCCATAACGGGATCATCGCAGGGAAGTTAAATGGCGTAATACCGGCACACACTCCGAGCGGTTGAGTGTAGCTGTAAGTATCGATTGAACGCGCGACGTTCTCGACGGTTTCGCCCATCAATAATGACGCCACATTACAAGCATGTTCAGCGACTTCGATACCGCGCCATACATCGCCCTTGGCATCTTCGAAGGTTTTACCGGTTTCCTTGGCAAGAATGGTCGCCAGTTCGTCGTGATGTTCTTTTAGCAGATGTTGATAACGCAACATAACGCGTGCACGTTCAGACACTGGCACTTCTTTCCAGGTTTTAAAGGCCACTTTGGCGCTGGCAATCGCAGCGTGAACTTCTTCGCTAGTGGCAGCATTAATCACAGCAATCGGCGAGTTATTCGCGGGATTGGTGACAATAATCTGTGATGTGCCCGTACCTTGGATAAACTCGCCGTCAATGTAATGCTTTACTTGTGTGGTCATGTTGCAATCCTTTCCTTGTAGAGTGATGGGCTGGCGGTGCGATATTATGATTATCCTCAAGGGAAGTGATTGCCCTTGCCAGCCCCGTCTTGTTGATTTAACTAAAACCTGATTTGACAAAAACCTTTGCGATTAGACCTCAATCGCCATCGCTGTTGCTTCACCACCGCCGATACACAGCGAGGCAACACCGCGTTTAAGGCCGCGGGCTTTTAATGCATGGATTAAGGTCACCAGCAAACGAGAACCCGAGCAACCAATAGGATGACCTAAAGCGCAGGCGCCGCCATTGACGTTAACTTTAGCCACATCTAAACCGAGCTCAGACACGGCAAGCATAGTCACCATGGCGAAGGCTTCGTTGATTTCAAATAAATCGACGTCATCCGTTGACCAACCCACATTAGCCAGCAATTTCGCCATAGCGCCAACCGGTGCAGTGGTAAAGAGTGAAGGCTCTTGGGCGTGGGTCGTGTGGCCTTTAATGGTGGCTAATACCGTTAAGCCTAAACGCTCAGCTTCGCCGCGAGAGGTCAGCATCAATGCCGCTGCGCCATCGGAAATAGAGCTAGAGTTAGCCGCTGTGATAGTGCCATCTTTGGTAAAAGCTGGGCGCAGCGTAGGAATTTTTTCAGGGCGGGCATTACCGGGTTGCTCGTCGGTATCGATAGTCACATCACCACGACGATCGCTGACAGTAACTGGCGTAATTTCAGCTTTAAAGGCACCCGAGTTAATCGCGGCATTGGCTTTTTCGAGCGAACTTAGCGCAAAGGCGTCCATCTGCTCGCGGGTGATCCCAAATTCATCGGCGGTTTTCTGGGCAAATGTTCCCATGGCGCCGCCAGTATAAGCATCCTCAAGACCATCTAAAAACATGTGATCTAACACTTTGCCGTGGCCCATACGCATGCCGCTTCGGGCTTTATCTAATAGATACGGCGCTTGGCTCATGCTTTCCATACCGCCAGCGATCACCACTTTTGCACTGCCCGCTTTAATCAAATCGTGGGCTAACATTACCGTCTTCATGCCTGAGCCACAGACTTTGTTCACTGTGGTCGCACCAACGGATAAGGGTAATCCCGCACCCAAAGTGGCCTGACGCGCAGGCGCTTGACCTAAACCAGCGGGTAATACGCAGCCCATCAAGACTTCATCGACATGCTCACCCGCTAATTGAGTCTCCGCCAACAAGCCCTTAATGGCTGTCGCGGCTAAAGTCGGTGATGCAACAGATGACAAACTGCCTTGAAAACCACCCATAGGGGTGCGTTTAGCGGCAACAATAACAATATCTTGATTTAACGGTTCAGTACTCATGCAGGCTCCAACCCAAATTGACCACAAGGCCTAGTGCTAGCCTTGGGACGTTTAATAAAATCGACAATAAAACCACTCTGACGTTTACGCGAACGTAAAGCAAGTATTCCTTGGTCTAATGTGTCGATTTTATCGGGTAAAAATTGTCAGTAAGGATTTACAGCGAGGCAGGGATTAAGCACAGTCAAGCGTGGACAACAGCATCTAAGGGAGAGATAAATTAAGGGCTTTTGGGTATCAGCTTAGGTCACATCCATGTGACCACATCACCATAAAAGGCTAAACAAAACTTTAGCGCGATTCCCACGGTGTCATCGCCGTCATATCACTTAAGTCATAAGGCGTTAACTGGTAAACGTAATAATTGAGCCAATTACTGACCAACAAACTACCGTGGCTGTGCCAGCGGGCAATGGCTTCGGCTTCTGGATTATTATTTCGATAATAGTTTTGTGGCACATTTGGCGTTAAGCCTTGGGCTAAATCCCTATGGTATTCATCGTTTAAGGTCGATTTTTGATATTCAGGGTGCCCCATTACAAACAAGTTACGGTTATTGCGACTTAATACTAAATAGGCCCCGGCCTCATCGGACTGCGCTAACACTTGCAACTGCGGGTGTTGTCTAATTTCTTCCACATCCATCTCGGCAAAACGCGAATGGGGTGCAAAGAACTCATCATCAAAACCACGTAACAGTGGGAAATGCTGACAAGTGCGCCTATGTAAAAATACGCCAGAACGCTTCTGTTGCAATATTTTTCGATTTAAACCATAGAGATGATACAAGCCCGCATGGGCTGCCCAGCATAAAAACAACACTGAGGTGACATGCTCTTGGGACCAGTCGATGATTTCACGGATATGATCCCAATAAACCACATCTTCGAAATCGATTTGCCCAAGCGGCGCGCCTGTGATGATAAGACCGTCGTAATTTTTATGGCGCACGGCTTCAAAGTCACGGTAAAAAGTATTCATGTGGTCGATGGAAGTATGCTTGGATTCTTTGTCGTGAATGCGCAGTAAATCCACATCGACTTGTAAAGGCGTGTTGCCCAGTAAGCGCAATAACTGGGTTTCAGTCTCGATTTTGTTCGGCATCAAGTTCAAAATCAGCACCTTCATCGGCCTGATATCTTGATTCGCCGCCCGCGTCTCGGACATAACGAAAATATTTTCTGACTCTAACACCCCTGCTGCGGGCAGATGATCTGGAATTCTAACCGGCATACCGCGCCTCTTCTGTTCGTAAATACTAACGGATTCGGCGCGTATGTCAGCTCACTTCTGAGCGGGCTAACTAGCCACCGACTTTCTCTAGCAGTATCGTCATTGGCTCAGTGGAATTGAGATCAATGTGATAGGCTTGAGTATTAATAAACAATAACTTATCACCCAACATAATCCGGGCCCCTATGGCATAAGTGTGACCGGGTTGGAACTGATCGCTACCAATCGCAAAACTGAATGGCGCGGGTGTCGCAGCACCTTGTTGCACGCGCTCCGCCATCACTATGGCTGGCACATCCATTTTTGAGACATCAAGCAGTTGCACTATGACCTTAGCATCGGCAGGTAAGGCTATCCGTTCGCGATATAAGGTCTCGCCTTTTATCTCAACGATAGCATTAGGTGTCGCACAACCGGATAACACCCCCATGATGGCCATTAATGCTAAGGCTGTTAATCTCAACGCGCTTAAACGCAACCATTTGTTCATTTTGTTTCTCCTAATCATACATAAAGACTTCTAGATGTCCATACGCCCAAGCTATAAATCTTGTCTTGGTGAACATAACTTTCTATCATAAGCCACCATTTCGTTGCCGAAAAATCTATGACCCAAGCAACTGCAATCATTGTGGGAGCTAGCTCACAATTAAGTCGTGAACTTGCAAAGCAATTGGCAGATCAGCAGGTTGAATTAGTCTTATTCGCCCAAGATCCAGAATCACTGCGCGATTTTGCCTTATCCTTGCCAACAAAAGTACAAGTTTTTGCACTTCAAATTGAACAACCTCAAGCCATCATCAACCAACTTGAATCAGTCTGGCAAACTCTTGGCGGCGCGCACTTAGTCTTAGTTAATACAGGCCTCAATAGCTATGACCCCGAGTTGCCTTGGCTACCGGAGCAAGACATTATCGATGTCAATGTGCGAGGTTTTGCTGCCATCTGCAATACGGCATTTAGACTATTTCGCGAGCAAGGTTATGGACAACTGGCGGCAATCAACTCGATTGCGGGCCTGCGCGGCGGGCCGAGTGTGGCCTATCACGCCTCAAAAGCCTTTGGCCAGAATTACCTTGAGGGCTTAAGTATGCATGCTCAGCGCCTTAAGTTACCGATTACGATTACCGATATCCAACTTGGTTTGCTCGATAAAGCCGCTATGCAGCAAAGTGCAATGTGGCTTGCACCATTGCCACAAGTCGCAGCGCAAATCATCAAGGCAATGAAACAAGGCAAACGCCGCGTCTATGTGACCAAACGCTGGCGCCTCGTCGCTTGGCTTACTGTGTTATTACCCGAATTTATCTATAACACTCGCCACTGGAAAGCTAAAAAGCCAAAGCGCTAAATCGGCTTAGCCTAAGTGGAACAGAACATGGCGCGATAAAAAGTGCAGAAACGAAAAAGGAGCCTAAGGCTCCTTTTTACGCTTATCTAATCAGTGGATTAGAAAGTGTAACCCACGCTGACCATATAAACCCATGGGTTGATATCAGTGTCGATAACTACAGTGTCGCCCGCTAATTTAAACTTCACGTCACTGCTAATTTGCGCGTACCACACTGAAGCGTTCACTAACCAGTTTTTGTTTACTTGATAATCAACACCTGCTTGTGCCGCTAAGCCCCACGAAGTGCTCATGCTCAAGTCAGTTAACGCACCATTTAAATCGTTGGTGAACTCATTGTCGAAGAAATTAGTATAGTTAACACCAACACCCACGTATGGACGTAATTTAGATTGCGCATCACCAAAGTAGTACTGTGCCACTAAAGTGGGTGGTAAATGTTTAGTTTCTGCAATCTTACCTACACCTTTTAAAGAAACATCGTGGCTAAAAGGTGTGGCAGCTAATAACTCAACCCCAAAGTTATCTGTCAGCATGTAGCCAAAGTTTAAACCCACTTGAGTGTTATTACTGATTTGGAACTCGCCGTTACCCGCAACATCATCACTTGATTCATTTGGCGCAACAACCACAGCACCCGCACGAACGATAATGTCACCCGCTTGGTGAGCCGATACAGAGGCAGAAAAACCAGCGGCTAAAAGGGTGGCAGCGACCAGTGTAGAAACAGTGTTTTTATTCATCATCATACTCCATATGTACAACATAGGTTTTTGTTTTGTATTACATCCTTAACAATTAACGCCTACACTGCCAGAGATATGCGGCTGATTTATTGATCCAAATCAAAGTGAGTGAGCAATACTCACTTATAGGTACTACACATGGGAGCTGAATCACGAAATTCAAACATTTATTGATAATACCCCTTTGTTTTCTGTGAGCTAAGTGTTGTATTAGCCATCACTAATGACTACCGCAAGAGGTAGTGATCAATAACACCATAAACATTTTAGTAACAATGAAAAGCACTTAACTAAGAGGTTATTTGAACATTAAGTTCAAATTATTGAGACGAGTTAAATGAGGATAAAAACAAAAAATGGACAAATAAAAACGGCTTGAGGATGATACCTATCATGTTAGATAACTAGATTGCATGGAATGACAGTGTGAGACGGTTAAGTCAGTTTTAGACTGAACGAATAAGAAAGTGAGAAGATTAGCTTGAGTAGCAACACGTAAGCAAAGGATAGCGAGTTAGCCAGCCCTTAGTCGCAACTCTGTGCTTAAAAACTGGTAATGATCGCTTTGGATTGGCGCTCAATTTGAGGGCAAACAGGGAGTTCAGCCCAAAGGGAACCACCAGCTCAATACCGTAATGCATGGAATGATGAGCAGTCTCTGCATCTACCTGAGTATCTGTCTCAACATGAGATTTTAAACCCACCCCAACCGCGGTTTCTAACTCTGGCCAATGGGCCATAGCATCAATACAAGATGTGTAAGCCATGTCTTGATTGCGACTATGCATGCGCGCCTGATTCTTAACCGACCATGGTAACTCAGGGGCAAGCTGATGAAGATAGGTTTCAATCGCCAGATCCCGCTCAGGGCTAATATCTAAAGGGCAAAAATAGATCAGATCGATATCGTTCAGTGGACTCAACTCAAATTCGTGCAAGCGATCCCAGACTAAATTACGGACAAATCCTGCCGCCAGACACCACTGCGGCATTGAGTGTACTTTGGCGCATTGAAGCACGAGTTCAAGCGCCCTCACCCGCTCACAGTCTTGAGCTATCCATTCGAGTAATTGATGCTCTAGCGCTGCTTCACTCATTGCATCATTCATAACATTATTCGTAGCAACACTCATGACATTACCCCTAGCACCACTCATAACAGTATCGCCCGCTTCAATATCAGATAAAAACACGGGAAAGACATTAGGCTTACTCCACTTCGCCATCGGTTTCTGAGCACTTTACGACCTCATGACAGAGTAAATAAACGAGACTATAAATCGGTGCCATTACCGCAAAACAAATCCAAAACCCATAGACATCTTTGTCTAGCAGATTAACGCTAACAGTAAAGATGGGCATGAACAGTAGCATCCATTTTATTACATTGAGTTTGTACAGTATCGGCTTATCACAATGGCAGCAGCGTCCTTCCTTAATCGGCACATCCTTAGCGCCGAGTTTACCTTTGCAATACGGACATTTTTTACTGAAAAGCATTTAAACTCCATCGCTGAGATTAGACTTTTAAAGCAAGCCTCATCATCCATTCTTTCTATTCGTAAAAACCGTATCCGCGCAATTCGTTACACCGCATCCGCTTGGCGCTCTGGTGCAGCATTGGCAAAGGCTTCAAGCTGATTACACTCGGCCCACACGCGCATGATATTGGGATAAGCCGTTAAATTCACATTAAAACGCTGGGCGTTATACACCTGCGGTACTAAACACAGATCGGCTAATGTCACGGCATTCCCAAAGCAATAACGACCGCTATGCCGTGTTAACAAGGTTTCTAAGGCCGTAAAACCACTTGCGACCCAATGGTGATACCAAGTATTTTTGGCGGTGTCATCAGCACCTAAGGTTTGCGTTAAATACTGCAATACCCGCAAGTTGTTTAATGGGTGAATTTCACAGGCGACCGTAAGTGCCATAGCGCGCACGTGGGCACGTTCAAGAGCCGATGCAGGCAATAATGGCGACTGTGGATGTATCTCATCAAGATATTCGATAATCGCTAAAGATTGCGACAAGGCATCCACATCCAGCTCATCATCCACCACTAAGGTTGGCACTAACTCTAAAGGATTAAGCGCAATGTAGGCCGCTTTATGTTGCTCGCCGCCATCACGTACGAGATGCACTGAAAACTGTTCGGCTGAAATCCCCTTGAGATTAAGGGCAATACGAACCCGATAGGCTGCACTGGAACGCCAATAACCGTAAAGTTTCATATTTTCATGTCCTTATAAAAGTCAGTATAAAAACGGGGCAATTAAGCCCCGTTAGTTTGAGTCGGTGTCGCCCTTTAAGGGAAAGCCTTAGGCTTTGTATTCAACCACTTTTTGATCGATAGAACCAAAAATGGTTACATCATTATCATCGAGCATTTCGATACGCACTGTGTCACCAAAACGCATAAATGGCGTAGTGGCTTTGCCTTCGGCAATCACTTCTAACATACGTTTTTCCGCTAAACAGCTCGAACCTGCGCTACGGTCATAGTTAGAAATAGTACCAGAGCCAATAATCGCGCCTGCGCCCAATGGACGGGTTTTTGCAACATGCGAAACTAACTGACTGAAATTGAAGGTCATATCAACGCCTGCATTCGGACGACCAAATAATTCACCATTTAAATAGGTGATCAGCGGTAAATGCACTTTCGAATCTTCCCAACGGACACCCAATTCATCCGGTGTCACAGCCACAGGCGAAAAACTGCTCGATGGTTTAGATTGGAAAAAACCAAAGCCTTTCGCCAACTCACCAGGGATCAAGTTACGCAGTGACACATCGTTAACTAGCATCAACAATTTAATGTGCTTAGCTGCATTGTCAGTGCTCACGCCCATAGGCACATCATCGGTAATAACCGCAATTTCAGATTCGAAATCGATACCCCAGTCTTCACTCGCCAATGGGATATCCGCTTTAGGGGCAATAAAGCTGTCTGAGCCACCTTGATAAAACAACGGATCTGTCCAAAAGGTTTCTGGCATTTCTGCGCCACGGGCTTTACGGACTAACTCAACGTGATTCACATAAGCGCTACCATCGGCCCATTGGTAAGCACGCGGTAATGGCGACAAACACTTAGCTTCGTCGAACGCTTGCGCGTTATCTAACATGCCTTCATTTAACGCATCGTACAATTCTTGCAATTGCGGTCTCAGTAAATCCCAACCATCGAGTAATTGCTGCATAGTGTGGGCAATGGCAGGAACGGCAACCGTTTTAGTGAGATCGCGGCTGACTAACATCAACTGACCATCACGACGACCATTGTTATAACTTGCAAGTTTCATATTGGCTCCAGTGCTCTTCGGCTAGGTGTACAATTTTATTGTGCTGGAAAACGCGCGACGTCACCCAGCTTATATTCGGCGATTTAAATCGGACTTTTTGACTCATTAAGGGCATACACGTTACGCAGTCCGCGCCAACGAGGCATGCTCTGTTACTTGCTTTAACGTATTTGTTGCGCGTAGAAATACCCGATGCAGCTCAAGATTCCTATAGCGTGACCAAAATCACATTTAGGTCAATTATTTCACATTTTGTAAACTAATCATTACGTTTATAACCTAGTTACCGCTTATCAATATCTCGGTAAGCAATATGCCTGAAAAGTCGGCAACTAAGTGGAACGATACTGTTACATTGACTGTGTCAACCCAACGAGACTCTGACTAACGGCGCTTGGCTATCTTGTATTCACGCAGTTTATTAGCAATAGCTGTGTGTGATACACCTAGCTTTTTCGCCAACTGGCGAGTGCTCGGGTAGGCCGGATATAATCGACGCAACAAACTCGCTTCAAACTGCTTCATTGCATCGTCCAGATTGCCCTCAAACTCATTATCAAAGTAACCAAAACCTTCAGCATATGACGGCAATTTCAGCTGTTCTACCGTCAACTCGGCCGAGCCATCCCACATAGACACGGCTCTAAATACCGCGTTTTTTAATTGGCGTACGTTACCTGGCCAAGCGTAGGTGAGCAAATGATCGCGGCACTGGGCCGAAATCCGCCGCACTGGGCTAGACAACTGTTGACTGTAATGTTCGAGGAACATTTCCGTCAGTGGAATGATATCGACTTTACGCTCACGTAATGACGGGATGTGATAACTCAGCACATGGATGCGATAGTACAAATCTTCCCTAAACTCGCCGGTTTGGCATAGTTCAGCTAAATTTTTCTGAGTCGAGCAGATAATTCGCACATCAGCACGCACTTCTTCATCGCCCCCTATGCGTCTAAAAGTGCCATCTTGCAATAGCCGTAGCAGCTTAACTTGAGCCGCCCTAGACATTTCCGCCACTTCATCGAGAAATACTGTGCCCCCCTTAGCTTCTTCAAAAAAGCCTCGTTTGACGACTTTACCCTGACTGACGTAACCGAATAATTCTTCTTCGGCAGCGCTGTCGGGCAGAGCGGCGCAGTTGATGGCGATAAAAGGTTTTTCACGGCGCATCCCCGCATCATGGCTAGCTCTGGCCATTAATTCTTTGCCAGTACCCGTTTCACCCGTGATCAACAAAGGTGCATCGAGCTGGGCCATACGCCGCGCTTGCTTAAGCACTTCCTTCATCTTGTCACTACTGGCTAATACATTTTCAAAGCCAGTGGTTTGGTTCTGCAGCGCGTTAAACTGTTTTCCAACGCGCGCAGGGGATTTCAGCGACACCACAGCACCAACCAAGATGGTTTTTTCATCCTCATCGGGTAGGTAAATCGGCAGCATTTCCGCTAAATATTCGTTTGGACCGATTTGAACTCGCGCCGCTTGTGGCAATACTTGTGCTTCACTCAACCAACGGCTGAAGTTAAAACCTTGCACCCAATGATTAAGCGACTCTTCGAGCACTTCGTGCTCACCCATGCCGATATTGAGCAAGGCGGACTCATTAACGATACGGATACGTGCCTTGGCATCGATAGAAAAAACGGAGTCGGGTAAGGTTTTGAGCAGGGTTTTAAGGGCGTAATGTTCTTGCTCTGAGGGCATAAATGACACCGTACGCACATCGTGGACACTTTCCACTTTGCGGATCTGCGGCATCAAGGCACTCAAGGTTTCAAAACTGATTTCGGCAAATTGTAAGTACAGGAATCCTTGGTTACTGGCATCAATAGCAATTAAATTAATACCATAACGCTCTAACACGACTAAGATATCTTTGGCTAAACCAACACGATCCTGACAGCTGACTTCCAAGCGCATAATGACTGATATTCCCTTTTTTGATTTGAATTTTGGGGATAAACCGTGCAGAGCTATTTTTCGCCTTAGGCTTTACAACAAAAATAACGCTTGCTAGGCAAATCGTTACCTTTGACGAAAACGTCAGCGATGAGGGGAAATAGCAGAGCCCGTATACGTTAGAAGGTTAAACTGAAAGTGGCAAGCCTAGTTTACAGTTGAATTGTAACAGGAAGAAAAAATCAGCATCATAAAACACATTAAGATACTGATTAAATTGATTAAATAATTAACCTAGTAACTGGTCTGTCTTGGCGGCCATGATGAAGTCATTCTTATGTAGCCCCTTAATGGAGTGCGACCACCAAGTGACAGTCACTTTGCCCCATTCAGTGAAAATGCCTGGATGGTGGAATTCTTCTTCCGCTAAATCCGCCAGCTTATTCGTGAATACCATCGCCAGTTTAAAGTTTTTAAACTTGTAGACGCGCTCAAGCTGCATTACGCCGTCACGCACTTGCACGCCCCAGTCAGGGATCATACGAATAAGTTCTGCCAACTCTTCATCGGTCACTTTTGGTGCATCGGCTTGGCACGCTTCACATTTCATATTCGATAACGCAGTCATACATACTCCTGTTGGCAACATTAATAGGGATATTTAGTTGCACTTTACTCATTACTTATTAATTACTTAAATCACATGACTAAATTAGATGGCGACTCAAATAAAACATCAAACCATCCATCGAATCGAGACTAGCTCGCCTTGGCTTTAGGAGGATATTTAGGAGCAAATAAACCTAACTGACGTGCCTTAGTGACATAACTCATGATGTCCATTTTGGCAATTTCATCAAGCATATCAATGTGCTCAATCACATAATAAATCGGCTGCATAATGTCGATGCGATATGGGGTTCGTAGCACATTCAATAAATCAAAGGGTTGACGTTCTGGCACGTCACTTTCCATTGCATATAAAGTTTCACCAGGTGAGCTTAAAATACCGCCACCATAGATACACAAGGGGCCATCTTTAGGCTGTAGCAAGCCAAACTCAACCGTAAACCAGTATAAACGCGCTAAAAATACCCTTTCTTCTTTGCTGGCATTTAAACCTAATTGGCCATACATATGTGAAAAATTAGCAAATGAAGGGTTGGTGAGCAAAGGGCAATGGCCAAATATTTCATGAAAAATATCAGGTTCTTGCAGGTAATCAAACTCTTCCTTACGGCGAATAAAGGTCGCCACTGGAAACTCTTTGTTAGCAAGCAGCTCAAAAAAACGCCCGAAGGAAATCAGCGCAGGTACGGCTGCCGTTTTCCAGCCGGTGGTCGCTTGCAATACAGTATCAATTTCAGTAAGTTGCGGAATACGATTCTTTGGCATAGCCAAGGCATCTAGCCCTTGCAAATACTCCTTACAAGCACGACCAGGCAGGTTTATCGCTTGACGGGCATAAAGCTGGCTCCAAATCTCATGTTCTTCTTGCGGGTAGTTGATAAACCCTGTGTCATCAGCTCTGTGAGCGATGTACTCTGTTCCTTTCGTCATAATCTTCACTTAATGGCTAGCGCTCATGGAACCATAGTGATCTAAGCCTTTAAATTTGTTAACTCCCTCACACTTTATTCTTGCACCACTACTGTGACGTAAACGTAAAGCAAATATTACAAGGGTATTAAAAACGCCATGCAAGTGCACATCACCCATGCTGGATTAGATGCACTGTGCTACCTTTGCTAAAACTTACGTCGACTTCGCTGCAAAAATACTTAAATATCCTAAGTTTTCAGCGTTTCTAAATAGCTTTTCTGTGCAGGTCATTTACAATATTGGCCATTAACCGCATCTCCTTGACCTAAAAGGTTCGCAATGAAACAACATCAAATTCGTAAAGCCGTTATTCCTGTCGCAGGCCTAGGCACTCGTATGCTTCCAGCGACCAAAGCAATTCCAAAGGAAATGTTACCCGTTGTCGATAAGCCATTGATTCAATACGTAGTAAGTGAAGCTATCGCGGCTGGGATCAAAGAAATTGTACTCGTGACCCACGCCAGTAAAAACTCTATCGAAAACCATTTCGATACCAGTTTCGAATTAGAAGCCCAATTAGAACGCCGCGTTAAACGTCAGTTACTTGAAGCCGTACAATCTATTTGTCCTAAAGATGTAACAGTGATCAGCGTGCGCCAATCTCAAGCTAAAGGCTTAGGTCATGCGATTTTGTGTGCTAAATCTGTCGTCGGCGATGCACCATTTGCCGTATTGCTACCGGATGTGATCATAGATGAAGCCAGCTGTGACCTTCGTAGCGATAACTTAGCCGCTATGGTTGCCCTGTTTGATGAAACCCAAGTCGGTCAAATCATGGTGGAAGGCGTGCCACATAACGTCGTCAACCAATACGGTATTGCCGATGTGAATGGTCATGATTTACAACCGGGTGAATCTGAGCCATTAGTCGAGCTGGTTGAGAAGCCAGCCGTGGATGAAGCGCCATCTAACTTAGCCGTTGTAGGCCGTTATGTTTTACCAGCCAGCATTTGGCCGCTACTGGCTAAAACCCCTGCGGGCGCAGGCGATGAAATTCAATTAACTGATGCGATTGCGATGTTAATGAAGCAAGAAACCGTAAATGCTTACTACATGGAAGGTAAGAGCCATGACTGTGGTAACAAGCAAGGTTATATGCGTGCTAACGTTGAATATGCCCTGCGCCACAGCGAAATCGGTGAAGATTTTGCGCACTATTTAAAAACCGTTGTAAAAGGAATTAAGTAATGACGATTTTAGTGACCGGTGGTGCTGGCTATATTGGCACCCACACAGTAGTAGAACTGCTCAATGCTGGTAATGATGTGATTGTATTGGACAACTTGTCTAATTCAAGCATAGAAGCCTTAAACCGAGTCGAGCGGATCACTGGTAAATCGGTTACTTTCTATCAAGGCGATATTCTCAATAAAGCGTTATTGCAGAAAGTGTTTAACGATCATGCTATTGATTCAGTTATCCACTTTGCAGGATTAAAAGCGGTGGGAGAATCCGTCGCAAAACCCCTGAAGTATTATGAGAATAACGTTACGGGTACGCTTATCCTTTGCCAAGTCATGGCAGAATTTAAGGTAAAAAATCTCGTATTCAGCTCATCGGCAACAGTGTATGGCGATCCCGCAAGTTTACCGATCACCGAAGACTTTCCCACAGGGGCAACAAACCCTTATGGTCAGTCTAAGTTGATGGTTGAACATATACTGGCAGATGTACACAATGCCGATCCTAGCTGGAATATCGCCCGTCTGCGCTATTTTAATCCGGTTGGCGCCCATGCCAGTGGCTTAATAGGCGAAGATCCTAACGATATCCCTAACAACTTAATGCCCTTTATTGCGCAGGTTGCCGTGGGTAAACGCACTGCCTTGAGCGTGTTTGGTAATGATTATCCGACTCACGACGGTACCGGCGTGCGTGACTATATCCATGTCGTGGATTTAGCCAATGGCCATTTAAAAGCGCTTGCAAAATTGGCCACTAAACCTGGTCTAGTGACCTATAACTTAGGCACAGGCCAAGGATATAGTGTATTAGACATGGTTAAGGCCTTTGAAAAAGCCTGTGGTAACACCATTGCCTACCAAATTGCGCCACGTCGCCCAGGGGATATTGCCGCCTGCTACGCCGATCCAACCCACGCAAGGGAAGATCTTGGCTGGCAAGCGACTCATACCCTAGAAGATATGGCCAACAGTAGCTGGCATTGGCAATCAACCAATCCCAATGGTTATAACGGCTAATAACTTGAATGGCTTGTGGAAATCTCCCAAGCCATTTTTCTTTATCCCTCTAAATACCATCGCTTTACATCATTAACCACCCGAGGAGCAACATGACTCAAAGTATTAATCACAGCCGTCGCAGCCTCTTTAGCCGGCGTAAAGATAATGCGATAAGGCCGCCTTGGGTACGTGATGATATCGAGTTCACCGATGTGTGTACTCGTTGTTCCGCCTGTCTTGAGATTTGTGAAACTCACATTATCATCAAAGGTGATGGCGGATTTCCTGAAGTCTCCTTTAAGGACAATGAGTGCACATTTTGTACTCTGTGTGCTAAGGCTTGCCCTGAAAATATTTTCGATTTGACTCAAGCACCTTGGCAATACCAAGCCCATATTCAAGAAAGCTGCTTAACCTTTCAAGGGATCTGGTGCCAAAGTTGTAAGGATGCCTGCGAACCAAGAGCCATCAGCTTTGTGCTCAGTATTGGTCAGGCTCCGAGCCCCAAAATAGACCTTGACCTTTGTACTGGATGCGGTGCCTGCGTAGCTCCTTGCCCTAGCAAAGCCATTGAGATAAAACGACCAACTTGATAGAAACACTGTAATTGTATTAACACATGCAGAGCTGTGCTTCTCCTGGATTTTAAGCTAGTATCGCGCCTCTGTTGAACTCAGTGAATCCCTTCTCGAATTAAGTTAATTTATGATGATGTTTGTAAAAAAACTGTTTTTCCCGCCTAAAAAAAGTACCTCTTTTAGCTTTATTGCTCGAGGCACTAAACTCACGGGAAATATCGAATTAACAGGCGACGTGCTTGTGGGCGGTGATATCCAAGGTCAGCTGCTTTCTGAGGCCAATATCACCATAGAACAAGGCGGTATAATTCAAGGTGAAGTAAAGTGCCATGAATTTATCGTCGATGGGCACTTCAAAGGCAGACTCATTTGTGAGCGTTTAGTGATCCAACGTAATGGTGTTGTCGACGGCGAAGTGGCAAGTACCTCAATGCAAATCCTTGAGGGTGGCCAATTTATCGGGATGCGGATTAAAGAAGATGCACCAACCATTTATTCCCATGCAATAGGCCATACACCAACAGCAGATTCACTCAACTTACCGTCCGTGCAAAACGACGTCATAGAATCTCGTTAATCCGAAATGCATCACTATCGTTTGCTCGCCGCCTTAGGTGAGCAGACTTTGACTCACTCTTTTAGCTCAATCATTCCTTTCCGCCCGATGTTAAACATAGCGCCTACCCATCTAACTCTCCCCAACGCTCCTCTTTACAATGGTTAAATAATTGTTATTTTACCGAGAGGGATCACAGTTAATCCGCATGCTGAATGTTAATCTTGCCAGTTAGTAATTATGATATTTGATCGCGGTGGTTCGGGTAATCGCAAGGACACAGAACTCCCCTAATAGCACCGCAAAAGCATTTAAGACTCATACAGGGCAAAATACAAAATGAGCAACTTATTACTAAAACAGATCTGTGAACTCGATGTTTTTACCTTGCTTGTATTTAAAAGTATTTTCGACACTGGACACGCAAATAGCGCGGCCAAAGCGCTAGATGTTTCTGCACCCAAAATAAGCCGCTGCCTCAATGCATTACGCCTAACCTTTAACGATGAACTATTTTATCGTCGTCAACAGGGGCTTAAACCGACGCCTTTAGCAGAAAGTCTCTACGTTGCTATTTGCCAGTTTACTGAATCGGTTTATCACCTCGAACAATCTGCAATCCAGATACAAAATGCGGCCATCAATACCGACTTACCGCTACATATCGCTGCTTGTAATGGCCTGCTAAGCTTTTTAGCGCCTCAGTTAAGTACTCCTGAACTTGCCCAAAAGCTAGGACAAATACGCTTACATAAATGGCAGGAAAATAGCGCTGAGTTGATCCACGCAGGTGCGCTTGATTTTGGGATTACGTTTGAAAGTGCTGAAAATAAAGAATTAAGTTACACCAAACTTGGCTCAATCAATGGCATTTATATCGTTGCAGCCAAGCAACACCCACTTTGGGACGTTGAGACGAATATTACCTTAGAGCAAATTTGTCGCCATCCGTTTCTGTTTCAAGAACTCAAGGGCTTTAACAGTAAAATCGATCCCTTAGAATTATTTTGCCAGCGCCAAGGTATCTTACTGCCTACCGTAGAGAAAGTGATAGACAGGGAAGAATGGTATGCCCATCTATTAACCATGAAGAGTGTGGCTTTTTGTTCCAGCATTGATATGCACACAGTTAAACATATGCCCGGATTACATCTCGAGCGCCTTAGCGACACAGAGCTTAATAGACTCCACGAAACTATGATGGCGCCACATTATTATCTGATTGAGAAACCTGCAGTTCATCGGCGTTACAGCCAAAGCCAGTGTGATCTCGTCGTGCGCTCCTTACTTGCCGCACTCGAACCAGCACACTAATACAAAAATAGATTACACACTAAGTTCATCAACCTAGCTTACGTCATGGATGTTAAGTGGGTTTACTGGGCTATGGCTTCTATTTATCCAAGGCACAATTCAATCACTTTAAAATGCCATATCGTCCCCCTATCCTCGCTCTCTTATCCCATTGCTTTTGTGCTCAAAACCTTAAGATAACGACTTAAGATTCAGGCTCTCTTAACATCGTTCATTTTGCTTAACCGAAAATGAATTCATCATTTCGACCTAAGTTTAAAGATTGAAATTGTGATACACATCATAGGCTAGCAGCTTAATTTCACTATTTAAAATATCAAAATGCAAAGTTTAGAATTACCATTCGCAGGTGTTAAATCATCGTTCACATATCAGATACAAATTTGCAAATACCACTTTATAAGTAGATGAATCCTCCTATATTAGAGGCACTGCACACGCAGTCTTATAGATAGAAAAAGGGACGCGATGATGAAAAACTACAATAAATCTCTACTGGCACTGGCTCTCGTCAGTACCTTAAGTCTTACCGCCTGCGGGGACGGAAGCGATGGTCAAGATGGGGCACCTGGCACACCAGGTACACCCGGAACACCAGGCACTCCCGGAACACCAGGTACACCCGGAGCCCCTGCGGGTTCCTTCGCAACGACAGCCCAATCCATTACAGATCTGGCATTCACTTTAAGTCCTGCAGACATTAAAGTGACCAGCAGTGAAGGCTTCAGTGTTAAATTTACTGTTACGGGTAAAAATGCAGGCAAAGTAGTCCCATTCAAAGGACTGGATAAAATTGCAATTTATTCTTTAACAGCAAATGAAAACACCTCAGGTACTGGCGCGCCGATTGAGTGGCAAAATAATGCCACGGCAAATGCCGCTGGCACTTCGTTAACTTGTACTCTAAACGGCCTGAACGGAACTAAAAACGCTTGTACTTTAACCGAAGATACAGCGACGCCAGGCACTTACACAGCAACTTGGACTTATGGTGGCGCAGCGCCAATCATTAATCCAAATGATAATCCAAACGCAGTACACAGAGTCTTTTTACGTGCTTACAACATCGCCGATAGTACAGGTGTCGTCCTATCTGACAAGATTTTGTCTGTACCCGTTGATTTTATCCCTGCAACAGATGAATTAGGTGTATCGGGTAAAGACACAGTATCTAGTGCGGCATGTAAAAACTGTCACGGTGAGGTAGACGGCCATATCGCGAAGATTGAAGCCCATCATAACTACCAAGATGTTAAAAACTGCGTAACTTGCCATAACCCTGATCTCGTTCCAAGTGACGCACAACTGGCTGAAGGTTGGGTATTTGATTTTGCCCCCATGATCCACAGGATCCACGCAGGTCATCACATCAGTGACAGCTTAAGTGGCGAAGCAAAAGAATATTTCGGTGAAGTTGGTTTCCCATCTGATTTGAAAGAATGTAAATCTTGTCATGATGGTGCACCAAGTTATAACACCAATATTTATGCACAAGCTTGTGTGGGTTGTCATATCAATGTGAACTTCACCACTGGCGAAAACCATTCAGAATTTGGTTTAGCCCAAGCTGATGATACTCAATGTAAATCTTGCCATGGCAGCGGTAGCTTAACACCTGAAGCTGTACACAGTGTCGGTAAACGCGCTGAGTATGCAAGCCTATTCAAAGTTGACTTTACCAGTGCGGCAGTAGTGACTTCAGCAGCACCTGGAATGAAAACATTGACATTAAAAGCCAATGTGACCATGAATGGCGCTGCAATTCCTAATGGAACCGATTTAAAAGTGTATAACGCGACAACTAACCCTACTGGTATGTTTGTGGCTAACGGCTTATTACTGGGTAACGTAACTACTGATGGTACTGTTTATGCTTGGAGAGATGTCAAACCAACAGCAATCGCTCTTAAGCTTGAAAATGGTACGCTGGCAGATGGTGTATTAACCTTTGTAAAAGATATTCCCGATGCCCAAGCTGTAGGTACTATCTACGCCAGTTCAGAAGCCAACGTCTGTATCAAAGCAGGTAAAGTGAGTAGCTGTAATGCCACAGGACTTGAATTTGGCCCAACAAATCCAATTGGTAACACTGCTCCTGTTAAATTCTATAGCTTAGATGCTTCTGCAGTAGTTAAAGCTCGAATGACAGATCCTGCTCGAATTACCGTAGAAGAAGCAAAATGTAACGCCTGTCACGGCACCTTAGATTATATCAAGGGCACCAGACACGGAACTTACACTTTTGATCAATGTATGAACTGTCACAACGATACAACGGGTGCATCAGGCCATAAAACAGTGGTTTCTAAAGGTGAAGACGGTAGCAAAGTCATTAATCCTGAAGTCACTTTCAATAACAAAGACTTATTCACCGTCGCCCACCGCTTCCACAGTGGTAACTTTGATGTTATCGCAGGGATCTTCCGCGATGCCAATGGTGAATTAGTCGGTTATCCATCACCAGAAACTGCATGTTCTGCATGTCACAAAGATGATGCAAAACTGTTTGCGACTGACGGTGGTTTAGCCTCTGAGAAACGTTCAATCAAAGTGGGTAGCAACTACATTAGCCCTGTAGCTGAATCATGCCGTAGCTGTCACGCTCACTCTGATGCAGCGGCTGTCGCTCACTTTAGAAGTAACGGTGCTGTGGTTGAAGCTGACGCAATGACAGATCCTAACTTACCAGTAGAATCTTGCGCAACTTGTCATGCTGAAGGTAAAACCTACGGTGTAGATAAGGTACACGCAGAGGTAGCACACTAGTACCTTTGGGTTGCCCCTGCACAACCCAAACTTTAATCTCTGCAACTCATTGGGGACCCTAGGGTCCCCTTTTTTATTGCTGATGATCTTCAATTGAGATTGTAGACTTAACCAGCTGAGCGGCTACATTGCGCGATACGTTGTCTAAGTAACTTGATAAAGTCCTTAGGTTCCCTATCTAAACTGTCATGGGGAATATACAAGTGATACCCTAAACGCGTATCTAACATCACGCAGCGATGCCCAAACATAGCTAATACGCCACGATAGCGATCCCCTTCTATCACTAAAGGGCCAAACTCAGCGCCGAGATAAGTTTCTAAAGTCGCTAAGTCTGCATCTTGAGAGGCGGCTGTCACCAGCAAAGGTCGCTGTTCAGTTAATAATCCTGTTGCTAGACGCAGGGAAATATTATCGAGAATGGGATTTAAATGTTTCAGTTTAATGCCTAAATAAGATAACTCTATAGTATCTAAACCATTAGTTACCCGCGGAATATCGACCCGCTGAATATTATCCCAATCGATAGCCACTTTGCCGCGGCGATGAAAATAGGTCAGCCCCTTGTCATCTAATACTAGAGTCGTTTCCGGCTCATACACCTTGGCTAAACCGAGAATTAATGAAATCGCGCCCAAACTAAAAAACATCAAACCGACAGCAAACAAGGCCGGCCACGTCAGAAACAGTCCCAAACCCAGCACCAAACTTAAGCCTCCCAGCCAAGTTAAGGTTAACCCATTTCGTTTCGATAAAGGACGCACAGATACTATTTCTGACTCAATTGTCATTGTTCATATTCCTGTTAAAACTCACTATCTTTAGACTGAACTTGGCAAACCACACCTTTAACTTACGGCCTTTATCCATAACCACAAACGGCCAATGTATTCGTGAATAGCCCGTTGAGAAGCCACTAAATTATCGGCGGTTAACCGCCACCAAAAATCATCTCGGCCAATAAAATCCGTTGGGGCAGCATCGGGGTGTAAGCCTTTAGTGGCGAAAATAGCCATCGCCCTTGGCATATGAGTGGCCGATGTGACTAAGCGAAAGGGCTCCTCCCCTAACTCCCACTTTAAGTATTGCGCTTCTTCTATCGTATCGCGCGCCAGTGGAAATTGAATAATTCGGCTTTTATCAACACTTAGCTCTACCGCGGCTTTAGCCATCATTTCAGCATGGGAAAATTGAGTGAGTTCACCACCCCAGCCGCTGACGATCAACATACACTCTTGACCCAACTTAAGTTGCCGAATTCCTTCAGTTAACCTTGTAAGGGCGACGTCTGATAAGGATTGCACCGCCGTCGCTCCTGCTATATCAGCATGCCCTGAACCTAATACCATCACAAAACAAGCGCCTGCGATGGGCGTGGAATTAATAGGGTAAGCTGATTCTAACGGCCGCACTAAGGTATTCACACTCAGTTGACTGCTTAAAAACAGTAAGAGAAAAAAAGCGCAGGATACTAAGTATTTCGCCATACTGCGACGGCGCCATACTAGAAAAGAAATCAGTAATAACAATAGGATAAAGGGAATCGGCATCATCCCCTGTGAAACAACTTTCTTAACCCAAAACATGATGTCCATGCCAAGCAATCCAAAGGAGCGCAATCATAGCATCAAAATACGGGGGGAATACATCGCACATAAAGCTAGCCCAGCGTTTTACTGGGCTATTGTTTACAAGACTCTGATATCACTAGACGTTGATTTCATAGCGTAATGAGTTCACTGGTGGAGTTTATATCCTCAATAATGGATCACTTTTCCCACAACCAAGCGGCACCGCGCACTCCCGATGAACAACCGTATAGATTCTGCACCACAGGCGTATGACACTCACGTCCCACCACATAATGGGCCAGCAATGCCGGTAATCTTGGGTAAATCGCCGCGACATTCGACATTCCGCCGCCCAACACTATGGCATCGGGATCGAGCATATTGATCACATGGGCGAGTGAACGAGCGAGTCTATCCATATAACGATCAAATGCAGCAACCGCAATGGCGTCACCTTCATCGACTAACAACATAATATCGGCACCTGATTTGGCAGCAGCGCGCACTGTACCCGCAGCCGTCAAAGCCGCATTATAATCACGCACAAAGCCAGTACCTGAAATAAAGGTCTCGATACAATCGGGATTGCCACAGAAACATCGGGTGGTATTGAACTCTTCCTTGGTCATCCAAGGCAAAGGATTATGACCCCATTCACCGCCGATACCATTACCACCACCGTGAACTTTGCCGTTAATTGCCACACCCGCGCCACAACCAGTACCAATAATCACGCCAAACACCACAGAAGCGCCAGCGGCTGCCCCATCGACCGCCTCTGATACCGCAAAACAGTTTGCATCATTGGCAACCCGTACTTCACGCTGCAACAATTCCCCTAAATGTACATCGAGGGGCTGACCATTGATCCACGTCGAGTTAGCATTTTTGACTAAACCTGAATAGGGCGATACCACACCTGGAATACCCACGCCGACAGTACCTTTTTCGCCAAGAGTCGCTTCCGCTTCCTTAACTAAATCAACCACCGCAGCAAGCGTGCCCTGATAGTCACGTGGCGTCGTCACACGTTTGCGAAATAGCTCATTGCCCTCATCACTCAGTGCGACTAATTCTATTTTTGTTCCGCCTAAATCGACGCCTATGCGCATCATGAATTACTACTCCAGTGTTTAGCTTGCCCTTTCATCAAGTGAGATTGATGAAAGGCAATCGTTATTTTACCCAGCCAGGAGCTGTGGCAATAAAGTAAGGGTTTAAAATGTCAGGTTTTTGATTATAAGTTAATGGTTCACCTGAGTCATAACAGACAACTGTGCCGCCTGCACTTTCGAGCACAGCTTGCGCCGCCGCAGTATCCCATTCGCTGGTTGGGCCAAGTCTGGGGTACAGATCGGCACTGCCTTCTGCCAACATACAAAACTTAAGCGAACTCCCTACGCTTAAGATGTCATGCTCACCAAACTGTTGTAAATATTGCGCTAAACCAGGGCTCAAGTGCGAGCGACTGCCGACAATCATCGGCATTTCGCGTGGCGTGTTGGCGCCCAATAAGGGGCTATCTTGACCCGCTTGTTGGCGCCATGCACCTAAATGTTTAGCGCCGTAATAATAGGTATCGAGCACAGGCGCATATACTACACCTGCGATAGCAACCCCTTGATGGATAAGCGCAATATTGACGGTAAACTCGCCATTGCGCTTAATAAATTCCTTAGTGCCATCTAAGGGATCAATCAACCAATAGGTTTGCCATTGACGACGCACGTCCCACGCGATATCCGCCGCCTCCTCAGACATAATAGGAATACCGACAAACTGCTTTGCCAATGCCGCCACTATCACGTGGTGCGCGGCTAAATCAGCCGCCGTCACGGGGCTATCGTCCCCCTTATGGCTCACCGAAAAGTCATCTTGACCATAAACCGTCATAATGGCATCGCCTGCGGCTTTGGCAATCGCGACCACTTGCAGTAGATCTTGTTTAGTCAATGTCTGCGCTATTGTCGTCTTGTCTGTCACTGAAACTTCCTTAATGCATTAAATATCTTGGCATTATGCCATTGTCATCCAAGGGGAATTTAGAACAAATTCATCATACATCAAGCAAAATAGACTAAGACTCACGGCTTAAACCGCGGTGCACAAAACCACAGATACACAAAGTGATTACGATACTAAGGCAAGCCATTGGCGCTGAGAAGAGGCTTAAGTCCAGCTGCATTCGTATTCACAGCCTATGTTTTCATATTGATAGTCTACATTTGTCGCTTAAATCTGATTATTGGCGGGCTTATTGTTTTCGAAAGCGTTAATCACTGCGATGACGTAAACGCTTAACGCCTGATTAAAACGGCCTAAACCCAAATGTGAGTCACGTTAATTGTCGTCATAATAGCGTCGCAACATGCAATTCAGTTGCTGACGCCAATCTTGCCATACGACGTTATCAGGCATAAACAGTGCGGTATTGACAGCCAAAGCGGACTGCACTTTGGCACTATTCAACACGCTATAACTCGGTCTTTTTACCAAACTCACGCCGCGATTTAATGCTTGTTTAGCATAGTGAGCGCTGGTAATCGGCTGGATAACTACTGGCAGACTTAACAGATTGAGCGCTAGGGCTTGTCGCTGGATTTCACAGGCAAATTCATACCAACTGCATTGGCCTTGAGCGCTGTAATGAAATACGCCCGAGCACTGTTGCATGACTAATTGCCAAATCACCTTAGCGAGTGCATCACTCCACGTCGGACAGCCGATTTGATCGACTATCACCTGCAATCTTGGTTGAGTGCGCATCAAGTTCAGCATGGTTTGGACAAAATTATGCCCATCTTGACCGTAGAGCCATGAGGTACGCACAATCGTTGCATCCTCGCCCAGAATCGCCAATACCTTCTGCTCGCCGAGCAACTTACTCGTACCGTAAGCAGACAACGGCTCGGGAGCATCAAGTTCAACAAATGGCCTTGGTACATGAACTTGGTTTGGATTTGGGTTTGGGTTTGAATTTGAAGCTGAGTCAGGGTTTTGATGCTGTTTAACGCCACTTTCTCTAGCATCACCCACTGCACGTTCAGCTGCATGAGCAATCTCGCAAACAGCATGACCACCAAACACATAATCGCTCGACACATGCAGTAGGCGCGCCCCCGACAGCCAACATTGCTGCGCCAATAACTCAGGGCCGAGTGCATTCACGCGATTGGCTTCGATTGCATCATGCTCAGCTGCGTCGACCGCATTATAGGCCGCACAATTGATCACCCAGCTTGGTCGATATTGAGTAAACACTGCGGCAATATTGGCGGCATCGGTAATGTCTAACTGACTGCGACTTAGCACATAAAGCTTAATTGGCGCGACTGAGTTTGTACTTGTGCTGGTATTTGGGGCTAGCTCACCAATATCGGCAGTGACTCTCAGCAAGGCCTGAGCGAGCTGACTCTTCGCGCCAGTGATTAACACCACTTGAGGAATGTTAGCGTCTGTGGCACTCGCCGCCCCGCATTGAAATGGCGTCACTTTAGTTGCCACTATTTTCATCACTAATCAACAGCATGGCTCATCGTCACTGAATAAGGGGATCAAATCAGCAACGGTTTCATGGCCACGGGCGGCTAAAAAGGCCAAGAGTGCTGAAGGACTACGATTGAGTAATCGTGATGGCGGATAAGCCACTTCATCGATAATCGCTTGCGCCCGCGCAAAACCGCCTAAGCTAAAAGCCACATGGGAATCAGAGCCCATAACTAAAATCGTGCCAAATTCCTTGGCCGCTTTGGCAATCGCAGTGCAATTAGCTTCGCTGCCCTTACGGGACACTTCAAAGGAGGAATTGTTAATTTCGAGCGCCACACCGTATTCGGCAGCGGCGCGGGCAACAGCTTCAATATCAATTGGATAGGCTGGATTACCTGGATGAGTAATGATATCAACCTTGCCGCTCTTAATCGCATTAATCATGGCCTCTGTGTGAGTTGCTTTATCTGACGGAGGATAGACGGGCTCATGAAATCCTGCGAGCACAATATCGAGCTGCTTTAAATAATCACCAAAGAAATCAATCTCGCCGTCGATATTTTTGATATTAGCTTCGATACCCCGCAAAATCCCGACGCCATCAATCATACGTGGCAAAACTCTTAAATTCACAAAGTGCCAAAAATGCGGCGCATCGGCCATCGCAGGCCCATGATCTGTGGTGGCAAATAGGCGAATCCCCTTCTGCTTTGCCACCGCTAAGTAGTCATGAATCGTGCTATAAGCATGGCTCGACGCCACAGTATGGGTATGAGTGTCGACTTGGTACTGCATGGTTCACCTCAGTCAAATGATTCAATCAATTTAGAAAACTGGCCACGATTTAGCTAAAGAGCGATAACAGTTCATCGGCACTTCCTTGCCATGTGCCCTTGCCTTTACCTTCGAGAATACTGTCCGCCAGACTTTGCTTATGCTGCTGCATTTCTTGGATTTTTTCTTCTACTGTACCTTCTGCAATCAGCTTATAAACAAACACTGGCTTATCTTGGCCGATACGATGGGCTCTATCCGTAGCCTGTTTTTCCGCCGCCGGATTCCACCAGGGATCATAGTGGATCACAGTATCCGCCGCGGTGAGATTGAGCCCAGTGCCGCCCGCTTTTAAGCTGATTAAGAACACAGGTGTATCGCCCTCTTGGAACTTATCTATCTGCGCTTGGCGCAGGCGAGTTTGTCCTGTGAGCTTACTGTAATCGAGCCCCAAGTCCACCAACTCAGCTTCAATCAAGCTGAGCATGCTAGTGAACTGGCTGAAAATCAATATCTTACGCCCCTCTTGCACCATCTCGGGCAAGTTCTGTTTTAGCCAGTCTAACTTAGCATTATTCTTCACTTTCTGCGCTTGCTCTAACTTCACCAAGCGCGGATCACAGCAAGCTTGGCGTAGCTTAAGTAAGGCATCAAGAAACTCGATATGACTGCTACCAACGCCTTGAGTGGCAAATAAATCCCGCAGTTTTTTTTCCATCACCAGTCGAATACTCTCGTAGAGATTACGCTGATCTTTTTCTAACTCTAAACTCTGGTAAATTTCGGTTTTAGGGGGTAATTCACCGACCACTTCATCTTTGGTTCGACGCAACACAAAAGGCGCAATCCGCTGACTCAAGATTTGTGCTTGCTCCATATCGCCATAACGTTCGATTTTGTGCCTAAAGGATTTGTTAAAAAAAGCATTAGTACCGAGTAATCCTGGCAAACTAAAATCCATCAAGGACTTAAGTTCACCTAAGTGATTTTCAAGCGGCGTACCCGACAGGCACAATCTAAACGGCGCTTTAAGATCTTTAATCACTTGAGTCACTTTCGCCTGCGCATTTTTTATCTGCTGCGCTTCATCCAGCACGATATGTTCAAACACATGCTGTTGATAATAGTCACTGTCGCGCACGATCAGCGGATAGGTCGTCACCACAATATCAAACTCATTTAAGCGTTCGAGTAAAGGCTTACGCAAGGCGCCATGAATAACGACTACCTTTAACAATGGCGCAAATTTCGCGGCTTCTTTCGCCCAATTGCCCACCAAGCTGGTTGGGCAAATAATGAGGCTCGGTGCATGGTTAGCCCCTGCGGGTTTTAGTTCTTGCTGCTTGAGTAAAAAGGCCAAGGTTTGAATGGTTTTCCCCAGCCCCATATCATCGGCCAAAATACCGCCAAGCTGATATTCCTTTAAGAAACAGAGCCAATTTAAGCCTTGCTGTTGATACTGGCGTAACTCAGCATTTAAGTTGTCTGGGACTGTGACCTCTAACACACCGTTAAAATTTTCGAGCTTAGTCGCTAAACTGCGCACTCGTTCACCATTAAGCAAACGAATATCACTGTCGGCAAAATCATTTAATAGGTGGGCACGGTATTTAGGCAAAGACACGCTATTGCCTTTGTGGCTATCGAACAGTTCTAAAATAATGCTGATCAGCGGCTTAATCACGCTGGCTTTGACTTTTAACCAATCACCATTTGGGCTGGGCAACAGCAGTTCTGCATCATCGGCGGGCTCACCGTACTGCTTAAGCCAAGTGGCAATTAAGGGCAGCATAGGCACTATTTGACCATCGATGTCAGCATTCAGTGACAGAGAAAACCACCCCTCTTGCGTATCATCCAGCTCAATCGCCAGCGGAGTCTCAATGACATTTAAGCTGAAATTGTCGGCAAAATGCACTTGGTAACCTAAAGCCTCTAGCGCCGGGATTTCCTGTTGAATAAAGTGCAACCAAACATCAATCGTTTCAGGCAGTGAACCTAACCCCCAAATACTGACATAGCTGCCACTGTTAGGGATAAAAGAAGGCGCCAGCTCCACCAGTTCCAATGCCATCAGACGATTAATCGCATCCATTTCCGCATCGAGTTGACGCACGACTTGATAGGTTTTGCCTTGATGAGTGACTAAGGACAAGGGCTCGTCGGGATATTGGCCGCCGAGCACCACGTCTTGATAGACAAATTCCAACAGCACTAATGGCTGCGCCATAGCAAACTCAGGTAAATCCTGCGAGGTTAAGGTCAACCTAACTTGAAGCGGCACTTGCAGCTCGACAAAATCAATCAAAGCAGGCGTAGGTACCGTTTTCGCCGAAAAATGCTTAATCAGTTTGTGGCTCACCAGTTCAATCTGTGAGCTAGGCACTGGCGGCATCTGACTGAGTAATAACAGCTTTTCAACACTGATCTCTGTGTCCAATGCGCCCACTTTAAAATAATCTAAATCGATATAAGTCGGTGGCTCACAGGGGATCAGCTCCCAATTGTCTTTATTGGGCAGCATTAACTGCATTTGTTTATGCTCGGCATCCTTATCTAGCCAAATGAATTCAGGCTTGCTCGCTTCACCTCGGGTGAGCGGTAAACGGCTCTCCTCCCAAAAACACCGCCCAGTGACGAGCATTTTTTCCAGTGCCATGGCACCTAACTGAGCTTTAAGATACAGACGAGAGGCACCGTGGCGACGGGTAGACATGATGAGATTGATGATGAGCACGTCTTCAGCACCAATCCAAGCGGGCATGTAATATTGCACGTCGGATAAAGCGATTTTCGAGCCTTTGTTATAGCCACCATTCTTCGCCAACTTGCCTTTTCTTAGCTCAAGAAAGACACAGTTATCATCTTTAGATAACACGTACAGCACGCGATCGTCGTAGAGTAAATCGACATTTGAAACCGTGAGATCATCACTTTCGTCTAGCAGATGTAACCACTGAGCAATACGTTGATCTTCAACGGTTCTATCGCTAAGTAAACTGTAAAGTACGGCAGCAATATGTTTGCAATGCCCAGTGGCGGGACATGAACAGAAGCCATTCATGATCAACTTATGGTTCATGCTGACAAGGCGAATATCCTGCCGATAGGGCTGGGATTCCGTCCCCATGACACGACCTTCAATATGACGAAAATCGGCGTTCGCTTTGGCGCTCAACACCCGTCCCTTCATCACATAATCACGGGCGCGCATTAAGGTTGGCGGCGTGAATAATGACTCAATCGTGGTTCGAGTCAATTGGATAGGATCTTGGGGGGACAAGCGATTCATGTAAAAACCTTGAAACTAAAAATATCAACTCCGAGCAATAGCAAGCCATTGCCGCGCGACATTTATCAATAAGTTGTGTGGGATTGTATTGAAAGCCTTGGCCGAAAGCCAGAATGATAGCCAAGATAGACAGCCCCACCATGCCCGCAGGATAAAATAACAAACTTATCCGCAGACAGGGAACGGGTCTCATCCAGAGAAAAGTCATTGATAAGTAATACTTTATTATCAATTACTGAGCGTTAACTGTTACAACCAAATGCTAAACTTTCGCTTTAGCGTCAGTGGCTTTGGCCTCAGCATTTTTTGTATCAGCACTTTTTTTATCAGCAATGTAGCGGTCGACCAGTGTTTCTAAGATATCCAAAGGAACTGCACCATTCTTCAGAACTACATCGTGGAAATCCCTGAGATCGAACTTATCACCTAAGGCCAACTTGGCTTTTTCGCGCAGTTCGAGAATTTTCATCATGCCGACTTTATAGGCCGTCGCTTGGCCTGGCATAACGATATAACGCTCAATCTCTGCCGTGACATCACGATCGGACATGCCAGTATTTTTCTTCATATAGTCAATCGCTTGCTCGCGAGTCCAACGGCTATGATGAATACCTGTATCTACTACTAGACGCACAGCGCGGAACAACTCTGCCTGCAGACGACCGATATTATCAAAGGGATCCTTTTGAAAACCAAGTTCCCACGCCAAACGTTCGCTATATAAAGCCCAACCTTCAATGTACGCCGTAAAAGGCGCCATCTTACGAATAAGTGGCATACCTTCTAACTCCATCGCCACTGCAATTTGGAAATGATGCCCAGGGATCCCCTCGTGGTAGGCTAAAGTGCGCATACCGTATTTAGGCGTGGCCTTGATGTCATATAAATTGGCATAGAAACGCCCTGGACGGCTACCGTCAATCGCGGGCTGCTGATAATAGGCACCTGGCGCTGTTTTCTCTTTAAACTCAGGAATACGCACCACTTCCATGCCCGCTTCGGGTCGAATACGAAAGGCATCACCGAGTCCCGCATTCACTTCATCAAGAATATGTTGATAATCAACCAAAATTTGCGCCCTACCCGCATCGCTATCCTCGTAGTAAAACTTAGGATCGGCGGCTAATGCTTCAATCGCGACCGAGAAACCTTGGCTCACATCGTAACCTTCAGCGGCTAAAATAGTCATGATTTCATTTTGAATGCGATCTACCTCAGCGACCCCTTTGGCATGGATTTCGTCCGCAGTGTAATTAGTGGTCGTAAAGAACTTCAGCAATTGCTCATAGGCAAGGTTGCCATTTGGCAGCGCCCAATAACCATCATCCGTCCCAGCTTTGGCTTGTAGCTGGGTAAGGTAGTCGATAAATAATTGATACGCTGGATGCACGTAACCTTTAATGTCCGCTTCCGCCGCTGCCAATAACCGTGCTTGCTCATCGGCACTGATATCCGTGTCAGCCAATTTAGTTTTGAAGGAACTGTAGAGAATATTGTCTTGCACTGGCGTCGCGACAAACTCATTCATCTCGGTCAGAACACGCTCAATCACAAACTTTGGCGGGATAATCCCCTTAGCCTCACGAATTTTTAAGCCTTCGAGAGTTTGCGCAAACTTAAGTTTCACCTTTTGTAAACGCGACAGATAGTTTTCAGCATCGCCCACAGAATGCACTTGGTGCTGCGCCTGCATAAAGCTGGGATAACCGTTTTGCACGCCAAACAACTGATTCAGCGGATAGTTATGGTAACGATACGGCTCAGAGATCAGCGCAAAATCGGCAAGATATAGGGCGATATCCTTGGAGATACGTTGATTTTCATCTAAATCCGCATCGGAATAGCTCAATAGGGTTTCACGCAGATCTCGCACTTGCGCGAAAGTCTTATCCATCGCCTCAGGACTATCGTCATCCAACTCTGCGTTATGGCCTGTAATCCCTACCGATTCCAAGAATCCCAATGAAGTCAAGGTCTCAGGGCTTTCGAAAGCCATCTTGACCACACTGCGGTCTAAAAACGCGCGAAAGAAAAACGGCTTTTTCGCAAACCATTCATGGGCGGCCAGCGCCACTAATAACAGCACTAAGACTAAGCAGCCAAGTCCAATCCGTTTTAGTACTGTTTTCAACGTCATTCTCCATTCTTATTATATTCAATCTAAAGTTATCGCCCTGAATCCATAGCTCAAGCACGTTTTTATAGGATGACGAGAATACCATTAACCACAAATAAGCAACAATTCAATAACGTAACGAATCATGACAGAATCCTTACCTAAGCATACAAGCCGCATTTAAACCTAATGGAACGGATTGAAAGGTTAATCGCAAGTCAGTCGTGGCAAACATAAAAAAACTTTCACACTAGATAACAATCAAAAACAAAATCTAAATAGTTGAATATTAATAGTTATATCTAATTACGCACTCAATAAGTCGCAAAAAAGCAGTTTCAATATGAGAGGTATTTAAAAATAAAACTATACAAACCCCTAGAGTATGTTAATCTGCACTCCGGCCTGTGATTCAGACCTATTTATAAGCAATATTATGTATTTGAAAACCTTCGCTACGCCTGTAATATTTTTTTTGCTGTCATGAAGCTTTCCACTCATAACTTATCATCAATGTAAATAATTCTATTTCTGGCTAACATACCGCATAATTGCGAATTATTTGTTTGAAAATTTTGGAGACATTCATGTCTAAAACTACTGGTGTAGTTAAATGGTTTAACGAAGATAAAGGTTTTGGTTTTATTTCTCCTGACAATGGTGGCGCTGACGCATTCGTTCATTTCCGCGCAATCGTTTCAGAAGGCTTTAAAACTCTTGCTGAAGGTCAAAAGGTTTCTTTTGACATCGAACAAGGCCAAAAAGGTCCTCAAGCTGCGAACGTAGTTATTCTGTAATTAGACTTTGTCTAATTTAAGTTAACAAGTTCCAGACAAAAATGCCGACACTATGTCGGCATTTTTTATATCTGCATTTTCATCCATCTCAAAAGAGTGACCCTCAGGCCTTTAGCCATGTAGGAGCTTAGCCTCAGCTTTCTCAAGTCGCCGTGGTTTACCCACTATCAGTAAGATATCCCCTGCACGAAAAACCCAGTCCTGCTCAGGATGTTCCACTTCGGCGCCATTGCGACGAATCGCCCTTAACTCTACTTTCAATGTTTCCCACAGGATATCGGCAACGGTTTTACCAATCGCATCAGCCCCACGCGGTAATGCCACCGCATGCAATGACTCTAAAGTAAAATCAGTTTCTGTGCCGGAAAAGAAGCCGTGTAAAAATTGATAATGATTGCGCCGCTCAGATTCTAGCCGTTTTAGGATCCGTGCCAATGGCACACCACATTGGTGTAGTACCTGCGATACTAACATCAAGCTCCCCTCTAAAGACTCTGGGATCACTTGATTAGCTCCCGCCTTTTTAAGCAAGTCTAGATCGCTGTCGTCTTTGGTTCTAACTAAAATTTTAGCCTCTGGTGCCAATAACTTACATAAAGGTAAGACTTCTTCTAAACTACGTGACTCACAAAAAGTGATAACGATCATCTTGGCCTGTTTAACGCCCATTTGTTTTAAAATTGCCCGTTTACACACATCACCGAAATAAATAGGTTCGCCCGCACGACGCGCTTCAGTGACGCGCGTTGGATCGAGATCCAATACCAGATAAGGTACAGCTTCAGTTTTTAAAAAACGGGCAATGGTTTGTCCTACTCGGCCGTAACCAAAAATCATCACCAGCTCATGATCATCCATCATCAATGGCACAGCTTCATCCACATGCTTTGCCTGACGGATCCCCAGCGCCCACTTAGCAATATCCACACTATGACGAACTAACCAAGGAGCTATTGCCATGGAAAGCACGGCGACCATGACTAATATGGTACTGATCTCATTATTTAAAAGTTGATAGTTGACCGCTAAAGCCAATACCACAAAACTGAACTCCCCCACTTGAGCTAAGCTCATAGCCGTACTCATCGCAATTCGAAAAGGCTCACCTACTAATCTTAAAATGCCATGAATGATCAGCGCCTTACCTAGCACAACAGCCACTAAGATCAGCAGTATCTGCCACCAGAAACGTATCACTAAGGTAAAGTCCAGCATCATGCCAATGGAGATGAAAAACAGCCCCATCAATAGATCACGAAACGGTCGTATATCCGCCTCAAGTTGGCGGCGATACTGGCTTTCTCCCAGCAGCATACCCGCCATAAATGCCCCCAGCGCCATAGATAATCCTAGCCACTGAGTAAAAGCCCCTGTGACAAGCGCAACGACTAAGGTCGATAATACAAACAGCTCATTGGAGCGAGAACGCGCAACCTCATCAAATATCCGCGGCAACGCCCACTTACCAAACGCCATTAAGAGGAAAAAGGCCAATATGCCTTTGAGCAAGGCAAAGGCGATATCCGCGACCATCAAAGGTTCGCCGCCATTGGCCAGTAATGGCAATAGGATCAACAACGGCACAACCGCTAAATCTTGGAACAAAAGCACGCTGACGGAGAGTTCGCCATGGCGGCGCCTCAGCCATCCCTGTTCATTGAGTAATTTAAGGACTATAGCAGTAGATGACAACGCGATGGCTGCACCGATAACCAAGGCTTCAACCCAATTCAGGCCGCACAATAGGGCAACGCCCATGGTCAACAAGGTCGTTATCACCATCTGTGCACTGCCTAAGCCAAATACGGTCCGGCGCATGGCCCACAGCCGCGGCACAGAGAACTCTAAGCCTAAGGTAAACATCAGCAGCACAACGCCAAGTTCGGCGACAGATTGCATTTGATGCTGGGTAAACCAGTGAAAACCACTCGGGCCACTCACAACCCCTGTGAGTAAATAAGCCAGAATTGCGGGTAGGCCCAAACGACGCAGCACAGCAATGGCCACAATGGCAATCACGAGCATAAGTAATACTTGGATTAAAAAGCTATGTTCCATTGGGGCTATGACTCCTGTCAAAATGCTGACGTGTCAAAAAATCTAACGCTGAGTTTTAAGCTTAACTGAATGACTAACAAAGACAAATTTTATTAACAAATATTGCGGCACGGTATTTGCTTAGACTAGGTTAGAGATGTATCGCACTAACATTTGCTGGAGTGATGATTATGGACTTTGGCCTAGCGACCGAGCTGTATCCCGACGAATATCGCTATCAAACAGAACATTATAGTCCCAATGATAATCCATTGGACTTGATACAAGTGATCCAACAACTGCACGCCAGTTTAGATCCTAGGACAGTCTTTGCCTGCTATGGCAAAGTGCTGGGACAACACTTGCCGATCCAAGGCGTGCGCTTAACCTATGGCGAGCACAAATTCAGCTGGGGCAAACGTTATGGTATCAGCGTCAAACGACAGCTCATGTGTGCAGGAATGCCATTAACGATTCAGTACCAACTGGTGACGCCATTTACGCCATCACAAACCTCAAACTTACAGGATATTGAACCGCTGTTATTGCAACCTTTATTAAATGCGTTGCAATATCAAGAAATGTCGATGCAAGCTATGTTTGACTCGCTCACTGGCTTAGGCAATCGCCATTATTACAGTCAGAGTCTCAGTAATGCGACCGCCAGAGCCCATCGAAAACAAGGAGCAGTCGCTCTCATAGTGCTCGATCTTGATAACTTTAAACAACTTAATGATAAATTCGGCCATAAATGTGGTGACTATATTCTGAAGGAATTTGGTGACATCATTCGTGCAACCATACGCAACACAGATCAAGCCTTCCGGATTGGTGGTGATGAATTCGTCATTATTGTCCAAGGCAATATTCATGCGGCTGGCTTGTTATGTGAACGGATTGTCTCGGTAATCAATCAGCACAGTAGTTTCAATCAATTTGGGGTGAGCTGTAGTTTAGGGGCGGCAGAATCACACGATACCATTGAAGCCGAACAACTTTATGAACTTGCCGATAAGGCGCTTTATCAAGCCAAAGCCGCCGGACGTAACTGCTATAAACTCAGCCAAAATCAATTAGTTTAACACGCGCAGGGATGCCAAATGAAATGCGATAACTCACTCGCAGCGCGTACCCCATAAAGGTCTAAATCAAACTGACGCGCTGCGTTCCACTCTCCTCTCGCTTTCCTAGAACACACCAATATTCCAAGATTAACTCTCGACTAGAATTCCTTTGCTTCCTCAACAAACACCTGTAAACCAAGTCCATTCGACTCAACAATAAAGCCCTTTTCAACCCACAGTCCAATTGCCATCACCAGTTGCTCGCCATAAAACACAAACCCCACCTTTTCGCGTACCCAAGGCGGAATGGCAAACTCTTGCCACAGTTTCTTTAATTCTCGCCCCTTACCCCGAGAATGCGGGTGGCAGCGAAATTGCCCCGCAAGTTGATAACGCACACTAACGACTTCATCAGGCCAAGGTAAACGGACTCTGGGACCTTGCTTTGTCACTATCAGCCTAATCTGCTCACCATTCGCTAAGCCCGCAGGCGACACGACTAATTCGGTACTATCTCCCTGTAATAAAGAAATAAAGTCATGCTGTGGCAAGGTCCAACTCACAGGCTGAGTGTGACGTTTGTGAGTTTGATACTTGAATAAATAGACTTGATTAGCAAAGCGACGGATTTCACACTCACCCACTCGAATATGCACTTTAGCATCGTCTTTCGCGTTAAGAAGCTGAGTGATGATTTGCTTAAGCTGCACCTTTGAGGGCAAAGCAAAACCTTGGGATTCAATAAAGCCACGTAAGAGTAACGCTTGCCAGTCGACTGACTGTTCGGCAAAACCATCGAGCTTGAATACACTTTGAGTATGGTAAGGCGCTTGGGTTAACCATAAAGGTAAACGTTCACTCACCTGTAAATCCAGCGTCGCCTGTTGTTCGGCGCACAATGCCGCACTGCGACTCGCAGTTGTCGCAATACTCGGCCAACGCGCTTTTAAGCGGGGAATGATTTCTAAGCGTAAAAAATTTCGATCGTACTTATCGTCTTGATTACTTTCATCTTCGATATGCACTAAGCCTTGCTGTTTTGCGTAGGCTTCAATTTGCTCACGGCTGATATCCAATAACGGCCGCAGTTGTCTGCCATGTGCTAATGCTTGCACTTGTCCCATGGCCGCCAGCCCTTTAGGCCCCTGACCCCGCTTGAGTGCCAGTAAGATAGTCTCAAGCTGATCGTCTTCATGGTGAGCCGTCAGCAACACATCATTGGCACTTAAATGCCGCTCAATCGCCAGATAACGCGCTTTGCGCGCTTCGGCTTCAAGGCTCAATCTTGGCCCACGATTAACCGTGACTCGCTCAACCGTCACGGGCAGATCGTAATACAGGCCCCGCTCAAGGCAATGCAGTGCCCAAGCCTCAGCGTTATCGCTTAGTCCATGGTGTACATACACTAGCTGATAATTAAACTCCGGATGTTGCCGTGCAAACTGGCTTAAACCAAAGGCCAAGACTTCGGAATCAACTCCGCCACTGTAAGCCAGCACTAACTTGCTGTCAGGCGCTAAGGATTGCGCTGCCAAAAAATCACAGATATGCGCGCTGAGATCGCCAGCAGTCAACGCTTCGTCACGCTTAGCCGACATAAGTTAACTTCATCTGTTTACACCTAAGACATTCGCCAACATTAGAATAAAATTCTCACCTTGTTTGGCCCGAGGAGCGATTCGAGCGAGAGCATCAAGTCATCGGTCGGATTCACTCGCCAAGCATCGGCTAACCTAAACTGACCTTTGGCTTGAGCTTGAGTGTAATTGATCACCACAGGCACAGCACCGTTACGCCACGGGCTTAGGGCTTGCTCGAAAGTGTCTAACGCCGATGGTGTTAACTCGCTGCCATCCATATCAATTTCCAGCGCTTTGGCAAAGTGGCTGCGCGCCTCACTGATATCTATGATGTTACGCGCCGTCATACGGTTACCGCCGGCAAAATCATCATAACTCACCTCACCTTCACAAATGAGGATGCGGTCTTTCTCCAGCAGATGATTAAACTTTTCAAAGGCTTCGGTAAACAACATGATTTCGAGACGTGCGCTCTTATCATCGAGTGTCAACAGGCCCATTTTCGATCCGCGCTTGGTCAGCATCACTCGCGTTGCCACCACTAACCCCGCAGCCTTAGCAGTTTTACCGCGTTCGGTGGGATGCACATCTTTCAAGCGACCGGACGTGTAATGCTTAAGCTCTTTTAAATATTGATTGATCGGATGACCAGTCAAATACAAGCCTAAGGTTTCGCGCTCGCCTTCGAGCCAAATTTTATCTGGCCATGGGGTACATTCGACAAACTGCTGCTTACTGTCTTCGGGTTCACTGTTGAGCAAACCAAACATATCGTGTTGGCCAATCGCCTCGGCTTTGGCATGTTGATCAGCAGCCCGAATCGCTTCGGGCAAGGTTGCCATCATAGACGCACGATGCGGCCCTAGAGTATCGAGTGCGCCCGCGCAGATCAGCTTTTCAATCACGCGCTTATTGAGCTTTTTCAAATCGATACGGGCACAGAAATCGAATAAATCCACGAAGGGGCCATCTTTACGCGCCTCTAAAATCGATTCAACTGGACCTTCACCCACGCCTTTAATGGCGCCAATGCCATAAACAATGCGCAAATCATCATCGACGGTAAATTTGAACAAGCCTTTGTTCACATCCGGAGGAATGAGCGGTAATCCCATACGCTCGCATTCATCGACCAAGGTCACAATTTTATCTGTGTTATCCATATCGGCCGACATTACCGCCGCCATAAACTGCGAAGGATAATGGGTTTTTAGCCATAAGGTCTGATAAGACACAAGCGCATAGGCGGCTGAGTGAGATTTGTTAAAACCGTAGCCGGCGAACTTTTCCACTAAGTCGAAGATCTTCATCGACAAGTCGCCGTCGACGCCGTTATTGATTGCGCCCTCTTTAAAGATACTGCGCTGCTTGGCCATCTCTTCGGGCTTTTTCTTACCCATAGCACGGCGCAACATGTCGGCGCCGCCAAGGGTGTAACCCGACAACACCTGTGCAATCTGCATCACTTGCTCTTGATACAGAATAATGCCGTAGGTCGGTGATAACAGTTCTTTTAGTGATTCATGCTGGTACTGAGAATCGGGATAAGACACTTCTTCGCGCCCATGCTTACGTTCGATGAAGTTATCTACCATGCCCGATTGCAAAGGCCCAGGACGGAACAATGCCACCAGTGCGATCATGTCTTCGAAACAGTCGGGCTGCAGACGTTTAATCAAATCCTTCATACCGCGGGATTCCAACTGGAATACCGCTGTGGTTTCATATTTTTGCAACAAGCGGAAAGATGCCGCATCCGTTAACGGAATCGCTTCGATACGCACAGGTGGGCGACCGTTTTTGACCTCGACCTTGTTCACCATTTCCAGTGCCCAGTCGATGATTGTCAAAGTACGTAAACCCAAAAAGTCGAATTTAACTAAACCTGCGGTTTCGACGTCGTTTTTATCGAATTGCGTTACTGGGTTTTTACCTTCTGCGTCGCAATAGAGCGGCGCAAAATCGGTAATTTTAGTCGGTGCAATCACCACTCCCCCCGCGTGTTTACCCGCGTTACGCGTCACACCTTCAAGCTTGCGACACATGTCGATCAGATCTTTTACGTCTTCATCGGCATCATAGGATTCTTGCAGGGCTGGCTCGACCTCAAAAGCCTTCGCCAGCGTCATCCCAGGTTCTGGTGGAATGAGTTTAGAAATTCGGTCAACAAAGCCATAGGGATGACCCAGCACACGACCCACGTCACGAATAACCGCTTTTGCCGCCATAGTTCCGAAGGTGATGATTTGCGATACCGCTTCGCGGCCGTACAATTCGGCCACATGGTCGATCACTTCATCACGTCTATCCATGCAAAAGTCGACGTCAAAGTCGGGCATAGAAACCCGCTCAGGGTTGAGGAATCGCTCGAACAGTAAGTCAAATTCCAATGGGTCTAAGTCGGTAATCTTAAGCGCATAGGCCACGAGTGAACCCGCGCCCGAGCCACGACCAGGCCCTACTGGAATACCGTTATCTTTACCCCATTGGATGAACTCCATCACGATCAAGAAGTAACCGGGGAACCCCATCTGGTTGATCACTTTAAGTTCAATGTCGAGGCGCTCATCGTATTCGCCGCGTTTCTCGGCGCGCACCTCAGGATCAGGGAACAAAAACTCGAGCCGCTCTTCAAGACCCTTCTTCGAACAGTCGACCAGAAAGTCTTCAATGGACATATCGCCCGTCGGGAAATTGGGCAAGAAATATTCGTATAAACGGATCGTTACATTACAGCGTTTAGCGATTTCGACACTGTTCGCCAACGCCGCAGGAATGTCGGCGAATAGTTCACACATTTCCTCTTCGCTACGCAAATACTGCTGTTCACTGTATTTTTTAGGACGACGAGGATCGGCAAGGGTAAAGCCATCGTGAATTGCCACCCGAATTTCGTGGGCATCAAAATCTTCGGGTTTAAGAAACACCACCTGATTAGTGGCCACCACAGGGATGCCCTTCTCCTGCGCTAAGGCCACAGCCATATGCAGATAACGCTCTTCATCGGGGCGACCCGTGCGGATAAGTTCGAGGAAATAACGGTCAGTGAAATGGGTCTGATAAAAGTCGCATAAAGATTCGACTTGTGTGCCATTGCCCTTGAGCAGTGCCTTACCCAGATCGCCTTCTTTGGCGCCCGATAACAGCAAAATGCCTTCGTTATAAGTGAGTAACCACTCTTGGTCTATCACTACACGGCCGGCCACTTGGCCACGCAAATAAGCTTGACTGATGATTTGGGTCAGATTCTGATAACCGACATTGTTCATCGCAATGATGGTTAAGGCGCATAATTCGCCTTCAAATCCGGGCACTTGCATCCAAAAATCGGCACCAATAATCGGCTTGATCCCCGCACCATGGCAACCACTGTAAAACTTCACCAAACCACAAAAGTTATTTTGGTCAGTCAAGGCGACCGCAGCCATTCCCTGCGCTTCCACCTGCGCCAAAATAGGCTTGACCTTGGCCACGCCATCGGTCATAGAGAAGTCACTGTGGACACGAAGATGCACAAAACGAGGATCGGACATAATTAGGATTATCTTTGAATAGCAGGTTAACAATAACTAGAAAGCAGACTAACAAAGTCACGCAGCCAGAGCCAGTGACTTTGCTGGATAACGGGAACTTATACCCAAACAACCTGAAACTCGTATCTTCAGGTAGCTTGGGAGCACAGCTTACAGTCCCAGTAATGCCTTGACGGGTTTGAAACTTTTACGATATTGGTCAAACACCCCATGTTCGGCGATGGCCTCAAAATGCGCCTTAGTCGGATAGCCCTTATGCTTAGCAAAACCGTATTGCGGATAAGCAGCATCGAGCACATCCATCTCACGATCCCGCGTCACTTTGGCGATAATCGATGCGGCACTAATACTGGCAATTAAACCATCACCTTTAATGATGCTGTGACTGGTAAGCGAGACGCCATTATGGGCAACAAATGCCGGACTGCGATTGCCATCGACTAACACCAACGCAGGCGCAATCTTAAGCCCTGCAACCGCGCGCTGCATTGCCAACATAGTGGCATGCAAGATATTAAGCGTATCGATTTCAGCAGGACTTGCGCGGCCCACGTGATAACACAGGGCTTTTTCACAAATCTCATCAAACAAAGCTTCGCGACGCTTCTCACTGAGTTTCTTGGAATCATTCAGACCACTGATGGGCTTGTTTGGATCTAAAATCACAGCCGCAGTCACCACATCACCAACTAAAGGCCCACGGCCGACTTCATCCACACCAGCAATCAAACCCGTCGAAAAGGCCAGCAAATCGGCGTCAGTTAAACTTTTAAAAGTTGCCACTAGTTAGCCTCCAGCGATTTAGCATGACTTGGTTTAGGCTCAACCAGTGCCATTACCGCTTCAGCGGCTTTTAAGCTCGCATCACGGCGTAACACTTGGTGCAGGGCATCAAACTCAGCTTTGAGCGGCGTAAAATCTCGATTTAACTCGACTGTGACCGCCGCAGCTATTTTCTCTGGCGTGCAATCTTCTTGAATGAGCTCAGGGACGAGATCTTTTCCAGCCAGTAGATTCGGTAAAGAAAAACGCTCGACCTGCATCATGCGCTTAGCAATCCAATAGGTCATAGGGCTAACACGATAAGCCACCACCATTGGACGCTTGACCAACATGGCTTCTAACGTCGCGGTACCAGATGCTAATAAAATGCCATCGGCAGCCGCCATGACTTCGCGCGACTGACCTTCGACCATATGAATTTCGAGATCGGGTGCAAAATCCTTCAACGCTTGCTCAAATTGCTCACGGCGCTTTTGATTTACCAGTGGCGTCACAAAACGTATATCAGGGAAGTTCTGTTTAATCAGTAAAGCCGCCTTCACGAAAGGCTCAGCCAGTTGCTTTAACTCGCCACCACGGGATCCCGGTAGAATCGCTAAATATTCTGCATCGGCATCGAGTTCGAGTAACTGGCGCGCCGCCGCTTTATCACTTCGCAACGGAATATCATCCGCTAAGGTATGACCCACAAAGGTGCAAGGTACTTGATGCTTGTCATAAAAAGCTTTCTCAAAAGGCAATAGCGACAACACCATATGGGTCGCCTTCGCGATTTTGAATATACGTTTTGGGCGCCATGCCCACACGGATGGGCTCACATAATGAACGGTTTTAATACCGCACGCTTTGAGTTTAAGCTCGAGGCCTATATTAAAATCCGGTGCATCTATACCAATAAAACAATCGGGCTTAAGCGCGGTGATCTCTTTAATCAAGGATGACCGCACTTTTAATAAACGAGGTAGACGGGATAACACTTCAACGATTCCCATCACTGCGAGTTCTTCCATCGCAAACAGGGATTTGAAGCCTAGGGCTTCCATGCGGGGTCCACCGATACCGACAAAGCGCGCATCGGGATGGGTCTTTTGCAGCGCAGCCATTAAACCTGCACCTAAAATATCGCCTGAGAGTTCTCCGGCAACCATGGCAAACACTAATGGAGTTTTATTGCTCATAAACCAATCACGTCTCATGAATTAATGGCATTGGATGAAGAGGTAAACCGCACCTAAAATGCATCGTTCCAAGCCTACACTTATGTTAAGTTAATGATTCAATTAATGACTAAGCACATTTATGGTCGAATGCATTGATGAATAAACGCATTTTTAACGACTACGTCTACCACAAAAAAGGCTTAAACCAATAATACAAAAGGGCATAAAAATGCCCTTTTGTTGTCATGTGGTCATCAAGTTAGCGAATAATGCCGCGACTCGATGACTTTACAAACTCAAGCAGTAATTTGACTTGCTCATCGTTCTGCGCATCTTCAGCTAATGCTTCAATCGCTTCTTCTACCGTTAAACTGCTACGGTATAAGGTTTTATAAGCACGACGCACGGCTAACTGGCTTTCTTTAGAAAAACCGCGACGCTTCATACCTTCGCTGTTTAAGCCACGAGGCACTGTCGGTTGACCCGCTGCCATCACAAAGGGAGGCACATCCTGCAGTACTAAAGAACAACCAGCAGTAAATGCATGGGCACCAATATGCACAAACTGATGCACACCTGTCATACCGCCTAAAATCGCCCAGTCACCGACATGCACGTGACCTGCAATAGATGCGTTATTCGCCATGATGACATTATCGCCGACCACACAGTCATGGGCGATATGCACATAGTTCATAAACAGGTTATTCGACCCAATACGGGTTTCACTGTTATCTTGAACCGTACCGCGGTGAATGGTCACGTTTTCACGGATGACGTTATTGTCGCCAATGATCAGTCGTGTCGGCTCGCCAGCGTACTTTTTGTCTTGGCATTCTTCACCAACGGAGGCGAATTGAAAAATACGATTCCCTTTGCCGATAATCGTTGGGCCTTTGACCACCACATGGGAACTCAACCAACAATCATCACCAATTTCGACGCCCGCACCGATATAGGTCCAAGGGCCAATAGTGACGTTATTGCCAATTTTTGCATCGGGATGCACAAACGCTAATGTATCTATCACTGACTAATCTCTCTGCGGGCACACATGATTTCAGCGGAACAAACCACTTCACCATCCACTTTGGCCTCACCGTAGAAAACGCCAATCCCGCGGCGCTCTTTAATCATTTTGACATCAAAATGAATTTGATCTCCTGGCTCAACCACACGTCTAAAACGCGCATTATCGATACCAGCAAAGTAATACAACACACCTGGTGGTGGTACATCACTACTCATCGTTTTAAAGGCTAACAGGCCAGTTGCCTGTGCCATCGCTTCTAAAATAAGCACACCTGGCATCACAGGTTGTATCGGGAAATGTCCCTGAAAAAATGGCTCATTTATTGAAACGTTTTTGATCGCCTGCAGACTAACACCAGGAGTGTAATCAAGCACACGATCGATCAATAGGAATGGATATCTATGGGGTAGATATTTAAGTATTTCTTTAATATCCATAGTGTTCATTTGATTAGACACGAACCGAGTTCCTCAAATTGCCTTGGGGCAATTAATCTGGTGTTTTTAAATTTTTTTCCAACGTTTTAACACGCTGGAACAGTTCATCTAACTGACGGAAACGAACTGTATTTTTACGCCAAAGTTTATTGTCCATTGCCACGGTGGCAGAAGAGTATAAACCAGGCTCACGCATATTAGTGGTGATATTGGTAGCACCAGACACATGCACACCATCGGCAATGCTCAAATGACCTGCGATGGCACAGCTACCGCCAATAATACAATATTTACCAATAGTGACACTGCCAGCAACAGTAGTACTGCCTGCAATAGCAGTATTTTCGCCGATTATATCGTTATGGGCAATTTGCACTTGGTTATCAATAATCACACCGTCGTGGATCTCTGTATGGCCTAATGCCCCACGATCTACCGTTGAATTAGCACCAATTTCAACCCGATCGCCAATACGCACGCCACCTGTCTGCGGAATTTTAATCCACTGACCACGTTCGTTAGCATAACCAAAACCATCTGAGCCTAATACGGCACCCGAATGGATAATACAATCCTGTCCTAAATGCACATCGTGATAGACGGTGACATTAGCCCACAAACGTGTTTTTGAGCCAATAACCACATCTTGTCCCAGCACAACACCGGCACCGATCTGCACATTTTCACCTAAAATGACGTTCGCACCAATCACAGCATTCGCGCCAATAGCGACACCTTCCCCTAAATGGGCTGAAGGATCAATTTGTGCCGAAGGATGGATACCCACCGCTGCTTTGGGTGTAGTGTCCAAATACTGAGCAACACGAGCAAAACCGACATATGGATCTTTTACAATTAACGCAGTACCTTGATAATCCTGCGCATCTTTAGCTGACAATAACACCGCACTCGCTTGAGTTGCCTCAAGCTGAGAGCGGTATTTACTGTTGGCTAAAAAAGAGATCTGACCCGCCTTGGCATTTTCTAAGGTCGCCACACTATTAATAATTAGCGTTTCGTCGCCTTGGATATCACCGTCTAATAACAGGCATAGCTCTTTTAAAGTCACACTATTCATCTATTACTTGCCTTTGCTTAAGGCTTCAACCACTTTGCCACTGATGTCAGCGTTAGGCTTAACATAAATGACAGCACCACGTTGTAATACCAAATCATATTGGTCTTTTTCAGCGATAGTGTTGATGGCTTTTTGCACTTTAACTAACAGTTTATTTTGCTCTTCACCTTGGCGACGACGTAGGTCTTCATCCAATGCTTTGCCTTTTAACTGATATTCAGATTTTAGCGATTCCATTTTACGAACCAGCTCAGTTTTTTGTGCATCGTTCATTAATGCACCATCACGTTGCTGCTTCTCCATCAGAGAACGCATTTCTTCTTGCATTTTTTGGACATCAGCTACGCGATCACCAAACTCTTTCTTCAGAGATTGAGAGATCTGTTCACGTTGTGGGAGCTGTTCAAACACAGCGCCCATATCCACTACGGCAATTTTCTCAGCATGTGCCACTAACGGCGCGCCTAACAAAACTAACGTCATCAGCGCGCAATTTACCATCTTGTTCAAAATAAACTCCTTGTTACCTTGTTATTGTCAGCAAAACTTGCCGAGTGTATGCCTTTTAAAAAGTTTTGCCAATATTGAAAGAGAAGATCTCCGTTTGGTCACCTTCATATTCTTTAAGCGGCCACGCCAAGCTGAACACCATAGGTCCCATAGGTGATAACCATTGCACACTCAAGCCCCAAGAGGCGCGCAGGCGAGCTGGATCACTATAGTCTTGTAACTTAGCAAACTCGTCCGCCGGAAGTGTTTGATATGACTCGTAATCAAACTCAGTATCCCAGACGTTACCCGCATCGACGAAGAAGCTAGTACGAACTGAGTTAGTGTAAGCCTCATCCAGGAATGGGGTTGGTACAATCAACTCCATACTTGCCGTTGCAAGGGCATTACCACCGATAGAGCGGCCAGAACTGACTTGGATACTATTAGGATCGCCAGGCAAGCTACAGCCATCGCCCGATGGATCCGGTGCACACGGCTCACTACCTCGATAGAGATAGAATGAACGAGGGCCTACAGAGTTAGACTTAAAGCCACGTAGCGAGCTACTACCACCTGAGTAATAGTTTTCCCAGAAAGGCAGAATTTGGTCATTATCATTAAATTGACCATAACCGTTACCATAACCTAATCGACCACGGGCCAAGAGCACAACGCTCTGACTGCGGTTAACAGGGAAATAATAGTTAGTGTCAAAGTCTGTCTTAAAATACTGTAAATCAGACCCTGGCGAAGTCATTTTGCCGTTCAGACGCTGAGAAGAGCCATCTGTTGGGAAAGTGCCACGGTTCAAGGTGCTACGATACCAGCCCAGGCTGAGTTCGAAGTTATCGAAACTTAAGTCCGCGTTTGGATCGTCATCACGATAGATGTTATAGAAACGCAGTGCCTGCTCATAAGCTGAGATCTCAGAAATCGTGTTGTGACGATAGCCAATACCACCATTGATACGGTTGTATTCGTTAATCGGGAAACCCGAGTTAAGCGCCACACCATACGAACTGTTTTTATAGCGTTCTAAGTTAGCTTCATTGGCGTCAAACTCACTCCAATAAACGCTCCCGCCTAAACTCACACCGTCTTTTGTCCAGTACGGATCGGTATAGGATAAGTTAACGTTTTTAGAGTACTTGTTGGTGCTCAAGCTGATACCCGCTTGGTTACCTGTGCCTAAGAAGTTGTTTTGTTGTACACCAAACTGCAAACTCAGACCTGATTCAGTACCATAACCGACACCCGCGTTGAATGAGCCCGACGGCTGCTCTTTCACTTTAACCGCAACATCGACTAAATCATCGGTACCTGGCACTTGAATGGTTTCAGTGTCAACGGTTTCGAAGAAACCCAAACGGTTAAGACGCGCTTTAGATTGCTCAACTTGCGCTGAGTTTAACCAAGCCCCTTCCATCTGACGCAGCTCACGGCGCATCACTTCATCTTTAGTCACTGTGTTACCAGTGAAGTTAATCGCCCGTACGTAAACACGTTTACCCGGTTTAACATTGATGTTTAAGGTGACTTCTTTAGTCTTATCATCAATTTCAGGGTAGGTTTTCACTTCAGGGTAAGCATAACCGAAGCGGCCTAAATATTTGCTGTACATTTCTTCGGTGAAAGTCACATCACCGCCGTTGTACATATCACCTGCTTTGATTGGCAGAATTGATTTCATCAACTCTTCACGGCCCATCAAATCACCCGTCAGGTTTACTTCTTTAACTTTATACTTCTCACCTTCATCTACGTTGATGGTGATATATAAACCTTTACGGTCAGGCGTCATGGCCACTTGAGTCGAGGTGACTTCGAAGCGGATATAACCTTTATTGTGATAATAGGTTTTGATGGTCTCGAGATCGGCCTGCAGTTTTTGCTTCTGATAACGACGCTCACCAAACAGATCCCACCAAGCCACATAATCTTTAAGTTCCAACATGCCGATCAGTTCAGCATCGGTGAACTCTTTGTTACCGACCACGTTAATTTGGCGAATTTCGGCCGCTAAACCTTCGGTAAACTTAAATTTCAGCTCAACCCGATTACGGGGTAAGTTAATCACTTGGGCTTCCACTTTCGCGCCGTATTTACCCACGCCGTAGTAGAAATCCTGCAGACCCTTTTCAATACCGGTCAACATAGTACGATCGAGCGACTCACCGACTTTAACGCCAGAACCGTCCAGACTTTCCTGTAACTGTTCGTCTTTAATGTCTTTGTTGCCATCGAATGTCACGGCACTGATAGTTGGACGTTCAGTGACTTTCACCACTAATACGCCGCCATCTCGGCTCACGGAGACATTTTCAAAGTTAGTCGATGCATACAAGCTTTTAATCGCTTGCTGGATTCTTAACTGGTCAACAGTGTCACCTACTTTTACTGGTAAGCTTAACAAGGCAGCACCGAGTGCAACTCGTTGCAAACCTTCAACTTGGATGTCGGTCACTTCAAACGGTTGGAAAGTATCTGCCAACACAGTCCCTGAAAACGACGCACCGACGAATAACATCGAGGCAAAAAGTTTATTCAATCTCATAGAGCACTTCTAATTATTAGTCTGTCCTTGCTCAGAGTCGGGCAAAATCATTGAAAAGCGCAACGCTCATCAACATCAGCAGTATTGCTGCCCCAAATCTGAATCCTATTTCCTGCACCTTTTCAGGTACAGGTTTACCAGTTATTACTTCAATAAAGTAATACAGCAGGTGTCCCCCATCGAGCACAGGTAAAGGCAGCAAGTTAATGATGCCTAAATTGACGCTGATGAGCGCGAGGAACCCGAGAAAATAGACCAAGCCATAGTTTGCACTACTGCCCGCACCCTGTGCGATCGAAATGGGTCCACTCAGGTTTTTCACCGACACATCGCCGGTAAATAATTTGCCAATCATCTTAAAGCTCACAGCAACAAGTTGCCATGTTTTATCCGCTGCTATACCGAAAGAATCGATTGGTCCATATTCAAGTTGTAAACGCATATTGTCTGGCCATTGTGCTTGGGTTGGGCTCACCCCGAGCATACCTATCTCTTGGCCATCGGCATTTTTACTGCTTAAGGGTGTCACTGCCACATTAAACTGTTCGCCATTGCGACGCACAGTTAAACTCACAGGCACATTGGCAGAATGTTGAATAATGTCAACAAAAGCCTGCCAATCGGTATAATTTTTACCATTTATTGCGACTAAGGTGTCACCGACTTTTAGCTCACTATTCGCAGCGGCACTGTCAGGACTAATCGCAGCAATGGTGGGGACGATTTCGGGACGATAAATCCCTAACCCTAATGCCGTAATCGGGGATTCTTTTTCAGGATCAAAACGCCAATTACGCGTATCTAAGGTGTAAGACCGCGCACTAGAATCCAAACCTTGCAAACCATTCAATGGCGTTAGTGATACACTCAGACTTTCATCACCTATGTGGCCGACTAAAGCTAAATTCACTTCTTCCCAGTTACGCACAGCCTGACCGGAAATGGCCGTTATTTGCATTGGCTCTGTGATTTGAATTTGCGCAGCAGCAGTCCCGGGGGTCGTCGAAGTGATCACAGGCTTAAGTGATGGCACACCAATCAGATACATAAAATACAGGGCAACGATGGCAAAAATAAAGTTAGCAATTGGACCTGCGGCAACAATCGCAATACGTTGCCATACGGTTTTACGATTGAACGCTTGATCTTTTAATTCATCGGGAACGTCTTCAACACGCTCATCGAGCATTTTGACATAGCCGCCAAGGGGGATCATGGCTAACACATATTCAGTGCCGTCTTTACCAACACGGCGCCAAATAGCCTTACCAAAACCAATGGAGAAACGTTCGACTTTCACGCCACAACGTCGCGCGATATAGAAATGGCCGTATTCGTGGGCAGTAATTAACAGACCCAGTGCAACGATGAAAGAACCTAAGTTCCATAAAAAATCTAACATCCCACTCCTTACGTTATAAATTTAATCACTCAGCTATTGCTAAGCGATGCTTGCTAATGTCTCACGCGCATAGACGCGGGTTTGCGCATCTAAGGCTAAAATATCTTCTATGCTGCCCATAGGACGTTTAGGCACAGTGACTAAACAAGCTTCATTCACTTTTGCAATTTGCGTAAAACCAATTTTCCCCTGCAAAAATGCTTCAACAGCGACCTCATTGGCAGCATTTAATACGGTTGTTGCCTCTTGGCCTTGGGCACACGCCTCCATAGCCAAAGCCAAACAGGGGAAACGTTCAAAATCAGGTTCATAAAAGCTTAACTGTCCGACTTTGAAAAAATCTAAAGGTTCAACGCCCGAATGAATTCTTTGCGGATAAGCCATGCAATGGGCAATCGGTGTGCGCATATCAGGGTTACCCATTTGGGCGATAACCGAACCATCACGGTACTGCACCATAGAGTGGATCACGCTTTGCGGATGAATAACCACTTTAAGTTGCTCAGCCTGAGTATTAAACAACCACCGCGCCTCAATGAACTCTAAACCCTTATTCATCATAGTGGCGGAGTCAACAGAGATTTTAGGTCCCATGGACCAATTAGGGTGTTTACAGGCTTGGGCAGGCGTCATGGCCGCAAGTGTCGCAAGTTCCGACCGCAGGAAAGGTCCGCCTGAACCGGTTAACAAAATATGGGATATACCCGACGCAGCTAAATCGCAACGGCCGAGGTTAGCCTGCACTTCTAGGGGTAAACATTGAAAGATAGCATTATGCTCACTGTCCACGGGCAAGAGCACAGCACCAGAGCGCTTAGTCGCCTCAATAAACAACTCACCCGACATGACTAAAGCTTCTTTATTGGCCAGTAATACTCGCTTTCCCGCCTTCACGGCTTCAAGGGTTGGTACTAGCCCTGCCGCCCCGACAATCGCTGCCATTACGGTATCCACTTCGGCAGTCGTCACTAAACCGAGTAAATCGTTTATGCCAGTAGTGACTTGGATATTGAGCGCAGCGGGTAAAACGGCGCGTAACTGTTTCGCAGCCTCTTCATCCACCATATGAGCGACTTTCGGTTTATGGGCTACACACAAAGCCAGCATCTTATCAACGCTCGCATTGGCCACCAATCCATAGATGCTATAAGCCAATGGATTAGCCGAAATCACGCTTAAGGTACTAGCACCAATTGAACCGGTAGCACCCAAAATCACCATATTTTGCATAGCGTTACATCCAGAATGCAATGTAGATCAGGGTAAACACCGGCAAGGCTGCAGTCAGGCTGTCGATGCGGTCGAGCACGCCGCCGTGACCGGGCAAAATAGTGCCAGAATCTTTAATACAGGCCGCACGCTTAAACATACTCTCAGATAAATCGCCCAGCGCTGACACTAAAGCAACAAATAAGGTCACTGCCACAACTAAACCCAGTTCTTGCTCTGGTGAATAATACATAACACCTGCAACCACGAGCATAGTCGTCACTAAACCACCAAGTAGGCCTTCCAAGGTTTTAGCAGGGCTCACTGCAGGCATCAGTTTCGTTTTACCTATCGCTTTACCGACGAAGTAAGCCCCAGAATCAGCGGCCCACACAATCAACATCACTAACAGTACTAATACTGGGCCGTAATAGGGTGAAGTTTGTGAGCTAATGGATTTGAGCGCGATAAGAGCAACAAAGCAAGGCACTAAGGTTAACTGTCCAAACATGGACTTAAACATAGGATTCTTTTGCCAGAACTTAGCGCTTTTAGGATAAGTTACCACTAATAATAGTGATGCTAACCACCAGAATGCACCAATATAGAGAATGGCCAAATAGATAGGATGTAACTGATGGCTTAACCAAACTGCATCGATTGGCACAATAAGATTAATTGCCACCAATAAGATACCAACTGTGAAGGTAAAGCTCCACTGAGTGACATCACACTGATTATCGATAATTCTTCCCCATTCCTTTGCTGCAATAAGGAAGACGGCAACTAAGGCCCAGGCGAAGTAGCTGGCAGGGAGCAAAAATATCGCCCCCAAAACTAATGGAACTAACCAAGTTGCTGTTATTATTCGTTGTTTTAGCAAAAAAAATCCCTCATGAGGTTTTACAATGCACGCATCTCATCAATCTGACTTCCAGTCAGACCAAAACGGCGCTGGCGACTTGCAAAAATGGCTATCGCTTCATGAAAAGCCTGTTCATCGAAATCAGGCCAAAGGGTGTCGGTAAACACCAATTCTGCATAGGCCGCCTGCCACAGCACAAAATTGCTGATGCGACAGTCCCCGCCCGTGCGGATCATTAAATCAACTTCACTCTGATTTTGCATGCACAAATGTGCACTTAAGGCTTCTTCGGTGAACTGACTGCTGGTCATTTCGCCAGTTTCGACCTTTTCCGCTAATTTTTGTGCTGCTTGAAGTATGTCCCAACGGCCACCATAGTTAGCCGCAACATTCAGAACCAAGCCAGTATTGCGAGATGTCTTCTCTTGGGCAGCAGCAATTTGCTTCTGTAATCGCGCCGAAAAGCGGCTGATATCGCCAATAATGTTGAGCTTAACCTGATTCTTATCCAGTAATTTAATTTCGCGCTGTAATACAGTAAAAAACAACTCCATCAGCAAGCTGACTTCTTTATCGGGTCTACGCCAATTCTCGCTAGAAAATGCGAATAAGGTTAGCGATTCAATGCCTAATTGGCTTGCCGTGCTTACAGCTCTTCTAACGGCCTTAACACCAGCCTTATGTCCCATCACTCGTGGTTTACCTTGGGTTTGTGCCCAACGCCCATTGCCATCCATGATAATAGCAACATGCTTAGGTAACGACTGTTTCACGAGTTCGGGTAATTGTCCCGGCAAGGTCGTTTGAGTGTATAAATCACTCTCACTCGTCCTAGGGTGCGGATCAAGTTCCACTGTGGATGACATCTAATACAGCCCTTTAAAATAGACAAACGCCGTGTAGTATACCCCTACACGGCGCATCAACTCTAGCTTATCGAACTGAGATTAGACTTCCATCAACTCAATTTCTTTGGCCGCTAAAATCTCATCGACCTTTTTAATGTGAGCATCGGTGAACTTTTGCACTTCTTCTTCACTGCGACGCACATCATCTTCAGTACAAGCTTTAGCTTTTTCAAGCTTTTTCACTTCAGAAATCGCATCACGACGCACGTTACGGATAGCAATACGACCGTTTTCAGCTTCGTTACGCACCACTTTGATGAAGTCTTTACGACGTTCTTCAGTCAACGCGGGTAATGGAATACGTAATGTCGCGCCAGCTGACATAGGGTTCAGACCTAAATCAGAGCTCATAATAGCCTTCTCAACGGCTTGGATAGCACTACGGTCAAACACAGTCACAGACAGAGTGCGTGAATCTTCAACGCCCACGTTAGCCACTTGGTTTAGTGGCGTCATAGTGCCGTAGTAAGAGACTTGAATGGAATCCAGCAGGCTTGGGTGGGCACGACCGGTACGCACTTTTGCCATTTGGTTTTTAGTCGCGTCAACGCATTTACCCATACGCTCTTGCGCATCTTTCTTAATGTTCTCAATCACGTTAAATGTCCTTCTTGGTCATTAAATAACTTTTTTCGCTCTGATCAGCGTGCCTTCTTCTTCACCCATGATAACGCGGCGTAGAGCGCCAGGTTTATTCATGTTGAAGACTAAAATAGGCATGTCGTGATCACGCGCCATAGTAAAGGCGGCTAAGTCCATTACTTTTAATTCTTTTTCCAGAATTTCCGCATAAGTCACTTCATCATACTTAACGGCGTCTGGGTTCTTCATTGGGTCTTCGGAGTATACACCGTCAACTTTAGTGCCTTTCAATACGACTTCAGCTTCGATTTCAATGCCGCGTAAACAGGCCGCAGAATCGGTCGTGCAGAAAGGATTACCTGTACCGGCAGCAAAAATAACCACTCGGCCAGATTTTAGCAAGCTGATCGCTTCAGCCCAATTGTAATCATCACACACACCCTTTAACGGGATAGCTGACATCAGACGAGCATTAACATAGGCACGGTGCAGGGCGTCTCGCATTGCCAAGCCGTTCATAACCGTTGCCAGCATACCCATGTGATCGCCCACCACACGGTTCATGCCGGCTTTTGCTAGGCCTTCACCGCGAAACAGATTACCACCACCAATAACCACACCCACCTGAATACCCAGCTCAACCAGCTCTTTCACTTCCTGAGCCATGCGATCTAATACTTTAGGGTCGATGCCGAAGCCTTCGTCGCCCATCAGTGCTTCGCCACTTAATTTAAGAAGAATGCGTCTAAATGCGGGTTTTGGATTGGTGCTCATAATTTTTATCCTGGTCATAACAAGACCGCAGCTATTGCCGCGGTCTTGGGGGTATTTAGCGTTGGCGATTAAGCCTTTTTAGAAGCAGCGATTTGAGCAGCAACTTCAGCCGCGAAATCTTCTTCTTTCTTCTCAATACCTTCACCCACTTCTAAACGAATGAAGTTAGTGACTTTAGCGCCTTTCTCTTTCAGAATTTCGCCAACAGTTTTCTTTGGTTCCATGATGTAAGCTTGACCAGTCAGAGAAATCTCACCGGTGAACTTCTTCATACGACCAAGAACCATCTTCTCAGCGATCTCTGCCGATTTGCCTTCGTTCATTGACATTTCGATTTGCAGAGCTTGTTCTCTTGCAACGATTTCTGCAGGAACATCTTCTGGGTTCACGTATTCAGGCTTAGAAGCAGCAACGTGCATTGCGATGTGCTTTAAGGTTTCTTCGTCAGCTTCACCGGCAACAACAACGCCAATGCGCTCACCGTGACGGTATGAAGATAGGTTTGCACCATCGATGTACTCAACACGACGAATGTTGATGTTTTCACCGATTTTAGTTACCAATGCAACGCGTGCATCTTCGAACTGTGCTTTTAAATCTTCAAGAGTCACTTTAGATGCAGCAGCGGCATCTAATACTGCGTTCGCGAATGCTAAGAAGTTTGAATCTTTAGCAACGAAGTCAGTTTGACAGTTAACTTCTAATAGCGCAGCGAAACCTTCGCCATTCTTGATCAGAATTGTACCGTCAGCAGCGATGTTACCCGCTTTTTTAGCCGCTTTAGCAGCGCCAGACTTACGCATGTTGTCAATTGCTAACTCCATGTCGCCGTTAGCTTCTGTCAGAGCGTTTTTACAATCCATCATGCCTGCGCCAGTACGGTCGCGCAGTTCTTTAACTTGGGCAGCAGTAATTGCCATTGTTAAATCCTCTATAAAAAATCGACTAATTTGCAGATATAAAACAGGGGCCGAATGGCCCCTGTTAACCAATCAAAAATCTTGGTTAATAAGGGTGATGATAATCATCCCGCCTTATTATTATTCGGCTTCTACGAAACCGTCTTGCTCAGCTTGAACAGCCAAATCTTGACCACGGCCAGCTTTTGCAGCAGCAGCAACAGAAGAAGTGTACAGGCGGATAGCACGCATAGCGTCGTCGTTACCAGGAACGATGTAGTTAACACCATCTGGCGCAGAGTTAGTATCAACAACTGCAACAACAGGGATACCCAGGTTGTTAGCTTCTTTAATAGCGATATGCTCATGATCAGCACCAATGACGAATAATACGTCTGGCAGGCCGCCCATGTTTTTAATACCACCTAAAGATTTTTCCAGCTTTTCAAGCTCACGAGTACGCATCAGCGCTTCTTTCTTGGTCAGCTTGTCGAAAGTACCGTCTACTGATTGGCTTTCCAGTTCTTTCAGACGTTTGATTGACTGACGAACGGTTTTCCAGTTAGTCAGCATACCGCCTAACCAGCGGTGATCAACATAGTACTGGTCACAAGACAGAGCAGCTTCTTTGATCGCTTCGCCAGCAGCACGTTTAGTACCAACGAATAATACTTTACCTTTCTTTGAAGCTACGTTGCTGATGAAAGCTAGCGCTTCATTGAACATTGGCACAGTATGCTCAAGGTTGATGATGTGAACACCGTTGCGAGCACCGAAAATGAATGGCTTCATTTTTGGGTTCCAGTAACGGGTTTGGTGACCGAAGTGGACACCGGCCTGAAGCATATCGCGCATTGAAACTGTAGTCATTTCTATTACCTTAAAATTTAGGGGGTTAGACCTCCACGTATCCCATGTCTTCGACCCCTTATATAACAACTGAGGGCACCCCGAAGAATGTGTCGACACGTGTGTGATTTAGTATTTAGACAAATAGCCATGTATAATGGCCGCCATCTTTAGTCTTGCAAGTATCAAAGCAGCGCAAAAGCTAGCTTGGACAATTCATCAAGACTTAAACATAACGGCGCGCTTTATACCATAAATAGCCCTAAAGCACAAATTTTTGCATTAGGTTGCGTGGCCAACAGACATTAAAGACACAAGAGAAAACGCAATGAGTATAGTCATCAAGACCGCTGAAGAAATTGAAAAAATGCGTGCTGCGGGCAAACTAGCCGCACAGGTATTAGAAATGATCGCGCCGCATGTTAAACCGGGCGTGACCACCAATGAGCTCAATGACCTCTGCGCCAAATATACCGAAGAGCAAGGTGCGATTTCGGCGCCGCTTAACTACCATGGTTTTCCCAAATCCATTTGTACTTCTGTAAACCATGTGATTTGCCACGGCATTCCAAACGACAACCCACCATTGAAAGAAGGCGATATCCTCAATATCGACATCACAGTGATTAAAGACGGTTATCACGGCGATACCTCGATGATGTTTTTAATCGGTGAAGTGAGCGCGAAGGACAAACGTCTGTGCCGCATCGCGCAAGAAAGCCTGTATTTAGCTATTCGTAAGGTTCGTCCAGGTTTAAAACTGGGTGAAATTGGCAATACTATCGAAAAATTCATCAAAGCCAGCAAAACAGGGCTTGAGAAATATTCCATCGTGCAAGATTATTGTGGCCACGGTATTGGCTCGGGTTTCCATGAGGAACCTCAGGTCATGCACTACCGTAACGGCGATAACACAGTATTACGCCCAGGCATGTGTTTCACCATTGAACCTATGATCAATGCTGGTCGCCACACGACCATACTCGATCGCGATGATAAGTGGACGGTAACGACCTCCGATGGTAAAAATTCAGCCCAGTGGGAACATACCTTACTGGTGACTGAAAAAGGGGTTGAAGTACTTACCCTGCGTGAGGATGAGGATTTCCCACGTATCATCAATCACGAGCGATAGGCCACACTAACAAGCATAAAAACAAGGGACTCGATGAATATAGCTCTGCTCGCTAAACAATCATTAATCGAACAGAATCAGATTCTTTTGGCCAGTTTTAAGGCTAAAACCCCGATTGAAGAGCTCGTCACGCAGCGCTGTCAATTTGTCGATGCCCTTGTCAAGCAAGCTTGGGAACAACACGGTCTAAGGGAATATGATATTGCCTTGATTGCCGTGGGCGGCTATGGCCGTGGGGAGCTGCATCCCCACTCGGATGTCGACTTGCTGTTCCTGTTTAATGATATCTTGTCACCCGCCGCCGAAGCGGCACTCAGTCAGTTTATTGCCTTTCTGTGGGATGCCAATCTGGAAATCGGCCACAGTGTCCGTACATTAAACGACACGATTATCCTCGGCCGTGAAGACATCACCATAGCCACCAATCTGTTAGAGGCACGACTGCTCGAAGGGCCCGAGTTTTTATTCGATCAACTTTATGATGCGATTCGTCAGAGTGACTTTTGGACTTCAAGCGATTTTTTTATCGCAAAACGGGATGAGCAAAATGCCCGCCATGCCAGAGCCAGTGCCTTCGATTTAGAACCCAATATCAAGAGTTGTCCCGGTGGTCTTAGGGATATTCAAACCATTGCTTGGGTGGCCATGCGCCATTTTGGCGCCGCTCGCCTCGAAGAATTAGTCCAATACGACTTTTTAGAGCCTGGTGAACTAGAAGAGCTGCTCGAATGCCAGCACTTTTTGTGGAAGATACGCTTTGCCCTGCACATGGTGGTCGGTCGCGATGAAAATCGCTTACTCTTTGATGTACAACGCCAAGTTGCCGAACTTATGGGGTATGAAGACGCCACCCAGCTTGCTGTTGAGCAAATGATGAAACGTTACTATCGCACAGTACGCCGAGTGATGGAGCTAAACGAAATGTTGCTGCAGCTGTTTAAACGGGCAACACTGGGGCACACAAAAGCTTTAGAAATTCAATCGATAGATAAACACTACCAGCGCCGCGGCACTTTTATCGAAGCGCTAAGCGATGATCTTTTCGATAGCGGCGAAGAAATTGTCCGGCTGTTTTTGTTAGTCGCTAAAAACTCCAACATCAAAGGTATTTACGCACCAACACTGCGTTCACTGCGCCGAGCAAGACGCGCCCAACCGCAAGCCTTGCAAGAAAACCCGCTTTGTCGCCAAGCCTTTATGGAAATTCTGCGACACCCTCGCGGCATTGTTGCTTTGTCTTTAATGCATAAACACGGCGTGTTATCGGCCTATTTACCCGCATGGCGAAATATTGAAGGCCAGATGCAGTTCGACCTGTTCCACGCCTATACGGTCGATGAACACACCCACAGATTACTGCTCAATATCGAGCGTTTTTCCCAAGCCGAACAAAAGGAAGAATTTCCCTTAGGCTCGATTCTCATCAACCAACTGCCTAAAAAAGGTTTACTCGTATTAGGCGCTATCTTCCATGATATCGCCAAAGGCCGCGGTGGCGATCACAGTAAACTTGGCAGCAGCGATGCCCTCGCCTTTTGTAAGCTGCACGGGTTAAACGATCACGATGGCCGTCTAGTCGCTTGGCTGGTTGAAAATCATCTGGTGATGTCTGTCACCGCCCAGCGCCGTGATATTTCCGATCCCGATGTGGTGGCCGACTTTGCCAATAAAGTCCGCGATGCCGTGCATTTAAGTTATCTGTATTGCTTAACGGTCGCTGATATCTGCGCCACCAACGAAAAAACCTGGAACAACTGGAAAGGCTCACTGCTGCGCGATTTGTACTTTTCGACCCAAAGAGTGCTAGCCCGCGGTAAAGAAAAACCCGTCGATATTCGTGCCAGAGTGCGTGAATACCAAGCCAAGGCGAAAAAAGAACTGCTGCGCCGCGGATTGAAAGAGAAAGATCTCGATGCCCTGTGGCAACGTTTTAAGGCAGATTACTTTTTACGCCACCAGCCAAATCAAGTCGCGTGGCACGCCGAAGCGATTTTAAAGCACAAACAACAGGATGAGCCCTTAGTCTTAGTGTCCAAACACACCACCCGTGGTGGTACTGAGCTATTTGTCTATTGCCAAGACAGACCTAAATTGTTCGCAACTGTGATGGCGGTACTCGACAATAAAAATATCAACGTCCATGATGCCAACATCATGACCTCAAAAGACAATTATGCCCTCGATACCTTTGTGATCTTAGAGCAGGATGGTGAGCCCGTTAGCCAGCTTTCACGCATCCAAAGTATCCGTAAGGCGCTTGAGAAAGCCCTGTCGAGCGACAGTCCAAAACTGCCGCGCTTTAGAAAACTATCGCGCAAGATGAAACCTTTTAATGTGCCGACACAAGTGAGTTTCCTCGAAAGCAGTCGTCATGGTACAAGTATGATGGAGCTTATCGCCTTAGATTCGCCAGGATTACTGGCAAAAGTCGGGGATATCTTTTACCGTTGCAACACAACATTACTCGCGGCCAAAATCACCACCATTGGTGAGCGAGCCGAAGACTTTTTTATGCTGCAGACTAATGATGGCTTGCAACTTAACGAAACCCAAGAGAATACCCTCAGGGATGCTTTAATCAGTGCCCTGAGTGCAAAGAATATCGAATCAGTTAATTAACGAGACCAGTGGGAGAAGTAAATGGAGGCTTTACGCCAACGTATTGAGGCGGCTTTTGAAGCGCGCGCCGACATCACACCAAGCACAGTTGACGCAGGTGTGCGCAGCGATGTGCAAAATGTCATCAATATGCTCGATAAAGGTGAAGTCCGTGTCGCCGAGAAAATCGACGGACAATGGCATGTGCACCAATGGCTGAAAAAGGCGGTATTACTGTCCTTCCGTATTTTCGATAACGTGGTTATCGATGGCGCCGAAACCAAATACTTCGACAAAGTGCCGTTAAAATTTGCCGAATATGATGAAGCCCGCTTTAAGGCGGAAGCCATTCGTGTAGTGCCTTCGGCAACAGTACGTAAAGGCTCATTTATCGGTAAAAATACCGTGTTGATGCCATCCTATGTGAACTTAGGCGCCTATGTTGATGAAGGCACTATGGTTGACACTTGGGCAACGGTTGGCTCATGTGCACAAATCGGTAAAAACGTGCATTTATCTGGCGGAGTGGGCATTGGTGGCGTACTTGAGCCATTGCAAGCGGGCCCAACTATCATCGAAGATAACTGCTTTATCGGTGCGCGTTCTGAGATTGTTGAAGGCGTTGTGGTTGAAGAAGGCTCAGTGATTTCTATGGGCGTGTATATCGGCCAAAGTACTCGAATTTATGATCGCGAAACCGGCGAAGTGCATTACGGTCGTGTGCCAGCAGGCTCTGTGGTTGTTTCTGGCAACTTACCATCAGCCTGTGGCAAGTACAGCCTCTATGCCGCTATTATCGTTAAGAAAGTCGATGCAAAAACCCGCAGTAAAGTGGGTATCAACGAATTACTGCGTATTGTTGATTAACAGTCACAGCATTTGTTCGATAACATGAGTTCCATAAAAAAGATGCCTAAGGGCATCTTTTTTATTGTCGGTAAAATTTAGCCTACGGTTGCGCTGTCATTATCAGGCTTAAAAATAAAGTGTTTAATAAGACACTTAAATCAAACGCTCTACTTCACGGAATGCATTTCTCGTCATTGCAATGGCCCGCCAGCCGATAATCCCCAATGGCTGCTGCGCTTTGTTCACCACCACAAGATATTCTGAGTCTAGTAAATTCAACTGCAGTAATGCATCTTCCGATGTGGCCACCTCACTGATAATAGGCACTGAATGCTCCATGATCTGATGGGCTTTTTTATGTAAAGATGCCCTATCCAGTTCACGCTCAGCCGCAGTGCCAAGTAATGGGCTAAACCAATGTTCCAGTAAGCGACTCGTGATCACCCCAAGTATCTTATGTTGCTCATCCAATACCACGGCCACCTTAGCATGGGCAGTCGTAAGTAAACGCTTAATATCAACTAACTCATGGTCGAGTGAAATCGTGACTAAAGGTTCAAGCGGCGCAGCGCCGATATGATCGCTAATACTCAACTCTCGATTAATCAAAATCGCTAAACAGGTTTCGACTATCTCAGGATCAAAAAGAGTCCCTTTGCCCGCACGCAATACTTCAGTCATTTTCTCCAGCCCTAACGATGGGCGATAAGGCCTGTGGGACAATATCGAATCGGCAACATCGGCGACGGCAATAATTTTTGCCTCATATAAAATCGCCTTATCCTTTAAGCCCGCGGGATAACCTGAGCCATCGAGCCGCTCATGATGCTGTAAAATCATCTCTTTAATGGGCCAAGGAAACTCCACATCCTCAATAATTTCAGCGCCATGGAGCGGATGGGTCTGTATTAATGCGTATTCTTCTTTTGAAAGTTTTGACGGTTTTGTCAAAATCTGTGATGGAATCGCTAACTTACCAATATCATGAACTAAGGCACCAATCTTCAGCCCTTCTAAACGCAGCGGGTCTAAGCCTAATTTCTCACCAATCAAATAACTTAATTGCGCCACCGACTTTTGATGCCCTGCGGTATAGGCATCTTTCAGTTCTAATGCCTCAGAAATAGCACTAATAAGCTGTGTTAACGATTGAGATAATTGCTCTTTTTGCGCTTTAATGATTTTGGACTGGCGGGATACCGCGCGCAATGTGCGTGGTAGTTCAATGCTGTGCCATAAAATGCTGGCAAAAGTCAGTAATGATCTCGCATCATTACGACTATAAGGCTCGTTACGGTCGACCACGCACAGCATGCCCACTAAGCGACTGCGAAATAAAATCGGCACCGCCAAGTAACGCCCTCCAAGTAGCAGTTTATCTAAGGGCAAATCCCCTAAGCGCCTTTGGGAGTCGGTTTGATTTTGGATGATCGGCTTATAATCTCGCACACATTCGAGCCATACGCGGCTTTCAAGTTCTGACACTTGGGTATTATCTTCAACAAAATCGGCTTGATTAGCCTCTGCGTGGGGATACTCAGAACGCGCGGCGAGTGTGAGTGTTTTTAACTTTTCGTTATGCAACAGAATAAAGCCATATCGACTGCCAGTGAGTGACATCGCCTTAGAAACTGCGACTTTAAATACTTCTTCTTGGGAGGATTTAATCACATCTTCAATGTGTTGCAGCCAAGCATCGCTGGCTTGAATCGCTCGACGATAATCCGAGTGCAACTCCTTCATCTGCGGATCTTCAAAATTGATGTCGGATAGAATCAAATACCATCCCATTTCAGGCAAAGAATGCAGCGCGAGATGCACACGTATGCCGCGATGATCTTGTAATTGAAAACCTATTTCTTGGCCGCGTCGCCTCACAATATCGGCGCATAGTTCAGCATTAAAAGCACTAAACAATTGGCTAATGGGTTGATTAATGATTTGCGCCGCAGAGCGTTTACAACGGCAGTAAAAGGCTTGGCTCATCCGTAGCACACAAAACTGCTCATCTAGCTGTGCCCAAGATAAATTCAAACTATCGGGCAAGTCTTTCATTCCAACGATAAGGCTTTGACGAGTTGACATCCAGCACTCCGACCTGTAATTCGAGCATGGGCAATACACTATACCGCTATGTTCACCCCAATGTGAGCACTATAAAATCTCCAATAAACATAATGATAGCTGATTTCATGACAGACGCGGGTTAAAGTAAAGAATCCGCCTTCTTAGAAGGCGGCTTTGACTTGCCCCTGGAAGGGGCTATTCCAAGAACCTACATCATC